>CP133959.1:0-340911 GCA_036251705.1 Orbaceae bacterium lpD01 | reverse complement strand
CTTCAAAGGCGGTTAAATTATCAGCGCTGGCTAATGGATCAGATTCGGTTGATGGCTGACGGCGCTCCACTAAAAAACGCGCAATCGGTCCACCAATTAAGCCGCCTAAAATTAAGCTCAGTGTTGCACAAGCCATCGCAACCTCAAGTGCTGACGCATAATGATATTGATTAGCAAAGATTTCGCCCCAGGCAGCGCCAGTGCCATGCCCACCAGATAACGTAATTGAACCAACGAGTAACCCAAGCAGCGGATCTTCGCCAAGCAGGGTCGCCAGTCCAATGCCTAAAATATTTTGTAGAAACAGTAAGCCGATGACCACGATTAAAAATAGCACTATCATGCGGCCACCAAGCATTAATTGCCGAACATTGGCATTCAGACCGATACTCGCAAAGAACATCAGCATAAGCGGTGAAGTCATATCGCCATTAAAATTAATCTGTATATTCAGATAGAGCTTCACAAAGAGCAAGATAACCGCAACTAAAATGCCGCCGACCACCGGTGCAGGTAAAGTAAATTGTTGAAACAGACTAATACGATTAACCAGCACGCGTCCAAATAAGAGCACCAAACAGGTACAGACTAAAGTGTTGTAGATATCAATGTCGATAATTTGTGTCATATATTTTTTTATACCTATGGCTGTTGTCGTGGCACGCGGGTTATTCGATGGGTGGTTAGATGATGATAATGATGTATGTTATTTGACTGATAACGCAATGAGTTGGCTGAGCAAGTCATAAAAATCGTCGCTGACATTTTTAGCCAACGTCAAAGCGCCAATAATGCCAAGCAAATCCAGTAAAGTGCCTTAAAAAACCCGCCTGTAATGTAATAAATGGTCATTAGGTTGTCAATTAAAAGCGCACTATTGGTATGAATACCTATTTTTTGCTGAAAATCACAGCAGATATCCATTCAATCGATGAAAATAACATCGAAATTAAATTTAATGAAAAATCATCGCGTAAAAAATCCGTATCGATAGCATCCAATATGGAGACAGCTGAGTTGAATAGTAAAAACGGTTGGATAGTGATATTTAACCATAAAAAAACCAGCTTGCGCTGGTTTGTTATTGGTCTTATCTTCAGAAAATTTTCAACAATTCTCTAATATTTACTTTCATTAATGACATGCTCAGCATTGAGAGATACAAATTAAATTGCACTCAACGTGATATCACGCAGTATTAGAATGTGTAACGAAGACCCACACTTAAATCATGACTACGTAATTTAGCCGAGAAATTATCTGTATAATTTTTACCATCACTCTCGGTATATTTAATTTTACCACTATCCAAATAACGATATTCAACATTCGCAGTTAGGTTATCGTCAATTTTGTAACTCACACCCGCCATACCAGCCCAGGCAAATTTATTTTTAGAGAATGAATCGTCCGCTTCATTAAATTTATACTTATTAAAACTCATACCCAAGCCAATACCGACATAAGGGGTAAAATCAGAACTATTATAGAAATCGTAATAGTTATTCACCATTAAAGTTGAGTTTTTAATTTTAAAATGGCTATCATAAGCCCCATCTTCAGAGTCTAAAAATGCGGTTTTAATTTTGGCATCAGAGCGGTAGGTATAATCCAACTCACTTCTTACCGGTACTTGATATAAAACGTTAAAATCATAACCAACACTGGCACCAACATTGAACGTTGTTTTGGTTTTATTTTTTATGGAAAGATTTTCAGGCTCACCTACTGCAAATGAAGAATCAACATGTGCCGCTCTTGATTCCATCAAACTTGCCCCCAGTTTACCGCCGACATAAAAACCAGTATCAGCAGCAAATGCTGAAGCTGAAACTGCGGCTAGTGCTACCACGGTTGCTAAAGAAGTTAATTTCATTTTATTTTCCTTATCATTAAAATTATATTTACTTTAAATTGGTCATATCGGTTATAAATGACTTATCTTGTGCTCGTCAAAGTACGACAGATAAAACAATCAAAACCGCTATAGACTTAAAAAAATCCAATTAAAGTCCAAATTATTATCTTGCAAGCATGTAAAAAAAACAACCCAAAATAAGTAAATTAACACCGGAAAATATCACGCTTGTGGCAATTCAATATACGTCTATGCTATATTTTTACAAGATGATCTTGATAGATGATAAATAGCATTGATATCGATTGTAAGTAGGAACCAATCAATTATCGATGTTAGGTACTATTTTTAAAACAAGCGAAGAGGAAACTAAAAATACTTATTGATGATCAGATTTCAACCTGCTTCTTGTACGCTTCTCCCCATTGCCACATCGCATCATGAACCTGTTTTAAGCTGTGGCCAACGTCAGTTAATGAATACTCCACCTTTGGTGGTACTTGCGCATAAACCTGACGATTGAGCAAACCATTCTCTTCCATCATCCGCAAATGCTGTGTCAACACCTTCTGGGAAATCCCATTGAGTGATTTTTTAAGTTCACCAAAACGCTTAGTGCCGGTAAGCAGCTCTCGTATAATTAACACTTTCCATTTATCACCCATCAGCATTAACGTCATTTCAACCGGACAAGCAGGAAGATTTTCATTCAATATAGACATCGATATCCTCTTTTAATTTACCATTAGTTTCCTAATAGAAACTATACCACTATTAGGTACCTACTTTACAATAGAAACTGCAGGTACTAAGCTGAGTATAGACCAAGATAAAAACAAATCAACTGAGCATAGCGAGGAGATATCAAATGAAAATTGCCGTTATTGGTGCGAGTGGTAAAGCTGGCCAATTAATCATGAAAGAGGCACTTGCCAGAGGACACGAAGTCACTGCTGTGATGCGTAAAGCGACCCAGCCGATAGATAAAAAAGCACATTCACTCATCAAAGATCTATTTGATTTAACTTATGATGATTTAAAAAATCAGGATGTGATTATTGATGCCTTTGGTACCTGGTCGCCTGATTCACTCCCCTTACATCAAACCAGCTTAAAATATTTAGCTGATCTCTTAAGCGAGCAACCCAATCGATTACTCGTCGTCGGAGGAGCGGGCAGTTTATATGTAAATCAGGCACATACACTGCGTCTGGCCGATTCACCCGATTTTCCTGATGCATTTAAACCATTAGCATCGAGTATGGGCAAGGCGTTTGATGCATTAAAAAAACGTAATGATGTCAACTGGACATATCTAAGCCCGGCCGCTAACTTTGTCGCAGATGGTCAACGAACGGGTCATTATATGATAGGCCATGACGAGCTATTAACCAATCACAAAGGTGAAAGCCAAATTAGCTATGCTGATTATGCGATTGCGATGATCGATGAAGCCGAAAATGCCCAGCATATTCGTCAACGTTTTACGGTGGTGGCAGAGTAATATCGTTAGAAGGGATTAAATCTATCTTTTGCCAAGGCAGGATATACACTATTCTGCCAGTCAGCGATGAGATAGAATTAATCTTGAAGGTAAATCAGTCAATATTTTTGGGGAAATCAATAATGTGTCAAAGTGTACTTTGATAGTAATATCATTAATAGTATATTTTTTAACATAACAATAAGCAAAATACTCTCCAACAAAATCGTCAATATTTTTATTTTTATATGCAATTTAGTTAAATTAAATATTCTTCTATCGACGTGATTTATTGAGGGTATAAATGATATAACTAATCATCTATATATTATTTAATAAATTTTAAATTCTTTTTAATATCAATCAGCATATTTCTTAAATTATATTTTGGTTCATAACCAAACACTTTTTTTGTTTCAGTCATATCAAAAGTAAAATTGGGTTGAGAAGGTTTTTCTTCTAAAAATATTTTTCTACAATTATTTTTTGTCGAAAAGACTTCAATTATTGTATCGACCAAATTATCTAAACTTATCGGATTACCGGTGCCAGCATTAAAAATGCCCTGAGCTGAATCGTGCTCAATTGCAAGAGAAATCAAACGGGCAAAATCTTTTATATAAGGCATATCTTTCGCATTATTTATATCGCCCCATACCTCAATTTCATTTTTTGTCATCACATTTTTTATCATTCTAATATATGCTTTTGTTTTTATTTCCCCATTAACATAGTAGTCAAATTTATCATCATAACAATAGACTGTTGGTATTCTAAAAATTATAGTTTGTAAATTATATTCTTGATGATAATGCTCAAGTAACTCACAAGCTGCAACCTTAGAAATAGAATAAATTGAGTGATCACCAGTATAATTAAGAGATGCAGGACCGTTCGCTTTTATTGGAACACCACTATAAAAATGGTCGTATCTATCAGAAAAAGTCATAATATAAATTAATTTTTTTATTTTATTCTTGCGACAATATTCCAAGACATTCAAAGTACCATTAACATTTACATCTATATATTTTTTAGGATCATAACCTTTCATAGTTGCTGGCATAGCACCAGCGATTAATATGACACAATCAAAGTCAACTTCTAGTGAGCTGAAATCAGCTTGATTTGTTATATCTAATTTTAAAAAACTTATATTTTTCAAGCTTTTTTGACTATTTAAATAAGTTCCCGTTATTTCATATTGAGAATAAATTTCATTACAAATACCTTCACCAAGACTACCTGATGCGCCGATCATTAAAATTTTTTTATTTGACATTATACTTTCCTAATAGCTTGATTATTTCTTTACAGGATAGATTCATCAATAAATCAATCATTGATAAATTAGGGATAAATAAATCACTATTAAATTGCTGATATTCAATTGATGGAGGCATAATAAATTTCAGTGAAATGCCATATTCATGGAATTCATTTTTATCATATAAATGTTCACCACCAATAGTATTAACATAAATTTTTGAATTGTATATTTTACAAAAATGATATAATTTTTCTTTTGCTGATAACGATCTATTATAATTAAGATTAGAAGTATAATCATATTTAAATTCAATATTCAAATATTCAAAAACTTTTATAATTGACTGAGATGCTAAGTGAGCAACATTTCTGTTGTCTGACTTAAATACATCTTCAATCATGGGGTACACATCTGAAAAATAGGGAGACTTTGAATAAGATTGCTTGATTGCAATTAAAATTTTTTTATCATTATCATTAAAGATTAAGCTATTTATTTTAGAAAAACTGGACGCACTATTTATAGGTAAAGAAAAACGTTGTATTCCATTTTTTGTTAAAATGTAATTTCTATTTATATAGCCATTTTTAATATAATTAACATCATCATAAAATAAAAACATATCACTACAATATGCAAGTTGATAATAACCCAAATAAGGGAAAAGATAGGGTTGCATAACCGCCAGAGTCATCAGAATACCTTTTATGAATGTTTGATTAACTACTATCTTAAAAACAACAAAATAAATGTGAATATATAAATAACACAAGATAATATAACTAATTTTTTATACTTATTATATTTTTTCTTATATTGGAGCGCTTTTATTTTAGATTTATCATACCCACTAGCGATAAATCTTTCATATAAAATAGGATAACGTTGACTGAACTCTTCGATTTTTTCAAAGCGACAATGCTGTAAAAAAGCGATAAGCGTTTCATAAGTAAAAAGTATAATTTCTTTTTGCTTATCACAATTAAACTGTTTTTCAACAGCTTGATAAAAAGCAATTAATCTAATACCGTGATCAATATAAAATTTGTTCGATTTATCCCTTTCCCACCAGATACCGCCTTGATGTCTTCGATAGACTGACATTATATCTAAATGGCAATGGATTCTTCCTTTTTGGGCATGAAGTAAATGTAAAAACCAGTCACCAGGTATAATACCACTTGGAAATAATGATTCGTTATCTTTCAAAATCCAACGATACATCACAGAACTTGTTGAAATAAAATTATATTTTAATAATTCAGCTAATCCTAGAGTTTGACGGTTAAGCACTTTATAATCCGATGGAAAAACGTTAGGTTCCACTGAATGATCTTCATATATTTCTTTAACTGGATGAAAACAGAGATAAACATCCTGATTAGCATCAAGAAAATTTACTTGTTTCTGAAGTTTGAGTGTATCTATCCAATAGTCATCACCTTCACACATAGCCACATACTCCCCGGCGATCCGAGGAAAGTTAAATTTTTTACTTATTGATTCACCTTTTGAGAATTGATTTTCAGTTTGGAATATGGGTTTAATTAAATTTGGATATTTTTCTTGGTATTCTCGGATAATATTTGCTGTATTATCTGTTGATGCATCGTCATGAATTAATACTTCATATTCAAAATCTGTTTTCTGAGCAATAAATCCATCTAATGTATCTCGTATAAATTTTTCATGGTTATAAGTAATACATAAAATTGATAATTTTATTTTTGACATTTGCTTCACTATTATAATTTCGATAACATGATGGAGAAATATTATGATATTAGCGCTTTGAGAATTATATCACAAACTCTTTGAACATCGGCTTCCTCTAATTCAAAATACAAAGGTAAGCAAGCTATACGTGAGGATATATCTTCAGATATAGGGCAAGACTGTTTATCAACATAAGGCAATTTATTTAAACTAGGATAGAAATATCTTCGAATATAAATACTGTTTTCTGATAATTTATCCATAACGTCTAACAGTTGTTCTTCCGAATTAAATAATACTGGATAATAGGCATAATTATACTTGAGATTGTCTTGCTCTTTGGGTCGACCAATACTCGTGCCGAGTAATCGATCATAAAGTTGAGAAAGTGTTCTTCTTTTATCAATAATTTCTTCAATATAATTAAAATTAGCAAGTCCCATCGCAGCATGAAATTCAGATTGCTTACCATTGATTCCTAACAGAAAATGGTCGTCAAATTTATGCCCAAATCTTTTAATCAAATCGAGATTATCACTGACACCTTTATCATTTACGATACAAGCGCCCCCTTCAACAGTATGAAAAAGCTTTGTTGCATGAAACGAAACCGTAGAAATATCACCATAATCTAATAAAGATTTATCGCAATATATCGAACCAAATGCATGTGCTGCATCATAAATCACTTTTAAATTATATTTTTGGGCTATTTGTTCTATTCGCTTGATATTACATGAATAACCAAAAACATGAACAGCCAGTATTGCTTTGGTATCTTTAGTGATTAATTTTTCAATTTTCTCAGGATCAATACAATAATTATTCGGTTCAATATCAACAAAAATAGGCGTACAACGTTCCCATAATATAGAGGATGTTGTTGCTACATAAGAAAATGGTGTTGTTATAATTTCACCACTTTCAATACCGAGGGCTTTAAAAGCTAACTGTATTGCAATAGTACCATTAGTTACATAATGCAAATTTTCTACTTGTAAGAAAATTTTTAACTTTTGTTCTAACTCCTGCAAAAGAATACCTTGATTGGTTAATTGCCCATTTTGCCAAATTTTGTCAATATACTTTAAATATTCATTTTGAGGAGGTAAAAAACTCTTAGTTACAAATATTTTATCCATAATATATTCTCTTAATATTTAACGCACTCTGCTCTTAATCGCAAAGAAAGAATAACTACAATAATTTTTACCTTAGCTTAGCACAAAAATATTTTAAATAGCGCCATATTCCATGCAGATATTTTCCTTGATGAATCTGGTGTTTTGCCTGATAACGTAAAGAACTTGTTGAAAGAGCCCCGATGAGTGGACTATCTTGCCATGGTGAATGCTTTTTCGCCAAATAAAAATAATCTGAGACAGGGTATTTTGCCCATATGTGCCAGGGTTTTGTGGGTCCAATATAATGAATAAAAACGGTTTCATCGATAATCGGATGAGGATATTTTTGATTATTTTTGCATTGTAATTCAAAATTAATACTGGTTTGTGTATTGTAGTGATTATCTAAAAAGAGAATATCTTTACATAATAAAATATTTAACACATCTTGATCTGGAAAAACAAGCTTTGCTTGAGTTTCTGGATTTGACAGCATTTTCATCGCGCGTTCTGTAATATGACTTTTTAGCCAATTTTTTAAATTGACTAACATCACACCAGAATTGAAATATCCATTGGATATTTCGGGAACTTCAAAAGTTTTGGATCGCTCAAACCAAAAATTCGAATCGCCATCTTTTACAACTGCCGCTGTATAGTTATCCAAAACGAGATCAACAAGCTTTTGCACACTGTTTTTACAAACAACATCTGCATCTAAATAAAGCACACGATCTTCATCGATATGAATAAAATCAAGCGCAAGAAAGCGAAAATACATTGCATATGACCAATTTTTGGTACTCGGTAATTTTTTTAGCTCGTCACAATCAACTAAATATACCGAAATATCACAATGATATTGGGCTGATAATTGTTTTAACTTAGCTTGATAATCCTCATTAAAATAATCAGTAAAAAGATGAAAAGAGAAATGAGTGCTCGAATTATTCATCAATAATGATGCCATAGAGATCATTGAGCCCAACAGAAAATTTTTGTCCACACCATAAGCAACATTAAAAGCGCCATTTGTCCCTTTATTGCCGATATGGTAAGTCTCTTTTATGACCAGCTGCCTCTCAAAAAACATTACATAATTCCATGCCTAAAAATCACCCATTATTTTATAACCCATAAATTTAACACGTAAGTATAACACGTTTGATAATCAAAAAATCCTTATAATATCAACATATTAACCAATACAATAAAGATGTTTACTTTGTAGCCTTTCTCTATCAAATCTTCAAGTAAGAAAACGATTAAGATGATTAAACTAAACGAGGGAATGAGTGGATTTTATACTATAATACTTCGAGAAATGAATCCACCCTAAACAATATAGTATTATATTGTGTATAATTCTAGCTAATTTAATGTTATTGGATAGGTTATGAAAATTTATTTTGCCGAGTGGAATGCTGAATACGAAAAATTGATGTTTAAGCTATTACAATTGGAAAAAAAGTACGATATTACGGTTTTAGATAAAGTAATGAAACATTTTAGACGTTACAATTTAAAGCTTAAACAGAATAAGATCAGTAATAAATGGTTTATTCGTATTCATCAATTTTTTAAATTAAGAAAAATTAATCCGGATGATATTCTCATTTGTAATGGATTTAGTATTTGTGGTTTTATTGATTTAATCAAAGACCTAAATTGTAGAAAAATATTAGTGATTAGAGATACGATTGATGTTTTAGAAGACAGTATGAAAAATAAAAAACATTGGCTCAATAAGAATCGATCCTATGTTGATGAAATTATCCCTTATTTTGATACTGTATTTAGTTTTGATTCAGAGGATTGCAAAAAATATAATTTTAACTATTTAGAACAATTTCTACCTTTTACTGATAGTGGTACCCATGAGATTCGAGAAAAATCTGAACAGAAGAACTCATCCTCTTTAACCTGTTTTTTCGTCGGCGAATATTGGACAGATAGAGAGAAAATTATAAACCATCTAGCCCCTATATTACATAATAATGGCTGCCAAACTGATTTTTACTTAGTTCATTATGATGACCAGCAAAATGCTTATTCTAGTGAACACAAACATTACCAACAAACACCGCTGAGTTATCAAGAAAATATTAAAAAATCGATGGCAGCAGATATTATTTTAGAAATAAATCATCAAGGACAAAGCGGTGTCTCACTACGAACAATTGAAGCCATCGTTCTGAATAAAAAACTGATAACGACAAATAAAGCGATCAAGAACTATCAATTTTATAATCCTCATCAAATTTTTATTTTAGAGAATAACTATGATGAAATAGCCGCGTTCTTAACCGCTAAATTTGCAGCCATTCCAATAGAAAAATTAAATAAATACACCGCAGATGGTATGCTGGAAACGATTATTAATAAGTAGTGATCGTTACTAAAAATAATACCGCTAAAGGACTAATTGGCGTGACTAAGGTGAGATTGAGAAAAATTAATCTCACCTTAGTCTAATCTAATTGACGAATAACTTGCTGTAGTGCTACAAACCAATTACTACACTTAATCCCATTGCTTGTTATTTTGTTACAATCTAGTGCTGAATATTTCGGTCTCTTCGCTAATGTTGGATATTGTGCAGTCGTCAGTGGATGGACAATAATCGGATGTAATAACTTATCTAATTTTGCAGCCTGATCAAATATTTCATGAGCAAATTCATACCAGCTTACCGTACGATCACCACTATAATGATATACGCCACCAGCGAAATTATTTTCTGTTATAACCGTTATAATTGCTTTTGCTAAATCACCCGCATAGGTTGGATTACCAAATTGATCAGCCACAATAGATAATTCATGCCGATCTCGAGCTAATCTAAGCATGGTTTTAACAAAATTATTACCATATTCACTAAATACCCATGACGTTCTCAAAATCACTGCTGATGGATTATTTTCTAAGATAGTTTTTTCACCGAGTCGTTTTGTTTGGCCATAAACATTGATAGGATCTGTTTTATCTGTTTCTAAATAAGGTGTTTGCTTTTGGCCATCAAATACATAATCAGTCGAGATATGAATCAAACGAATCGCTTTTTTCTCAGCAATTTCAGCCAATAACTTTGGTCCAATATGATTGACTAAATTTGCGCGTACTGGATCTTGCTCAGCTTTATCAACAGCAGTATAGGCTGCAGCATTAATAATCACATCAGGATGATAACGATCAATTAAATCAACCAATAATGATCGATCCGTAATATCTAACTCTGCATGCGTTGCCGCTTTTAATGACCATGATGCAGGTAACTGATCTTGTAGACAAAGACCAAGCTGTCCATTCGCACCGGTGAGCAAAACTCTCATTTAAAACAGTTCCTTTAAAAATTTACCATTCTGATCTTTTGCAGATAAAACAGGCTCCGAGACTGGCCAATCTATTGCAATATCAGGATCATTCCAGATTAAACAAGCTTCTTTTTGTGGATTATAATAATCGGTACATTTATATTCAAAATCGGCGATATCCGATAATACGACAAATCCATGCGCCAAGCCTGGCGGTATCCACATCTGCGTTTTGTTCTCTTCAGATAAAATTACCCCTGCCCATAAACCAAATGTTGGCGAGTTTTTACGAATATCAACAGCAACATCAAATACTTCGCCGCGCACAACTCTCACCAGTTTACCTTGAGGATTTTCGGTTTGAAAATGTAGTCCTCTTAACACATGTTTACTCGAGCGTGAATGGTTATCCTGTACAAAATCGCAATCAATATTTAATAACTTTTGATAGCGTTGCTTCTCAAAAGTCTCTAAAAAAAATCCTCGATGGTCGCCAAAAACAGTTGGCTGAATAATTTTTACATCATGAATGGCGGTATCAATAATTTTCATTTAGTATGACCTATTCCTTAACCAATCTGGATAAATATTGTCCATAACCTGTTTTTGACAACAGTTTCACTTGCGCTAAAACTTGTTCTTTAGATAACCAGCCTTTATTGTAGGCAATCTCTTCTAAGCATGCGACTTTCATGCCTTGCCTATTTTCCACAGTATGAACAAATTGTGATGCTTCTATTAAGCTGTCATGTGTTCCCGTATCTAGCCAGGCAAATCCACGGCCCAAAATCTCTACTTTCAATTTACCAGATTGAAGATAACAATCATTCAAATCACTGATTTCTAATTCGCCCCGAGCCGAAGGCTTAAGTGTTTTTGCAAAGCTAATAACTTGATTATCATAAAAATAGAGCCCTGTTACTGCCCAATTAGATTTTGGTTTTTGTGGCTTCTCTTCAATCGATAAAGCACGATAATTTTCATCAAACTCGACAACACCAAATCGCTCAGGATCGATAACTTGATAACAAAATATCGTGGCACAATCATCTGATTGTGCAGCTGCCCTGATGAGCTGTTGACCAAAACTTTGACCAAAATAAATATTATCGCCCAAAACAAGGCAACATGAATCAGTACCAATAAAATCTTCGCCAATAATAAATGCTTCAGCAATACCATTAGGTTGATTTTGAATTGTAAATGTTAAGTTAATACCAAATTGACTACCATCGCCAAGCAGCCGTTTAAAAGCCGCATGATCGTCAGGCGTAGTAATAATTAAGATGTCTTGGATGCCAGCTAGCATTAATACTGACAGTGGATAATAGATCATTGGTTTATCATAAATAGGGAGCAACTGCTTTGAGACACCCTGAGTAATAGGATAAAGTCTCGTTCCCGAACCTCCAGCCAGTACAATGCCTTTCATTAGCAAATCCTTTTAAATATTATTGATGTAACCCGATTCGTGCTCTGGCATAAGAACCATCTTTGATATTATTACACCACTGTAAATTAGCTAAGTACCATTCTACTGTCTTACGAATTCCACTTTCAAATGTTTCTTGCGGTTTCCAGCCAAGCGTCTTAGCCATCTTGGATGCATCTATCGCATAGCGTTTATCATGTCCGGGACGATCTTCAACATAGGTAATCAGGTCGGCAAAGGATTGAATACCATTTGGTTTATCTGCAACTAATTCATCTAAGAGATCACAGATTGTCTTGACTACGTCGATATTTCTGCGTTCATTGTGACCACCGATATTATAGGTTTCACCAATCTTACCTTCAGTCACAACCTGGTACAAAGCGTTTGCATGATCTTCAACATAAAGCCAATCTCTGATTTGATGACCATTACCATAAACAGGCAATGGTTTTCCCTCTATCGCATTGAGGATAATCAGCGGTATTAACTTCTCAGGAAAATGATAAGGGCCATAATTATTTGAACAATTTGTGACAATGGTTGGTAAGCCATAGGTTCTATGCCATGCACGAACCAAATGGTCACTGGCAGCCTTAGTCGCAGAATAAGGACTACTCGGGGAATAAGCGGTCTTTTCAGTAAACAGATCGCTGGTATTAGCCAGATCACCATAAACTTCATCCGTTGAAATATGGTGAAATCTAAATTGACTTTGTTTATCAGCAGATAGCTGTATCCAATATTGCTTTGCTGATTCTAGTAATTGATAAGTACCCATAATATTGGTTTCAATAAAGGTTGATGGACCATCGATAGATCGATCAACATGACTTTCTGCAGCTAAATGCATGATCGCATCGGGTTGATAAGTGGCTAAAAGATAATCTAAAGCTTTACGATCACAAATATCTATTTTGGCAAATTGGTAACGCGCGTCATCAGATACCGATTCGAGAGAATCAAGATTTCCTGCATACGTTAATTTATCAAGCACTAAAACTTCATCATTGGTATGATTGATGATATATCTAACAACAGCAGAGCCAATAAATCCAGCACCACCTGTAACAATTATCTTCATAAATATTCCATAAATAAAACTGGCTTAACTAACTAAATTCATAATCTGTTGAATGTGATGTTTTACACTCACATCGTAACTGATAGATTGGCTTAAATCAGGAAATGCTTTTCTATCAAAATGTATTATATTTTCAATGGCGTTTTGTAAACTTTTATCATCGTTTAATATAAAACTCTGTTTTGCAGGTGCGCTAATAACCTCACACGCACCAATATTCTCTGCAAATACAATAGGCGTGCCGCATAATACCGATTCAATGCCGACAAGTCCAAAAGGTTCATATTCTGATGCCAGTATTGTCGCATCTGCCGCTTGGTAAAGTTTTTCTATCTCATTTGTCCAAGGTAATGTTTTAATATTATGGCCTGTCACCGGTTTACCCAAAATAACCAATTCAATGGGCAGATCAGTTTCAGCAAAGAATTTCTGTAAAAACGGTAAGCCTTTTCTTAGATGACTGCCTGAAGGGAATAAAAAGTAAAATTTATCATTTTTAAAACCAAACTCTTCGCGTAGTTTATGACGTTCTTGGTGGCTAATCGTTTTAAATTTAATATTATCAGCTGGTGGATATATCAACTTAATCTTATCGGATTTAACTTGATAATATGTCACTAATTCATCACACATTAATTGAGAATGAGCGACGATATATTTGGCATTGTTACACTGCGCTCTTTCCAATTTAATGTGCAGTTTATCGGAAATTTTAGCTGTTTTATTCATTGCATGAAGAAAACCGATATGTGTTCCACCGCAGATCATAATATCTGGCGAACGTATACGGCTACAGCCAATTAATAAATCAATTTGATGAGTTTTACAGTATTGATTTACACGCCACGAAAAATAGAGATCGCGTAATTTCCCCGGAATGAATCTGACATTGATTTTAATGATATTAAATGCATCAATATGAGCTAAATTTTTCTCAACTTTTCGAGTAATCACTGTAGGAGAGATACCCAAATTGTATAGACCATAAATTAATTCATATGCATAACGTTCCATGCCACCACTAACACCAAACTTACTACAAGAAATAGCAACTTTCACAGATGAACCTCATATTAGCACTATATCACCATAGCAGTCAGAGTTAACCGGATTGTTTGCGCTTTTTGATAAAAACAAAGTCCAAGTATCTCATAAGGTGTAGCGCCATTCAAGTTAGTCTGATTACAATATACTTTTTAAGTATTAATTTTATTACGATGATAAATATCAGTAGCGTGCCAAAAATTTTGAGTATAAAGCGATAATTTAATTAAGACGAGTATGTAATCGATCTATTTCATTAGATCAACTGTATGATTTATTCAAATTAGACAACAAATATATTCTGCTATTATCACCACAAGGTTTAAAACCGAATGGATACCAATACCATAACCGTTACCACTCAGTCGGATTAATTGGTGAGCTGGATATTCGCTCACGACAATTTACAGTAGAAACCGTGCAGGAACTCGATAATGGATTCGATTTTTATGCACCACAAACAACTTGCGCATCAGATCAGCGGCGGCTTTTAGTGGGATGGATGGGACTACCTGATATCGCCTATCCATCAGATAAAGATAATTGGGCAAACTGTTTAACAATTATTCGCCAATTATCGCTACAAGATGGCTTGATTATCCAAAAACCGGTACATGAATTAGCGAAGAAACGTCACACCCTAAAGACAATTAATTTAGCGATCAACGGTATCGTCGATTTAGCTGACTTTAATTGCCGGAAGGGCGAAATGTGCTTAACACTGAATAATCAAAATGCGGCCGTATCAGGACTGCATTTTTGTGTTGGTGAACAAGAACGGACTACAATACAAGTCGATTGGCAAAAACAGCTGATAATTTTAGATCGTTCTCAAACCGGACAATCCGTTGCCCAAGCGTATGGCGAACAACGTAAAATACCGTATCAAAAAACGAGTATCACATTACAAATATTTTTAGATACGTCATCGGTTGAAATTTTTGTTAATGAGGGTGAGTTTGTGCTTACCAGCCGAATATTTCCAGCACAAAATAGTGATCGGTTACAACTGTTTTCGCATGACGGTTGGTGTAACTTAGTTTTAAAACTGTGGCAATATTAGCAACATTCCAAAATTTTCCCATTTACTTTATATAGGCCTCATATCAAGATAGTGAGGACCTATTTTCCCTTGCTATATATATCCTTTGATATATCCTGATTGAGAAGGTCTCTCTGTGTGTTTATTATCCTAAATGCTATCAATTTGTATGCAGTATAAACAGCGGCTAAAAAAAACATAAAAGACAGAAAATATCGTGCATTACTTAATCAATAACTATTACTATTCAGCGTATCACAGACTTAGAAAAAACTATTTATTACACTGTCATTATTTTATTTGCATTTGCCATCAGTTTATACCAAGCATAAAAGTTCAAATCAGGCACATTATTATAATCCGCAAATTGATCAAGATAGCCAATATAGAAATTATCAGACTGTTTTTCTATGGTATATAACTTTTTTTTGTCATCAGTTTCTCTGACATTCAAGATTTTGCATTGTCCGATTGATCTTAATGTATTATGTATTTCATCAATTTGATTCAAACACTGCTGTTGATTGGTCTTTATTACATAAATTTTATTGTGTGTTTTTAATTCAGATAAAAACTTGCTAGAAAGATAAGTGATTTTGGCTAATTCATTTTGGTAAATTTCAACCAATTGCTCACCTTGAACATTAAAAATCATATTACCATTTTCGTTATGACTATGAATTGCTGAGTGAAAGGCTATTTTATACTGTTGATCAAAAACCATATTTTCACCCCAAGAAGCGAGATTATCGAACAAAAATACGTCATGAAAATGATTTAAAATCAACTGACTCATTGTTGATAAGTCCATTACCCTGACAAATCTAAAAAATGAGCTATGATGATTACCTGATTTGACAAGAAAACAGCCAAATTCACAGTTATCTCCTAAACTCTCGAAACGACTTAAATCCAATTTAGGGGTATACCTCAATGACTTTAAATCGAAACCTGTTTTATCAAAAAACCAACTACGAAAGCCCATTTTATCTCCTATTATGACCTTGCATTGATGTTATCACCCCACGAAAATAAGTGAAGCATCACTGGCCTTTTAATATAGCAGATTATCAAGATTTATGATTCATTTGATACTGCAAATCAAGTAATATCAGTATCATCCTGACGGGTTATTAGTTAGAGAGAGATGAAAATCGTTCAGTTTACGTATAAAATAAAAATGCTGGCAATAGCGTAAAAAAAACCAGTAAGCATGATAAAATCAGATAATACAAATGAGTGATAGTAAAGATATTTTTAGGGTAGTAATCGCATTGCTAGTAAAAAGTCGGTTAAACAACGCTCACTAAGGAAAAAAGACATAAAAAAACCAGCTTTCGCTGGTGTTCTTTATTTTGAATTGGTGCCCGGACGCGGAATCGAACCACGGACACGGGGATTTTCAATCCCCTGCTCTACCGACTGAGCTATCCGGGCAACAACAGATGCGTATTAAACATGATCATCGCCTTTCCGTCAATCCCTTTTTTCAGTTATTTGGTAATTATTTATTTGTTTGTTCGAAAAGTAGATTATTCGGTGATAGATTAATCGATTATAACGATGTAAACCTGATTCCGGCTATCCAGTATGCGTAATAAGGTCAAACTCGAGCATACCCATTATGGGTATCAGATAAGTTTGATTGGCGCATTTTTATGCTTTGGCGGTAAAAAAAATCAATAAAAATGTAAGATTACTTGAAAAGCGACATATTCATCACAAAATAGAGTATAGATTATCATTAGCCCGCAAACAGGTATCTATAATATGCGATTATTACCGCTTTTCCTGCTCTTTCTCTACGTCTACCTTGAAGTCAGTGTCTTTATTATGGCGGCAAACCATATCGGTGTATTACTGGCACTATTAGCTTTAATTGCCACCTCGATAGTCGGTGTTTCAATTGTGAAATCACAAGGCCTAAAAAATATTCGCACCATGCAACAAAAAATGCAATTAGGTGAGAATGCCAATCGTGAAGTGCAAAGCAGTGTCACGTTATTGGCGGGTGGTTTCTTACTACTGATTCCCGGTTTTATTACCGATGTTATCGGCGCCTGCTTACTACTACCGCCCGTGCAGCAATTAGTCGCGCGATTTGTCTTGCCGAAAATAAAGGTAAAAACCCAATTTTGGTCAACAACAAACCGTAAAACAGTTAATAAACCAGATGACGATATTATTGAGGGAAGTTTCTCACGAAAAAATGACGAATAAATAAGCAAATAAAAATATTTTTTTACATTGCACTTGAAAATCATTAAATAGATCCCAAAGTTATGCAGCAATAGAACTAAAAATGATACATCAAATGTCATTTTTAGTCGCATCTTAAACAACCCATTTAATACAAAATTCAGTATAGGAGTATGGCTAATGAAAATTCGTCCACTGCATGATCGAGTGATCATCAAACGTAAAGAAGTTGAATCAAAATCAGCTGGCGGGATAGTGTTAACCGGCACCGCTGCAGGTAAATCAACCCGAGGTGAAGTCCTTGCCGTGGGTAATGGCCGTATTTTAGAAAATGGTCAAGTTCAAGCACTTGACGTTAAAGTCGGTGATATCGTTATCTTTAATGAAGGTTATGGTGTTAAAACAGAAAAAATTGATAACGAAGAAGTTTTAATTCTGTCTGAAAATGATATTTTAGCGATCGTGCAAGCTTAATTAACTGAACAATGAAAGAATACAAATTTTAGGAGAAGTAACAAATGGCAGCTAAAGACGTTAAATTTGGTAATGACGCGCGTACAAAAATGCTACGTGGTGTCAATATTCTTGCTGATGCAGTAAAAGTCACCTTAGGACCAAAAGGTCGTAATGTCGTTTTAGATAAATCTTTTGGCGCACCGACTATCACTAAAGATGGTGTTTCTGTTGCACGTGAAATCGAATTAGAAGATAAATTCGAAAATATGGGTGCTCAGATGGTGAAAGAAGTCGCCTCTAAAGCAAACGATGCGGCAGGTGATGGTACAACAACGGCAACTGTTCTGGCTCAGGCTATTATTAATGAAGGCTTAAAAGCCGTTGCTGCCGGCATGAACCCAATGGACTTAAAGCGCGGTATCGATAAAGCCGTTATTGCCGCAGTTGAAGAGCTGAAAAAATTATCGGTACCTTGTAAAGATTCTAAAGCCATAGCGCAAGTAGGTACAATTTCAGCGAACTCTGATGAAACTGTCGGTAAATTGATCGCAGAAGCGATGGAAAAAGTGGGTAAAGAAGGTGTTATCACTGTTGAAGACGGCACTGGCCTTGAAGATGAGCTAGATGTGGTTGAGGGTATGCAGTTTGACCGTGGTTACCTATCACCTTACTTTATTAATAAACCAGAAACAGCGACCGTCGAATTAGAAAATCCATTTATTTTATTAGTTGATAAAAAGATTTCTAACATTCGTGAGTTATTAACTGTACTTGAAGCCGTTGCTAAATCAGGAAAATCACTGTTAATCATCGCTGAAGATGTTGAAGGTGAAGCATTAGCAACGTTAGTCGTCAATACCATGCGTGGTATTGTGAAAGTGGCTGCTGTTAAAGCGCCTGGTTTTGGTGATCGCCGCAAAGCGATGTTACAAGATATTGCTATCTTAACTGCTGGTACTGTTATCTCTGAAGAGATCGGTCTTGAACTTGAAAAAGTAACCCTTGAAGACTTAGGTCAGGCCAAACGTATCGTTATCAATAAAGATAATACAACGATCATCGATGGTATCGGTGAACAAGCGCTTATCGAAGCACGTGTTTTACAAATTCGTAAACAAATCGAAGAGTCTTCTTCTGATTACGATAAAGAAAAACTGCAAGAGCGTGTTGCAAAACTGGCCGGTGGTGTTGCTGTTATAAAAGTTGGTGCGGCTACTGAAGTTGAAATGAAAGAGAAAAAAGCGCGTGTCGATGATGCATTACATGCAACGCGTGCAGCAGTTGAAGAAGGCGTGGTTGCCGGTGGTGGTGTGGCACTCGTTCGTGTTGCTAGCGTCATTAGTCAATTAAAAGGTGATAACGAAGATCAAAACGTCGGTATCAAAGTGGCGCTTCGCGCGATGGAAGCACCATTACGTCAAATCGTGAGCAACTGTGGTGAAGAGGCCTCTGTTGTAGCTAACTCAGTTAAATTAGGTCAAGGTAACTATGGTTACAATGCCTCAACTGAAGAGTATGGCGATATGATCGCGATGGGTATCTTAGATCCAACTAAAGTTACGCGAAGCGCATTACAGTTCGCATCATCAGTGGCTGGCTTAATGATCACAACTGAATGTATGATTACCGAACTACCAAAAGAAGAAAAGGCAGATTTAGGTGCCGGTATGGGCGGCATGGGTGGTATGGGCGGCATGATGTAATTCATTCCATATCCGTATCACTTTTTAGACAAAGCGCAGTCAATCTGCGCTTTTTTTATTTCAGGTAAAGTATGTATTTAATCCTTTACTAATGTCGCCACCATCACAGCTTTAATGGTGTGCAGTCGATTTTCGGCTTCACCGAAAACAATACTCTGTGTCGATTCAAAAACGTCATTGGTCACTTCAATTCCCTGTGTTAAGCCATACTGCTCAGCCAGCTGTTTACCTACCACCGTATTCATATCATGAAATGCCGGTAAACAGTGCATGAACTTAACCTGAGGATTATGAGTCAGCTCAATTACCTGCTGATTAACTTGGTAAGGCTTAAGCAGTTTAACCCGCTCATCCCACACCGCTTTAGGTTCTCCCATCGAAACCCAAACATCAGTATAAAGAAAATCAACCGCATTCACGCCTGTCGCAATATCTTCAGTCAAGGTGATGACGCCACCGGTTTTTGCTGCTATTTGTTGACACTGCCGAACTAAATCTGGCGCTGGCCAGCAAGACTTGGGTGCCACTAAACGAATATCCATCCCCATCATGGCAGCCCCTTCCATCAAAGAGTTACCCATATTATTTCGTGCATCACCCAGATAAGCAAATTTAACAGAATGTAGTGGACGATCGCCGATATGTTCTTGCATTGTCATAAAATCCGCTAAGATTTGTGTCGGATGCGCTTCGTCAGTGAGACCATTCCAAACCGGCACACCTGCATGCTTAGCCAACGTCTCGACAATTGTTTGACCATAACCACGATACTCAATGCCATCATACATACGCCCTAATACCCGAGCGGTATCCGCGATAGACTCTTTATGACCAATCTGGCTTCCATTTGGCCCTAAATAGGTGACATGCGCCCCCTGATCAAAGGCAGCGACCTCAAAAGCACAGCGAGTTCGTGTAGAATCTTTCTCAAAAATCAGCACAATATTTTTACCTTTGAGTTGCGGTTTTTCAATTTGTTGCTGTTTCGCTTTTTTCAAATCAAGCGATAACGTGAGTAGCTGGCGAATCTCTTGTGGTGTGAAATCTAGTAAGCGCAAAAAATGACGTTGATAGAAACCATACATAATAAATACCCCGGAGAATGAATCGTGATTGAATCATTTTATTTGAATAAATATGCAAAAACAAGCCATCCTTTCATCTATCTCTAACAAAATACTATCTTCAACATATAATCTAAAAAATTAGACAAAAAATAATAAATTTACTAAAAACAACGTGACAAAAAACAGGAACAATAACTATAATAATTCAACTAAAATGAATTAATATTCATTAAATGCAATATTGATGAATGGTCGAGGTTATATTATTTATGTCTCACGCATACGCGCTACTAGTATTAGAAGATGGTACATCTTTTTTAGGACAATCGATTGGTGCAAATGGCCAAACGGTTGGAGAAGTGGTTTTTAATACCTCGATGACCGGCTATCAAGAGATTCTGACAGATCCCTCTTATTCTCAGCAAATGGTCACATTAACTTATCCACATATCGGTAATGTTGGTACCAATTCCAGCGACGAAGAGTCAGATAATGTATACGCTGCAGGTCTGATTATTCGTGATCTGCCTTTAATCGCCAGTAATTATCGCAGTGAAAAATCCCTCAGTGATTATTTAAAACAGCATGATATTATTGCCATAGCCGATATTGATACCCGAAAATTAACGCGTATTTTAAGAGAAAAAGGGGCGCAGCATGGCTGCATCATCACCGGTGAGACACAAGATGAACTTCGATATCAAATCACTCAAGTACAGCGAAAAGCGGCTGCATTTTCAGGCTTAAATGGCGTAGATCTAGCCCAAGTCGTCACCTGTGCCGATAGCTATATTTGGCGTACCGGTAGCTGGACAATCTGTAATGAAAAACCCGCACCAAAACCCGATAGCGAACTACCTTTTCATATTGTCGCTTATGACTTTGGTATCAAAAAAAATATTTTACGTATGCTGAGTGACCGAGGCTGTAAAATCACCGTCGTTCCCGCGACAACAACCGCAGAAACCGTCTTAGCATTAAATCCAGATGGGATTTTTCTCTCGAATGGACCTGGCGATCCAGCCCCATGCACATACGCGATTAAAGCGATTGAGACCTTTCTCAAAAAAGCCATTCCGCTATTTGGTATCTGTTTAGGCCATCAACTATTGGCCTTAGCATGTGGTGCACAAACGATTAAAATGAAATTTGGTCATCACGGTGGTAATCATCCGGTTAAAGATATTGCCAATAATCGTGTCATGATTACAGCGCAAAATCATGGTTTTGCGGTTGACCAAGACTCGTTACCCGCTGATTTGCGAGTAACTCATCAATCCCTGTTTGATGGTTCATTACAAGGTATACACCATAATCATAAACCCGCATTCAGTTTTCAGGGTCATCCAGAAGCCAGCCCTGGCCCACATGATGCCTCTATCCTCTTTGACCACTTTATCGAACTGATGCAAATCAATAAGCAAAATATGGATTATGGGAGTACACACTAATGACAAAAAGAACTGATATTCAAAGTATCCTGATTATTGGTGCCGGTCCGATTGTGATAGGTCAAGCGTGTGAATTTGATTACTCCGGTGCGCAAGCTTGTAAAGCACTACGCGAAGAGGGCTATCGGGTAATACTGGTGAACTCCAATCCCGCGACTATCATGACCGATCCGGATATGGCTGATGCAACTTATATTGAGCCGATTCACTGGACAACGGTGGCGAAGATTATCGAGGTTGAGAGACCTGATGCGCTTTTACCCACAATGGGAGGCCAAACCGCGCTTAACTGTGCTTTAGAACTAGAAAAACAGGGTATATTAGCCCAATTTAATGTTGAAATGATTGGCGCGACTGCAGACGCTATCGATAAAGCGGAAGATAGAGCACGCTTTGATAAGGCCATGAAGGCAATTGGCCTGAATACTGCCCGCTCAGGCATTGCCCATACCTTAACCGAAGCTTATCAGGTATTAGCGCAGGTCGGCTTTCCGTGTATTATTCGTCCCTCTTTTACCATGGGTGGTAGTGGCGGTGGCATTGCCTACAATCAAGAAGAGTTCGAGTCAATCTGTACCCATGGTTTAGATTTATCGCCGACCAATGAATTATTAATCGACGAATCGCTGATTGGCTGGAAAGAGTACGAAATGGAGGTGGTACGCGATAAAAAAGATAATTGCATCATTGTCTGTTCTATCGAAAATTTTGATGCGATGGGTATTCATACTGGTGACTCTATCACCGTCGCGCCCGCTCAAACCTTAACTGATAAAGAGTATCAGATGATGCGAAATGCGTCTGTGGCCGTTTTACGTGAAATTGGTGTCGAAACAGGTGGTGCAAATGTTCAATTCGCCGTCAATCCGGCAAATGGTTATCTGATTGTGATTGAGATGAATCCGCGGGTCTCGCGCTCCTCCGCGCTGGCCTCGAAAGCAACCGGTTTTCCGATCGCGAAAATTGCCGCTAAACTGGCGATTGGTTATACGCTAGATGAACTCGCCAATGAGATTACCGGCAATAAAACCCCAGCCTCTTTTGAACCGGCATTAGACTACGTCGTCACTAAGATTCCCCGTTTTAATTTTGAAAAGTTTGCTGGTTGCAGTGATCGTTTAACCACACAGATGAAATCAGTTGGCGAAGTGATGGCTATTGGTCGAACATTTCAAGAGTCATTACAAAAGGCACTACGCGGGCTTGAAGTTGGTGTGACGGGGTTTGACCCTAAAATTGATAATTATACCGATGCAGCGGTACTATCTATCCTTCGTCGCGAACTTCAGGAAGCGGGCAGCGAACGTATTTGGTATATCGCCGATGCATTTCGGGCTGGATTTACACTCGATGAAGTTTTCCAGTTAACCCATATTGATCGCTGGTTCTTAATTCAAATTCAGCAACTGATCAAATTTGAGCTCAGCGTGAGCCAAACATCTATAGAAAAAATCGATATTACGTTACTCAGGCAGCTTAAACGTAAAGGTTTCTCTGATGCCAGATTGGCCAAATTACTTCACGTCCAAGAAGCGGATATTCGCCAGAAACGTCAGCGATTTAATCTATATCCAGTGTATAAGCGGGTAGATACTTGTGCAGCCGAGTTTGCTACCCATACCGCTTACCTCTATTCAACCTATGAAGAGGAGTGTGAAGCTGATCCACAATTTGCTAAAAATAAGATTATGATTTTAGGGGGTGGACCCAATCGAATAGGCCAAGGTATTGAGTTTGACTATTGTTGTGTTCATGCCGCACTAGCGCTACGCGAAGACGGATTTGAAACGATTATGGTCAACTGTAATCCGGAAACGGTATCGACGGATTACGATACCTCAGATCGCCTCTACTTCGAACCGGTCACCTTTGAAGATGTCTTAGAGATTGTGCGAATAGAAAAACCCACCGGCGTCATTGTGCAGTATGGTGGACAAACACCACTAAAACTCGCCAGAGCATTAGCGCAAGCCGGCGTCCCGATTATCGGCACGTCGCCCGATGCGATTGATCGAGCTGAGGATAGACAGCGTTTTCAGGCAGTGGTCGATAAACTGAATCTACTACAACCAGTCAATGGCACGGTAACCGATTTGGCGCAAGCAATAATCACTGCAGAAAAAATTGGTTATCCGCTAGTTGTGCGGCCTTCCTATGTCCTGGGTGGTCGAGCCATGGAAATTGTGTATGATGAACAGGATCTCAGACGCTATTTTAAAACTGCGATCAGCGAATCCAACAATGCCCCGGTGCTGCTCGACCATTTTCTTGACGATGCAACAGAAGTCGATATTGATGTGATGAGTGACGGCCATACGGTGGTGATTGGTGGCATTATGGAACATATTGAGCAAGCGGGTGTTCATTCCGGCGACTCAGCCTGTTCGTTGCCCGCTTATTCTCTCAGTCAAGCAATTCAGGATAAATTACGTGAGCAAGCCAAACAATTAGCTTTAGAGCTTAATGTAAAAGGTTTGATGAATGCACAGTTTGCGATAAAAAATAGTGAGATTTATTTAATTGAAGTTAATCCCAGAGCAGCTCGAACAGTACCTTTTGTCTCAAAAGCCACCAGCTTACCCTTAGCGAAAATTGGCGCACGTATCATGGCCGGTCAATCACTCAATAAACAGGGTATTTTCAACGAAATTATTCCGCCCTATTACTCAGTTAAAGAAGTGGTGCTGCCCTTCAATAAATTCAGTGGTGTTGATCCAATCCTAGGGCCTGAAATGCGTTCAACCGGGGAAGTGATGGGTATTGGGCGAACCTTTGCTGAAGCTTTTGCCAAGGCCCAGCTTGGCAGCTTATCCAACATGAAAAAGCAAGGAAAAGCCTTGCTATCAGTCAGAGAACAAGATAAAAAAGGGATCATCGCGGTCGCTAAACAATTACTCGAATATGGCTTTAGTATTGATGCAACTGTTGGCACAGCAGCGGCTTTAATCTCAGCCGGTTTACCTTGTCAGGTTGTCAAAAAAGAGACCGAAGGTCGACCTAATATTCATGATCATATCAAAAATAAAGAATATAGTTATATTCTCAATACCACATCAGGCAGAGCGGCAATTGAGTCGTCCAAAACGCTTCGTCGAAGCGCTATACAGTACAAAGTTCATTATGATACGACTATGAATGCCGGTTACGCAACAATGGCTGCAATAGGCTGCAATCCAACAGATAGCGTAATATCGTTACAAAAAATTTACAAAAAGTTATCTTTAAAAAAAGGTTAACCAAAAAAAAACGGTTTTATTTATCAATAAAAAACAAAATGTTACAAAATTTAGATAAATATTATTATTTTATTAAAAATAAACTGGTATTTTTACGTGAAAATGTGTTAAAATACTGTCAAAGGAAATAAAATAAATAGAAAATCACAATTTAATGTGATTAATAAGAATTTATTGACAGGGATGTCGATAAACCTATCGGCACTGATAGGTTTGTTCTTTTAGATATATTAAAAATAGGATTTTTTTATTATATCTACTGTTTTTTCACGAGCAGCTGCATCAATATCTAATACCTCTTCCACACAACGAGGCGCTGAAGGACTTAGACTATTCAGTGCATTTTCTACGATTTCAGCAATATCCATAAAACCAACTTGTCCATTAAGAAATGCCTCCACCGCTATCTCATTCGCGGCATTTAAAATGGTTGTCGCACTTTGTCCTGCTTGAGAAGCCGCAATAGCTAGTTTTAAGCAAGGATAACGTGCAAAATCTGGCTGTTTAAATGTCAAACCGGATAACTGATAAAAATCTAATGGGGCAACACCGGATACAATTCGAGCCGGATAAGCCATCGCATAAGCTATCGGCGTACACATGTCCGGATTGCCCAATTGAGCAATAACTGAACCATCTTCATAGCGCACCATGGAGTGAATAATCGATTGGGGATGAATGATAATCTCCATTTCAGCGGCACAGGCATTAAATAACCATCTCGCTTCAATATACTCAAGACCTTTATTCATCATTGTTGCCGAATCAACAGAAATTTTACGCCCCATTGACCAATTAGGATGTGCAATCGCCTGCTGCGGCGATACATCACCCAGCTCGCTGATCGGCTTATCGCGAAAAGGACCTCCCGAACCAGTCAGAATAATTTTGGTAATACCTTGTTCAGCTAAATTTGCGAAACCTAAATCTTGCTGAGCAGCAATCGGTAAACTTTGATAAATGGCATTATGCTCACTATCAACCGGTAATAGTTGTGCATTATAGGTTTTGACCGCTTGCATAAATAGATGACCACAGGTGACTAACGCCTCTTTATTCGCCAATAAAATACGTTTACCTTGTTTGATTGCCGCTAAAGTTGGGATGAGCCCTGCTGCACCGACAATCGCCGCCATCACCTGAGAGACTTCCGGTAAACTGACTAAATCACAACTGGCTTGCTGGCCGCTGGTAACGTTGATTTTTAAGTGATGCGCATCTAGTAGCGCTTTTAACTGATTAGCTGAAGCGGCATCTGCCATCGCAACATAAGTGGGTTTAAACTCAACACACTGCTCAAACATTTTTTTATAATTATAACCACCCACCAGCACATAAGCTTGAAAACGGGTAGGATTATGTCGAATCACCGATAACGTACTACAACCTATCGAGCCAGTAGAGCCTAAAATTGCGATTTTTTCCATTATATTGTTCACTCATCTTAATTGACCCGCAAATATTACGCTAAGCTAAACAGCAATGTAAACAGGATTCAAGATAAACTGGTAAAAAATGAAGTTGATTTTGGTGGTGGAGATAAAAGGAGAAGTGAATAGTCATAAAAAAATCCGGTATAAACCGGATTTTTTATTTATCTTAGAATGCCATTAGCTCTTTTTCTTTATCAGCTAATGCAATATCTAATTTTTTAATCATATTATCAGTCAGTTTTTGCGTAACATCTTGCGCTTTACGCTCATCATCTTCTGAAATTTCTTTATCTTTCAATAAAGCTTTTATCTGATCATTCGCATCACGACGGATATTTCGAATTGAAACACGACCCTGTTCCGCTTCATTTCTAACAATTTTAGTTAAATCACGACGACGCTCTTCCGTTAATGGTGGAAGCGGTACGCGAATGATGGTTCCCGCTGAAGACGGATTTAAGCCTAAATCTGAAGTTAAAATTGCTTTTTCAACCGCTTGGATCAGTGATTTATCAAATACACTGATCGCCAGTGTTCTTGAGTCTTCAACGACCACATTAGCCACTTGGCGTAATGGGGTTGCACTGCCATAATATTGAACCTGAAGGCCGTCTAATAAGCTAGGAGACGCACGACCGGTACGAATCTTTGAAATATGCTGCTGAAAAGCTTCCAAACTTTTTTCCATGCGCGTTTCAGCATCTTTTTGAATTTCATTAATCATATATCAACCTTTAAATGTTAACTAACCGACACGTGACGATTAATCAATGTCCCTTCTTTTTCACCCATAATTACCCGGCGTAACGCCCCTGGCTTATTCATGTTGAACACGCAAATAGGCAAATTATGGTCTCTGGCTAAGGTGAAAGCAGCTAAATCCATCACCTTTAATTCATCATCGAGCACTTTATCATAAGTTAAAGTTTCATAACGAGTGGCATTTGGATCTTTCTCTGGATCTGCAGTATACACGCCTTCCACTTTTGTCGCTTTCAGCACAATATCAGCTTCAATTTCAATACCACGCAAGCAAGCCGCTGAATCCGTTGTAAAGAATGGATTACCGGTACCAGCAGAGAAAATCACCACTTTACCGTGACGCAGTAAACTGATCGCCTCAGTCCAACTATAATCATCACAAACACCATTTAATGGAATGGCTGACATTAATCGCGCATTCACATAAGCACGATGTAATGCATCGCGCATCGCAAGACCATTCATCACTGTTGCCAGCATCCCCATATGGTCGCCCACAACACGATTCATCCCTGCTTTTGCAAGTCCGGCACCGCGGAATAAATTACCACCGCCGATTACAACACCAACCTGAATACCCATCTCGATGAGTTCTTTAATCTCAAGCGCCATACGATCAAGGACTGTAGCATCAATACCAAAGCCTTCATCACCCTGCAAAGCTTCACCGCTGAGCTTGAGTAAAATGCGCTTATATATTGGTTTAGAATTTGTAATCATAATAGAGTCCTAGCTTGCAATTCTATCAATTATCATTTGATGATATTAGCTTTCATTATTACGCGATATGAGTGATATTCCTAGTATCTATATAGCTCCGCGGCGATATAGACTAAAAACATCATGCGGAAAGAATAAAAGCTAACCTTACATAAACAAAACCGCCTAAGCGGCGGTTTTTAATCTTAGGATTAAGATTGTTTAGACATCGCCGCGACTTCGGCAGCAAAATCTACTTCAACTTTCTCAACGCCTTCACCCACTTCATAACGGATAAAGGTTGCGACAGTTGCTTTGCGCTCTTTTAATATATCACCAACAGTTTTACTTGGATCCATAACAAAAGCTTGACCAGTAAGCGAGATCTCACCAGTAAATTTACGCATACGACCTTCGATCATCTTCTCTGCGATTTCACGTGGTTTACCTGACTGAATCGCAATATCGATCTGAATTTCACGCTCGTGCGCAACAACATCAGCAGATACATCTTCAGGGTTAACGAATTCTGGTTTGCTTGCTGCAATGTGCATTGCAACATGCTTAATTGTGTCTGCATCAGCACCAGAAGCGGCAACTAATACACCGATACGTGCACCGTGTTGATATGCGCCAACCATATCGCCAGACACTTCAGCAACACGACGAATACCAATATTTTCACCGATTTTAGCGACTAACTGAGCGCGTTTTTCTTCAAAACGTGCTTGTAATACAGTCACATCAGTAATGCGATCATCTAACGCAGCTTGAGCAACTTCGTTACTGAAAGCAAGAAAACTTTCGTCTTTAGCAACAAAGTCAGTTTCACAGTTGATTTCTAAAATAACACCAAATTTGTTACCATCTGCAATTTTAGTGACAATCACACCTTCAGCCGCAACACGGCCCGCTTTTTTAGCCGCTTTCGCTTGACCTGATTTACGCATATTATCGATAGCTAGCTCTATATCGCCATTCGCTTCAACTAATGCTTTTTTACATTCCATCATACCTGCGCCAGTTCTTTCGCGCAGTTCTTTCACCATTGCAGCAGTTACTTCAGCCATTTTATCATCCTCTGTAGAGGGGGTATACGAATTACCCCATTATACAAACTGTAAAGAATTATTCTGTTCAGGAAGGGTCAGAAAACTGACCCTTTAATCGATATTATTCAGCAGATTCTACGAAAGTTTCTTCAGAAACTGGTGCTGTATTTTGCTCGCGTCCTGCACGAATAGCTTGTGCTACTGCAGTTGCATATAATTGAATTGCACGAATCGCATCATCATTACCAGGAATGACGTAATCGATACCATCTGGACTAGAGTTTGTATCAACGATTGCAAATACAGGAATACCTAGGTTATTTGCTTCTTTGATAGCGATATGCTCGTGATCAGCGCCAATAACAAAAATAGCGTCAGGTAAACCGCCCATATTTTTGATACCGCCAAGGCTATTTTCTAATTTAGCCATTTCACGCGTACGCATCAAAACTTCTTTTTTGGTCAGTTTTTCAAAAGTACCATCTTGAGTTTGATTTTCTAAATCTTTCAAACGCTTGATTGATTGACGAACTGTTTTCCAGTTAGTCAACATACCACCTAACCAACGGTGATTAACATAAAACTGATCACAGCTTTCAGCTGCTTGTTTGATATTTTCGCTTGCTGCACGTTTAGTACCAACGAAAAGAATTTTGCCACGGCGTGCTGCAATTTTATTTAATTCAGCTAATGCATCATTAAACATTGGCACTGTTTTTTCCAAGTTGATGATATGAACCTTGTTACGAGCACCGAAAATAAACGGTTTCATTTTTGGGTTCCAGTAACGAGTTTGGTGACCGAAGTGAACACCAGCTTGCAGCATATCGCGCATAGATACAGTAATACTCATGATTTCCTCATTTAAAATTGGGGTTATGCCTCCACATACTCGCTTCAACCGACCTATTTGTAAACAAAAGGCACCCCGGCAAAGAGTGATAGTATGTGTGTGTTATAACGTTGTTTATTAAAAATAAAATTGCCGATAGTACAAATCAAAACTTGCAGCTATAAGCAGTGCGCATTTATACCACAAATTGATATCAATTACCAGTCGTTAATCACGAAAATAGTTGTTATAAAAAACAGTAAGCGATCGCATACCCCATAATATGCAAAACAAGCTTACGCTATGATGGCGTAAGCTGAATAGAACCTTATTTAAATAAGTTTTTTACGCCATGGGGAGTACTGCACAGATATTGTGGCGGGGCAATCACTTGTGCCTGTAATGTTTCGGCAGCTTGCCAGCCCCAATGTGGATTATAAAGCATACCTCGTCCAACCGCGACCATATCAGCCTGACCTGTGCTCACTATGGCTTCAGCCTGAATGGCTTCAGTGATTAATCCGACCGCTATCACCGGAATATCAATATGAGATTTAATCGCTTGGGCAAAATTAACTTGATAATTTGGACCAACCGGTATCTGCTGCGCATCTGATAATCCACCAGAGGAAACGTGAATATAGCTGCATCCGAGTGCAGCCAACTTTTGACATAACACCAAAGATTGGGATAAATCCCAACCATGCTCAATCCAATCTGTCGCTGAAATACGAATACCTACCGCTTTATGCGTTGGCAATACGGCTCTAATCGCCTGATAAACTTCAATAACAATACGTATTCGATTCTCTAAACTATCCCCATACTCATCAGTACGCTGATTCGCTATTGGCGATAAAAATTGATGAAGTAAATAGCCATGTGCAGCGTGAATTTCAATCATATCAAAACCCGCTTTATCGGCATAAATAGCAGACTGCGCAAATTGAGTAATGATCGCTTGGATTTCGTTTTTAGATAACGCGACAGGCGTACCATAATTATCATTTACCGGAATAGCCGAAGGCGCAACAGTTTGCCAGCCTCCATCAGCCGGTTTTACATAGTGAAAATTCTGCCACGGTTGACTCATTGAGGCTTTGCGACCGGCATGTACCAACTGCACCGCAATCGGCATCGGCGAATATTGCCGGATTGAATCGAGTAATTTTTTCATCGCTAGTTGATGATCATCACTCCATAAACCTAAATCAAAGGGTGATAAACGACCTGCTGGACAAATGGCGGTGGCCTCCATAATCATTAAACCCGCGCCCGAATGAGACAACGAACCATAATGCATAAGATGCCAGTCAGTCGGCAATCCATCTTTCGCTGAATACTGACACATCGGTGGAATCACTAGACGATTGTCTAAACTCTGACGACCAATTTTAATCGGTGTAAAAAGCTGACTCATATATGCTCCTCAATGATTTTCTGGATACAGAATTAAATATATCAATTTATCTAAAAAGAGTCATTTTTTCTTTAGAACTTAGATAAGCATAATGGTTATACCGATGATAATCACTACACTTTATTTAGAAGATGTCTATTTTGGCCAAGGATAGACAGGACAGGAAAAACCGCTGATGCTAATCTTACACGTACATATGTAAAATAAATCATCAGCAGTGATCACTTAAATCTATTGTCTGGTCTCCAGACGAGCCTGTTTCTCTAGTTTTTGCATAATACGCTGGCGTTTAAGCGGTGAGAGATAATCGATAAATAATTTACCGTCTAAATGATCCATCTCATGTTGAATACAAATTGCCAGTAAGCCATCCGCATCAATCTCATAAGATTGACCGTCACGATCAAGTGCTTTAATTTTGATTTTTTCTGCACGGGGTACAAATGCACTGGTATCAGGTATGGAGAGGCATCCTTCATCAATACCCGTTTCACCGGATTTTTCAATAACTTCAGGATTGATAATAACCAAAGCCTGATCACGAGTTTCGGATACATCAATAACCACAACACGGTGATGAAAATCGACTTGTGTCGCCGCTAATCCAATCCCTTCTTCGGCATACATCGTCTCTATCATATCATCAATCACTTGCTGAATTTCAGGTGTAATTTGCGTGACTAATTTTGCTTTAGTCCTTAATCGCTCGTCCGGTAATCGTAATACAGGTAAAATAGCCATAATTTTTTTAAACTACCTCTAAAAATAAAATCTTATATTTTGATATATTGTAGACACTTATTATTCTGATGAACAGCGCAAATAAACTATTATAAGAATAGTAGTGATGTTATGAATATATATGAATTATTTATTCGATTTTCAATGATTAATGGTCGAAAACTATCAAAAATAAAACAGTTAATACCTAACGCTTGCGACCAAACAGAGACTAATGTTAAAGAGATGCTGCATGAATTAGGTTTTAGTCAACAGCAGCAGGATGCTTTCTGGCAGGCAGATCGACAAAAAATCAAGTCCGCACTTCACTGGCTAGATAAATCTGATCATCATCTGATTACCTATCTTGATAAACGATATCCACCTTTACTTAAACAAATTAATAGTGCGCCACTATTACTCTTTGTGAAAGGAAATCAAACATTACTCACTTATCCACAAATTGCCATGGTCGGTAGCCGCCACTGTAGCCACTACGGCGCACAATGGTCCCGTTATTTTGCTGGTCAATTAGCGACACAAGGACTAACAATAACCAGCGGACTCGCTTTAGGGATTGATGCACTTTGTCATTTGGGGGCTTTAGATGTAAAAGGCAAGACGATTGCGGTATTGGGTAGTGGCCTGAATCATATTATTCCCAGAACACATTTTGGTTTGGCACAAGATATTCTTTATCACCATGGCGCCATTATTTCTGAGTTTTTACCGGATGAAGTAGCCAAGCCCATGCACTTTCCACGTCGCAATCGAATTATTAGCGGCTTGAGTTTAGCCACCTTTGTGGTTGAAGCCTCGATAAAAAGTGGTTCACTGATTACCGCCAAATACGCCCTTGAACAGAATCGAGATGTTTTTGCTTTACCTGGCGATATCAGCGATGAAAACTATCACGGTGCACATCAACTTATTCAGCAAGGTGCTTACTTGGTTACCACCCCAGAGGATATCCTGGTACATCTACATCACTCTAGTTTATATCGATTAATCAATAAACAATCTGGCTTATCGCAGACAAATAATACAGACATATTAAGCGTAAAAGAAAATAAAAAAAACTATCCCCATCCAGAGATATTCGCTATGATTCAACAAAAACCGATGCCGATAGATGTTATTGCTCAATCACTCTCATTATCGGTCACCGACGTGACAATAAAGTTACTAGATTTAGAATTAGCTGGCGCGATAAAATCGGTAAGGGGTGGGTATATCCGTTGTACCACAGCACTCTGATTGAATCAAATTAAACTCATATAAGAACTAACAAAAAATGACTATGATCGGACTATTATCAATTGAAGATACTATCGATTGTCTGAAAGATGAACAGGTGATTGCTTATCCAACAGAATCTATTTTTGGTTTGGGCTGCGATCCCGATAGTGAACAGGCAGTGACTGCATTATTAAAGATTAAACAGCGATCTGTCGAAAAAGGATTGATTTTAATTGCCGACCATTATGAGCAACTACTACCTTATATCGATGATAGCCAATTAGATTGCAAGCAAAAAGAGCAAATTTTTGCTTCATGGCCAGGGCCTGTGACCTGGATTATGCCAAAGAATCAGCAAACGCCCTATTTTTTAACTGGTCAGTTTCATTCAATTGCAGTTCGTGTCACCGCCCATCCTTTAGTAAAATCGCTCTGTTACCAGTATGGTAAACCAATTGTCTCAACCAGCGCTAATTTATCGGGATATGAGCCTTGTAAAACCGAAGCCGAAATCTGGCAACAGTTCGGTCATAATTTCCCAATATTACACGGTAATCTTGGCGGCGGCAGCCAACCATCACAAATTAGAGATAGTCGCACCGGTCATATTATTCGTAGCTAAAAACAGCGCTCCACAAAAGAGTGCATCGCATGACAGCGCTTTATTTTGTGAGTAATTACTTACTTAGAATTGTGAATCAATCGTCTATTTTATCATTCGGCAATTAACCCTCATCAGAGATTCACAAATATCTCGATGCATCACAATCAATCTATCTTGGTGATAAACAGGCCACGCTCAACCGACGATGTCACTACTTGCTCACTAACATAGCCAAGTTTAATAACAGCATATCGTTAACGATTAAACAACCACATGGTTGATGACTGTCCATACGCCAATGAGTATTAAAACTATACCCCCCATAATTTCAGCGCGCTTACCAATAAAACCACCGATTCTCTTGCCTAAAAAGATCCCTAAAATAACCATCATACAGGTTACCGAACCAATCAAAATAGCGGCAAAAATAATATTCACATTAGCTAATGCCAAACTGATGCCGACCGCAAAAGCATCGATACTAGTTGAGATCGCCGTCAGTATGAGGATAAAAAGAGAGTCTTTTTTGACAAACTCGACATGCTCACAACACGCTTCATTTTTCAAGCCGTTACGAATCATTCGGGAACCCAGGAAGAGCATAATAAGTAAAATAATCCAATGATCCCATTGTGCAATATAATCGACAGCAATATAACCAATCGCCCACCCTAATACCGGGGTAATGGCTTCAATAATACCAAATAGTAATCCCACTTTTATCGCATCATAAAGCGTCGGATTTTTCATGGAAACACCTTTACAAATCGACACAGCAAATGCATCCGTCGACATCGCGAAGGCAATTAATATAATAGATAAGACTTCCATTGCTCACTTCCTGATTTTTTTATTTTTAAGACTATTTATTCTGTTAATATTGTATTTAATAATCTGACTTGTTCTACCTGATTTTGACTTTGATAGTACTGTCGCATCTTATCTGCACTATACCGTTTTGTCGGTACCAGCGAAAACAGTAAGGAAAACTGCTGCATTGCGAGTACTTGCTCACCTTGATTCAATGCACAATAAGCACTCTGCTCAATCGCCTCTATTTTCCATTGATACTGATGCAAATTAGCGGCTTGGTGAAAATAATCTTGTGCATCTTGATATTGACCGATATCACATAAAAAACGCCCATAATAGATTAATGTCGAACCTAATATCTTGTTTTGGCCCATTAACACATCATAAAACGTCTTGGCTTGCGTATATTCACCAACCTGTTGATGGAATAGCGCCATCCCTAATAATACCTCAGGATCATGGGATGAGTATTGCTGGGCTAAAGATAAATTTTGATAAGCTAACGAACGGTACTGAGGGTTAGCGGACATTTGATTCAGGTAAGCAAGTCCTAACTTTAATCTTGCCTGAGCAGCACGGTTTTTATTGAAGCTTTCCTCAGAGGAAGTGCATCCGTATAGAAAAACAGCGCAAATTAAAAGAAATAAGCATTTTTCATAGCGCATATCACTTCCTTTTAACTTTTTAAAACCGTCGATAATGCTCAGATATTTTGCACCGCAATATTATGGTCTAATGAGAATACAGATTTAACCTGAGTACGTTTGGTACGATCGAGCACATCGCCAGCCAGTTGACCACAAGCCGCATCAATATCATCACCACGTGTTTTACGTACAATAACTGTATAACCATATTCCATCAACGTTTTCATGAAACGATCGATACGGGTATTTGAACTACGATCATAAGGTGCGCCCGGGAAGGGATTCCAAGGAATTAAATTAATTTTGCACGGTGTATTTTTTAATAACTGGGCAAGCTCTTTAGCCTGCTCTACACCATCATTAACTTGATTAAGTAAGACATACTCGATGGTTACCTTACCATGGTTCGCATTCGAGGTAGCCAAATAACGATTAACCGAATCAAGCAGCATCTTAATATTATATTTTTCATTAATCGGCATAATCTGATTACGAATTTGATCGTTTGGTGCATGTAAAGAGATAGCCAATGCCACATCAATCATTCCTGTCAGCTTATCGAGCGCAGGGACAACACCAGAAGTAGATAAAGTAACCCGGCGTTTTGATAATCCATAACCAAAATCATCCAGCATGATCTCCATCGCAGGCACGACATTAGAAACATTTAATAAGGGCTCGCCCATCCCCATCATAACAACGTTAGTAATCGGTCTTTGCCCGGTTACACCAGTATTACCTAAAACCTTAGCTGCGCGCCAAATTTGACCGATAATCTCTGAAACACGTAAATTTCGATTAAAGCCTTGTTGTGCAGTAGAACAAAAACGACAGGCTAACGCACAACCGACCTGAGAAGAGACGCATAAGGTTGCTCTATCACGTTCAGGAATATAAACCGATTCGATTTGTTGATTACCATCAACTGTAAATGCCCATTTGATGGTGCCATCTTTAGAACGCTGCTCAACAGAGATTTCTGGCGCTTTAATTTCGACAATCTCTTTTAGACGTTCACGTAATTTTTTATTGATGTCCGTCATTTCATCGAAATTATCACAACCAAAATGATAAATCCATTTCATGATTTGATCTGCGCGAAAAGGCTTTTCGCCTAAAGTCGCAAAAAACTCACGCATGGCTGGACGCGTAAAGTTCAATAAATTAATCTTTTCTAAGGTATTAGTTTCAGCCTCTTTAGGCTGAATAATTTGCATATCTTGTGTCATGAAAGCCTCGTTATTACACATTGCGGCAGCGCCATTAATAAAGAGCGCTGATTATACTGCTTTTATAAATACTAGCCAATCTTATTAAATAAGGTATGTCATGATTTTCGAGCGATGACGAAAATTTCACTCAAGATTAACTTTTTCGCTATAATAAAATCACCAACCTGTTATGGATACAGATCGATGAGAGCCTTATCTTACCTTTTTATTGCGATAACCTTTATGATAACTAATTACGCCTGCGCTGCGCCGTCTCATATTCCTTTAAATGAGTTAATCGGCCAGTTCAATGAAAAACAACATCCCAATTACATCCGCTTAGATTCGACAGTATTGCCTGTCAATAAACCGGGTATGTATCTACAAAAAGAAGTCGTCGCAAAATTGATTCAAGCCTATCAAGCCTTTAAAAGTGAACATCCAGATATTCCTTTTTTGATTGTCAGTGCAACCCGTAACTATGATTATCAGAGTAGTATTTGGCAACGCAAGTGGCAAACGCTGTATCCGAAGTTGAAAGATAGTAGCAAGACCGCTAATGAGATCTTACGCTATTCATCAATGCCAGGCACATCGCGGCACCATTGGGGAACAGATGTCGATATTACCAGCGTAGAATCAAGCTATTTCCATCAAAATCCAAAAGGTAAAATTCTCTACGCATGGCTATTAGAAAATATGCCTAAGTATGGATTTTGTCAGTCTTTTAACATCGGGCGTCAGGGTGGATATCAACCTGAAGAGTGGCATTGGTCCTATCAACCCATCGCTAAACAATATATTGCCGAATATAAACAATATATGGATAAACAACCGGAGTTAGTTATGGATAAGCTGAACTTTATTGGTCATGAGAAGATCCCATTAAAAACACTGATTTCACAATATGTTTTTGTGGTTAATCAAGACTGTTACTAGTCACTCTATTCGGGCTATAGATATTTTTAGAAGAGAGAAGTATAAAAAAATGAATATGCTCTAGCTGTCAAATTAGAGCATATTCATGCTTATTTATTTCCAGAAAGGGAGTTTAATGGTGACATTTAAGCCGCCATTCTCAATATTTGAGGCATTAATTGTACCATTATGGGCATGGATAATTTTACGAACAATCGCTAATCCTAAGCCATATCCTTTACCTAATTGAGGTGATTGGATACGAACAAAAGGTTCAAAAATACTCGATAACTTATGTTCTTCAACACCTGGACCTTGATCCTTCACGCTGATTTGTAAGTACTTATCAAGTTCGCGCAAAGAGACTTCAACTTCTTGACCAGGTTTGGAAAAACGAATTGAATTGCGAATAATATTTTCAATTGCCCGCCTGATCTGCTCAGCATTCCCTTTAATGATTGAATTCGATACTGGTGAAAGCACCGCTTTAACCACAATCCCCATCGGCTCTGCTTCATAATTAGCATCATCGATAACAACTTTGATTAAATCTTTCAAATCAAAATACTCATCTAAAGCATTACTACCTTCAGTACGAGAAAAAGATAAAATCTCACCAATTAAGCGATCTAAACGCTGTGATTCTAATTCAATGCGCTGTAAAGAATCGTCAATATTTTTCTTATTCTGTTGCGCCAGACCAATCGCTAATTGTAAACGTGCTAAAGGGGTTCTTAATTCATGCGAGACATCATGAAGCAATTGCTGACGGCCCGTAATCAAAATATTAAGTTTTTCAACCATCGCATCAAAATCACGTGCCAAATCACTCAATTCATCATGACGACGTTTCAATTTAGAAAACAGTCGTACAGAAAGATCACCCTGAGAAACTCTAAAGAATCCTTTCTGTAATAACTTCATTGGTCTGGTTAAGTTCCAGGCTAAAAATAAACTGAATAATAACCCGCCAAATAGTCCCATTAACACTAATGGAATAGGCATATGGAATAACGAGGTATTTTCGGTTGGTTGTTCAAAATTAGTGAATGAAACTAAGTAAGAGACACCATCTGGACCGACAGCTATTTCTCGATAAGTCACCACATTGTCGCTATCAGAAACCTCAACCATTTGATCAGTACCATCTAGTAGAGATTCAAATTCATCCAACGAAACAATTTGGAAAAAAGATTGCTCTACTTCAGGTAAGCTTTGAACAAATTTCTCAGCATCATCTTTACCGAAAACATGTAATAGTTGTGCGATCATATTCACTTTGGTTGGAATATGAACGAAAGAAAACTCAGACCGGTTATTTTCGACATAAAACGAAAAAGCGATCCAAGTTGTCTGAAATGCAATAACAAAGATAATCCAGAAAATAATCAGGATTTTCCAAAACAACCGTCTATTCATAAATTAATTTTTAAATATTATGAACTGTAAGGCTATCGTATACGATAGCCAACAGCTCTAATTGTTTCAATAGAAATAGAATCATCAGTTGTTACATAAAGTTTCTGACGTATATTACTTATATGAACGTCAACACTTCGATCATAAAGTTCTCTTGGACGCCCTAAACCTTCTTCTGATAGCTCTTCTTTTGTGACAACGCGATCATTATGTTTAATCAATAAAAGTAACAGATTAAATTCGGTAGAGGTAAGATCAATCGTCTTGTCATCCCACAAACAGATGCGTTGTGGTACATCAAGCGTTAAGCCATTGTATGTGAACTTTTTAGTATCGGTTATAATTGTAGGCTGGCTCTCGTCTAAACGTCTAAGCACTGCACGCAATCTTGCTAATAATTCTCTTGGATAACAAGGCTTTGGCATATAATCATCAGCGCCCAATTCTAAACCAAGCACTCGGTCAATATTATCACCTTTTGCCGTTAACATTATAATAGGCAAATGACTTGACTGACGAATTTGTTTTAATACATCAATACCGTTAAGATCGGGTAACATAACATCCAAAATGGCTGCTTTATACTTTCCAGATAATGCTTCTTTTACACCTTCTGTACCTGTATGTACAACTTTAATGTTAAAGTTTTCATTAATTAGATACTCACTCAACATTTGGGCTAGTTCTATATCATCATCAATTAAAAGAATATTTACCATAATTATCTACTTTGTTAGTTAGAGAGTTTTAAACATTATTCTCAATAAATAAACCGATGTCAGTTTTATTTACCAAAATATTACATAAGACTAAGCAATGAGAATGATTTCCAAAAATCTTTTGATACTAAATCTTTATAATTTAATGTAAGTAATTAATATTATTAAATAATAATAATTAAAACAAAATCCCCAATTATTTATCGTGATTCAACTGTAATATATAATTAATTCAGCGCAAATATCGTAAAAATAGTCCGCAAATGGCTAAATATATTTAAGCAATTTTGGTTAAAATTAATACTGATTTAAGGCTGTAAAACAGGTTTTCCCTCAATATACTATAGTATTAACATTTAATATCAACAAAAATGACAAAATAAAGCCGTTTACTTTACTTATTGTTCTAATATACCAAATCTTAGTTAATCTAATATATCCTAAATACGACAATATCAATAAAAGATTAAGTTAGATGAAGATTTTATAACCGCAGTAAAACTCTATAAATCAACAGGTTATATATATCGATGCAGTAAACCTCTCCCCATACAGCCCTGCCACTTTATTTTATCCACATACAACAAAGCCCAGTATCTTACTGGGCTCTGTTTGGATATTTATCAGTCTGGCGGTGTCCTACTCTCACATGGGGGGACCCCACACTACCATCGGCGCTACGGCGTTTCACTGCTGAGTTCGGCATGGGATCAGGTGGGACCACCGCGCTATTGTCGCCAGACATATTCTGTCATCACTGCGTCAACTATTCGCTATATCATTAGCACTTGCGCATAACCCATTTTGGACTGGGTTTAATCTTATCTTTTCTCTGCATATAACAAAGCCCAGTATCTCACTGGGCTTTATCACTTTAATTAAAGTCTGGCGGTGTCCTACTCTCACATGGGGGAACCCCACACTACCATCGGCGCTACGGCGTTTCACTTCTGAGTTCGGCATGGGGTCAGGTGGGACCACCGCGCTATTACCGCCAGACATATTCTGTTTGCTCTTCAATCATTAAAAACAAGCTTACTTCAAAACTTTCACGAATCATAAAACAACTCAGAGTTGTAAGGTTAAGACCTCGGTTCATTAGTATTGGTTAGCTCAATGCATCACTGCACTTACACACCCAACCTATCTACGTCCTAGTCTCGAACGGACCTTACTGATTCTCATCATGGGAGAACTCATCTCCGGGCTAGTTTCGCACTTAGATGCTTTCAGCGCTTATCTATTCCGCACGTAGCTACCGGGCAATGCCATTGGCATGACAACCCGAACACCAGCGGTGCGTTCACTTCGGTCCTCTCGTACTAGAAGCAAACCCCGTCAATTCTCCTGCGCCCATGGCAGATAGGGACCGAACTGTCTCACGACGTTCTAAACCCAGCTCGCGTACCACTTTAAACGGCGAACAGCCGTACCCTTGGGACCTACTTCAGCCCCAGGATGTGATGAGCCGACATCGAGGTGCCAAACACCGCCGTCGATATGAACTCTTGGGCGGTATCAGCCTGTTATCCCCGGAGTACCTTTTATCCGTTGAGCGATGGCCCTTCCATTCAGAACCACCGGATCACTATGACCTACTTTCGTACCTGCTCGAACCGTCGCTCTCGCAGTCAAGCTAGCTTATGCCATTGCACTAACCTCCTGATGTCCGACCAGGATTAGCTAACCTTCGTGCTCCTCCGTTACTCTTTGGGAGGAGACCGCCCCAGTCAAACTACCCACCAGACAGTGTCCGCAATCCCGATTAGGGACCTACGTTAGAACATCAAACATTAAAGGGTGGTATTTCAAGGTCGGCTCCACGCGAACTGGCGTCCACGCTTCATTGCCTCCCACCTATCCTACACATTAAGGCTCAATGTTCACTGTCAAGCTATAGTAAAGGTTCACGGGGTCTTTCCGTCTTGCCACGGGTACACCGCATCTTCACGGCGATTTCAATTTCACTGAGTCTCGGGTGGAGACAGCCTGGCCATCATTACGCCATTCGTGCAGGTCGGAACTTACCCGACAAGGAATTTCGCTACCTTAGGACCGTTATAGTTACGGCCGCCGTTTACTGGGGCTTCGATCAAGAGCTTCGCTTACGCTAACCCCATCAATTAACCTTCCAGCACCGGGCAGGCGTCACACCCTATACGTCCACTTTCGTGTTTGCAGAGTGCTGTGTTTTTATTAAACAGTTGCAGCCAGCTGGTATCTTCGACTGACTTCACCTACGTCCGCGTGGGATTTCAATTACCATCAGCGTGCCTTCTCCCGAAGTTACGGCACCATTTTGCCTAGTTCCTTCACCCGAGTTCTCTCAAGCGCCTGAGTATTCTCTACCTGACCACCTGTGTCGGTTTGGGGTACGATTACATATGACCTGAAGCTTAGAGGCTTTTCCTGGAAGCAGGGCATCAGTTACTTCACAACCTTAGTTGCTCGTCATCACACCTCAGCGTCTTAGTGACCGGATTTGCCTAATCACACGCCTACATGCTTAACCCATCATCCAATAGATGGTAAACCTAGCCTTCTCCGTCCCCCCATCGCAGTCACACATAGTACGGGAATATTAACCCGTTTCCCATCGACTACGCCTTTCGGCCTCGCCTTAGGGGTCGACTCACCCTGCCCCGATTAACGTTGGACAGGAACCCTTGGTCTTCCGGCGTGCGGGTTTTTCACCCGCATTATCGTTACTTATGTCAGCATTCGCACTTCTGATACCTCCAGCAGACTTCTCAATCCACCTTCTACGGCTTACAGAACGCTCCCCTACCCAATATGTTATTCACACATTGCCGCAGCTTCGGTGCATAGTTTAGCCCCGTTACATCTTCCGCGCAGGCCGACTCGACTAGTGAGCTATTACGCTTTCTTTAAATGATGGCTGCTTCTAAGCCAACATCCTAGCTGTCTAAGCCTTCCCACTTCGTTTCCCACTTAACTATGACTTTGGGACCTTAGCTGGCGGTCTGGGTTGTTTCCCTCTTCACGACGGACGTTAGCACCCGCCGTGTGTCTCCCACGCTCTACTCATCGGTATTCGGAGTTTGCATCGGGTTGGTAAGTCGGGATGACCCCCTAGCCGAAACAGTGCTCTACCCCCAATGGTAATACGTGAGGCGCTACCTAAATAGCTTTCGGGGAGAACCAGCTATCTCCCGGTTTGATTGGCCTTTCACCCCCAGCCACAAGTCATCCGCTAATTTTTCAACATTAGTCGGTTCGGTCCTCCAGTTAGTGTTACCCAACCTTCAACCTGCCCATGGCTAGATCACCGGGTTTCGGGTCTATACCCTGCAACTTAACGCCCAGTTAAGACTCGGTTTCCCTTCGGCTCCCCTATTCGGTTAACCTTGCTACAGAATATAAGTCGCTGACCCATTATACAAAAGGTACGCAGTCACACATACTAGTACATGCTCCCACTGCTTGTACGTACACGGTTTCAGGTTCTATTTCACTCCCCTCGCCGGGGTTCTTTTCGCCTTTCCCTCACGGTACTAGTTCACTATCGGTCAATCAGGAGTATTTAGCCTTGGAGGATGGTCCCCCCATATTCAGACAGGATACCACGTGTCCCGCCCTACTCTTCAAGCTTCCACGCAATGGCTTTCGTGTACGGGATTATCACCCTCTATGATCGGACCTTCCAGACCGTTCCACTAACTCATTACGCTACCCGCTTTGGGCTCCTCCCATTTCGCTCGCCGCTACTTTGGGAATCTCGGTTGATTTCTTTTCCTCGGGGTACTTAGATGTTTCAGTTCTCCCGGTTTGCCTCATTAACCTATTTATTCAGTTAATGATAGTGCACAAGTGCACTGGGTTTCCCCATTCGGACATCAACGGCTATTACGCCTTTTATCGGCTCACCGTCGCTTTTCGCAGATTAACACGTCCTTCATCGCCTCTGATTGCCTAGGCATCCACCGTGTACGCTTAATTTCTTAACCTTACAACTCTTAGTTGTCTCAGTTTTTTTCGCTTTCCTCAAACCCTTAGCTATGCCATACAGCATGCCGCAGATCCGAGAACTCGTTTCTTTCAGCTTGTTCCTAATTTTTAAAGAGCTATATTCATCAGTACACCTTAATGCACTTATCAATATTTTTTCATAGTTTAGTCATGGCGTCCCCTAGGGGATTCGAACCCCTGTTACCGCCGTGAAAGGGCGATGTCCTAGGCCTCTAGACGAAGGGGACTAAACTATTTCTATTTTCAAACAAACAATCTATGTGAACACTTACAGGCTCTTCGTAGTAAGGAGGTGATCCAACCGCAGGTTCCCCTACGGTTACCTTGTTACGACTTCACCCCAGTCATGAATCACACCGTGGTAAACGCCCTCCCTAAGGTTAAGCTATCTACTTCTGGTGCAACCCACTCCCATGGTGTGACGGGCGGTGTGTACAAGGCCCGGGAACGTATTCACCGTAGCATTCTGATCTACGATTACTAGCGATTCCGACTTCATGGAGTCGAGTTGCAGACTCCAATCCGGACTTAGACGTACTTTATGAGGTCCGCTTACTCTCGCAAGTTCGCTTCTCTTTGTATACGCCATTGTAGCACGTGTGTAGCCCTGGTCGTAAGGGCCATGATGACTTGACGTCGTCCCTGCCTTCCTCCACTTTATCAATGGCAGTCTCCTTTGAGTTCCCGGCCTAACCGCTGGCAACAAAGGATAAGGGTTGCGCTCGTTGCGGGACTTAACCCAACATTTCACAACACGAGCTGACGACAGCCATGCAGCACCTGTCTCATAGCTCCCGAAGGCACTCCCGCATCTCTGCAGGATTCTATGGATGTCAAGACCAGGTAAGGTTCTTCGCGTTGCATCGAATTAAACCACATGCTCCACCGCTTGTGCGGGCCCCCGTCAATTCATTTGAGTTTTAACCTTGCGGCCGTACTCCCCAGGCGGTCGATTTAACGCGTTAGCTCCGGAGCCCAGGGGTCATGCCCCCAAACTCCAAATCGACATCGTTTACAGCGTGGACTACCAGGGTATCTAATCCTGTTTGCTCCCCACGCTTTCGCATCTCAGCGTCAGTATTTGTCCAGAAGGCCGCCTTCGCCACCGGTATTCCTCCACATCTCTACGCATTTCACCGCTACACGTGGAATTCTACCTTCCTCTACAATACTCTAGATGACCAGTTTTAAGTGCAATTCCCAGGTTGAGCCCGGGGCTTTCACACCTAACTTAATCATCCGCCTACATGCCCTTTACGCCCAGTCATTCCGATTAACGCTCGCACCCTCCGTATTACCGCGGCTGCTGGCACGGAGTTAGCCGGTGCTTCTTCTGTAATTAACGTCAATGGTAATACCTATTAGATATTACCCCTTCCTCATTACCGAAAGTACTTTACAACCCTAAGGCCTTCTTCATACACGCGGCATGGCTGCATCAGGGTTTCCCCCATTGTGCAATATTCCCCACTGCTGCCTCCCGTAGGAGTCTGGACCGTGTCTCAGTTCCAGTGTGGCTGGTCATCCTCTCAGACCAGCTAGAGATCGTCGCCTAGGTGAGCCATTACCCCACCTACTAGCTAATCCCATATGGGTTCATCAAATGGCGCATGGCCCGAAGGTCCCATGCTTTGGTCTTACGACATTATACGGTATTAGCAGTCGTTTCCAACTGTTGTCCCCTTCCATTCGGCAGATCCCCATACATTACTCACCCGTCCGCCACTCGTCAGCAAGAGCAAGCTCTCCTGTTACCGTTCGACTTGCATGTGTTAAGCCTGCCGCCAGCGTTCAATCTGAGCCATGATCAAACTCTTCAATTTAAAGTTTGATGCTCAATAATGATTTCTGACATATTCAAATGAATCTTCAGTGTCACTTATCAAGACTTAATTTTTTAAAGTCTGTCGACTTAATTTCTTTCGTCCTGTAAGTGCCCACACAGATTGTCTGTTCTAATTTTTAAAGAGCTGACAGCGTTTCGTTTTACTGTCTCAAGGGCTGCGTATTCTACGCTTTCCTTTTTTAAAGTCAAGAACTTTTTTTCAAATTTCTTCACTTCTTTTTTTCCAGACTTCTTAACTTGCGTCTCGTTGTCTCTCAATGGATGCGCATTATAGGGCCTTTAAATTCTTTCGCAAGGACTATTTTCAATATTCCGTTGGTTTGCTTTTTATTTAAACAAAACGGTAGAATTACAACTAAACAAGATTACCAAACAAGCAATTTACCTCTGTTTAAATGAATGCTTATAAATAAATTTATTTGAAAATATTGCAATTAAATCGCAACAATAACGATTATAAAGATAAATTTTATAATATTCTTATATAAATGGATCATCCGCCTACCTTTTCGTATTGCTATACATTATTTAGCATAACAGATATACTCACATCAAAATAAACATTAAAAACAATAAGTTACTTTGTAAAATTGATTTTTATATATAATTAAACATCATGCATTACGCTTTTTATTCGCATTTATATAAAATAAGGAAGATTTTATTATGCTTAAATTTAGATTGTTCAGCTTGAGCTTATGTCTTTTATTACCGCTATTCTCTTATGGAAAAATATTGAATCCAGATAATCCGAAAAATTATCAAGATTTTCGCATGGATTATGCGGAAATGATTGAAATTGCGAATCCAAATAGATTGAGCCATCGCATCTTTTATAACGCTCTCTCAGTGGGTCCAGATGCTAAATGGTTTGATGCTGTGAAATAAGGAGATATAGAAACCATTAAAGAAATGGTAGCGAATGGACAAGATATCGAAGCTAAAGACCAAAATAGTCTAGGCCAAACGGCTTTAGGATGGGCAGCCTTTATCGGTTATGAAGATATTGTCGATTACTTACTATCGCAACATGCAAATCTATGGGCAACGGACAGAGCTGATGTGCCCAGTGTTTTAAAGTCAGCCGCGCTTGGTAAAAATCTCGCTGTTTTTAAAAAAATCTACTCACTAATGAAAGATCAGGTTAATCTGGATGATCAAACAGCAGATACACAAGGAGAAACACTGATGATTGTCGCAGCAAGTAATGATCGCCGTGATATTGTCGAATATTTATTACAATCAGGTGCCAATCCAAATTTAGTGACGACGGAGCAAGATAAAAGCAATCCCGCTTATGATCAAGATGCTTTAACCTTTGCTTGTTCACGTCATCTCACTGACATGGCACAATTACTTATTCATCATGGCGCAGTAAATCATCGAACAGGCTTGGCTGCTTGTGATTAACAATATCTATAATCGAGATTGATAAACCTCTCTCGATTTTTAAGGCCATTAAGATAATCTTTATCTTCGTGGCCATCATTCAAAACTCAAACGATGTCGGCGATTAAGATTAACACGCAAATCAACGCCCATTTTCTACTGGTAACCGCTTTATTATGTCTAGCGTTTTTATGATCTTTTATATCGGTATTACATTCAGTTCGCTGAAACTACATTTAAATCATCAATCTACTTTGATAAAAAAGCTCGACATCGTCTATAAAACTCGCTATATTTTAGAAATCTAGACGTCTAAATACCTATAATAATATTATAAAGGAGTTGACTATGCCTATTCGTATTCCTGATGCGCTACCGGCAGCTAATGTACTGCGTGATGAAAATATTTTCATTATGCCAAACAGCCGAGCAAGTCGACAGGAAATAAGACCGCTAAAAGTCTTACTACTTAACTTAATGCCGAAAAAAATAGAGACAGAAAATCAATTTTTACGTCTATTATCTAATTCTCCCTTACAGGTTGATATTCAGCTATTACGTATTGACCAACGCGAATCAAAAAATACCCCAACAGAGCACCTTAATAGTTTTTATCGTGATTTTAATGAGATTAAGCAGGAAAACTTCGATGGTTTAATTATTACTGGTGCACCGTTAGGTAAGGTTTCATTTGAAGATGTGCTGTACTGGCCCGAGCTAAAACAAGTTATAGAGTGGGCAAAAGAACATGTGACGTCAACATTATTTGTCTGCTGGGCGGTACAAGCGGCACTCAATATTCTATATAATATACCTAAATTAACCCGGCGAAAAAAACTTTCCGGTGTTTATCAACATGATAGATATAATCCTAATGCACTGTTAACCCGTGGTTTTGATGATACGTTTTTAGCGCCCCATTCACGTTACGCTGACTTTCCAATTGACATTATTGAGCAGCAAACCGATCTGCTTATTTTAGCCGGTTCACAAACAACTGGTGCTTATTTAATGGCAACGCCAGACCGACGTATGGCTTTTGTTACCGGCCATCCAGAGTATGACTCCTTTACCTTAGCGAATGAGTATTTTCGGGATATTCATGCTGGAATTGAGACAGAGATGCCTGAAAACTATTTCCCAGCCAATGATTCAACTAAAACGGCGAGTTCAACTTGGCGAAGCCACGCTTATCTTCTATTTAGTAACTGGCTGAACTATTATGTTTATCAACTCACACCTTTTGATCTAAATACACGTGACCTCACGGTAGATGATTAAACTTTATGGATAGAAAAAGGTAAGTCTCTTAATACTTACCTTTTTAATTCTATCGGCAATTAATAAATAGCGCGATAAAGCGCCTCAATATCCTGTAGCGATGCTTCTCGAGGATTGCAACTGGTGCACACATCATCTAATGCCGCTTGTGCTAATGCCGGAATATCAGATTCAATCACACCAATATCCCGTAATCGAGCAGGAATATTAACATCTTTATTTAAGGCCATTACCGCATTAATCGCCGCCTGACGAGCCTGTTCAAGATTCATTTTTTCACTCTCTTTCACGCCCATTGCTTTGGCAATATCACGATATTTTTCACCGGTATAGTCGGCATTATAGGCCATTACGTGTGGTAATAACACGGCATTCGCTACGCCGTGTGGGGTACTGTAAAATGCCCCTAAAGGATGTGCCATACCATGTACCAGCCCAAGCCCGACATTGGAAAACCCCATACCGGCAATATATTGACCTAATGCCATATCAGCCCCGCCAGTCGCATCACCTTTAACTGAGCTGCGCAAAGATCGGGCAATAATTTCAATCGCTTTTAAATGCAAGGTATCACTCAGTTCCCAAGCCCCTTTGGTAATATAACCTTCAATCGCATGCGTCAACGCATCGACACCGGTGGCGGCTTTTAAACTAGCTGGCATGCTGGCCATCATATTAGGATCAATAATCGCAATAGCGGGAATATCATGCGGATCAATACAGACAAATTTACGTCGTTTTTCCTCATCGGTTATCACATAGTTAATTGTCACTTCAGCTGCGGTACCTGCTGTTGTTGGAATGGCAATCGTTGGAACCGACGGTTTTTTCGTTGCGGCAAACCCTTCTAAACTACGCACATCAGCAAACTCTGGATTATTGATAATAATCCCAATCGCTTTGGCCGTATCTTGTGGTGATCCCCCACCAATCGCAATTAAATAATCAGCAGCCGATTTTTTAAAGAGTTCAACGCCTTTTTGTACAATACCAATTGTTGGATTCGGAATGACTTCATCATAAATTAGATAATTCAGGTTCGCTTTATCCAGTAACGCGGTCACCTTGGTCGCGACGTTAAATTTAATCAAATCCTTATCAGTCACAAGTAGAGCTTTTTTAAAACCTCTTTTTTTTACTTCATCCACAATATGGTTTATTGCATCTGCACCAAAATAGGAAGTTTCATTTAATACCATACGATAACTCATTTTGTGCCTCCTTCAAAGCTTCATTAAGTTCGATAAGATGATAGAATCGTTTCTATTTGCTTAAGTTGTTTACTATCCAGCTTGCCATTAAAATTACGCGAGCCGGGTTTCATATAACCAAACTGTTTTGATACCACCGTTTTAATGGTTGAAACAAAATCTTGACCCACTAAATAAATCTCAGAAAGTGCCGAAATCTGCTTATGCAGTTCACTGATTTTACGTAAATCATTTGCTTTAAAAGCCTTTTGGATATTAACAAAAAGCTCAGGGACAATATTGGTCAAACCAGATAACACACCCGCTCCCCCATTCATCAAGTTATTGACGAAATACTCATCAAATCCAGCAAAGACACTAAAATCAGCACGCATTTTTTGTGTTTCAAGCGTAATAAGACGAGTATGAGAAGCACAATCAACAGTATCCTTTATACCAATGAAACCTGGACAACTTTTGGCTAGCTGTTTGACAATATTCACATCAACATCACAACCGGTTCGAGCTGGAAAATTATAGATAAACCATTGACCGGCAAATTGGCTATCTAAATACTCAAAGTAGCTAATTAATTGGTCAGGTGTTTGTCCATAGTAATAAGGCGGTAATACCATCACTGCACCATAACCAGCGGTATAAGCTTGATCAGCCAGCTTTAAAATATCACTGACAACGGTACTTGAGACATGTGCAATCATAGGTAATGATGTCATTTGCTTAGCTTGCTTGATTAAGCTTAACCGTTCATCAATATTTAAATTAGCAAATTCACCAATGGTACCCATTAATAAAATGCCATCAAGTTTAGCCTCCGTCAGTCTTTTATAATGTTGCTCTAATCCTTTAAAATCGATCTTATTTGCGCTAGTAAAAGGGGTTATAGCTGGGCAAATCGCGCCTTGCCATGTTCTTTTTTCATCCATTTTCTTCATCATATTCCATACCTAATTTATAAAGACACTTCACGTTTCCAGAAAATAAAATCAAATTGTTCAAGTCTATCTGATTTTACAATATATTCATGACTAGCTGTTTTAATGACTTGTTCTAATAACTGATCAGCGACCGAGGCTAAAGAAGCCCCTTCAATCACTGCGCCACAATCAAAATCAATCATGCTACTGAGTTTTTCAGCCACAACGGTATTTGTGGCAATTTTTAATACCGGCACAATCGGATTCCCTGTTGGCGTCCCTAAACCGGTTGAGAAGATAACAATATTAGCGCCAGCAGCAACTTGACCAGTCACCGCTTCCACATCATTACCTGGCGTACAGACTAGCGATAAACCTGATTCCGCCATAGGTTCACCATAATCACAAACAGCCGTAATGGGTGCATGGCCGCCTTTTTTTGCCGCACCAATAGATTTAATCGCATCAGTGATTAGACCATCTTTAATATTGCCAGGGCTGGGATTATCGGCAATCGAGGCATTACATTGTTTTGCTTGCGCTTCATATTGCTGCATCAACTGAATAAAATGAGTTTTATCTTTTGGTTGAATGCAGCGCATCACCATGTCGCCCTCAGCTCCACAAAGTTCCGGAAACTCAGCCAAAGCTGATGCGCCACCTAAACTGACCACAATATCAGAGACAATCCCCATCGTCGGATTAGCAGAAATACCAGAAAAGCCATCAGAGCCGCCACATTTAACGCCGAGTTTAAGTTTAGATAAAGGTACCGGCTCACGCTTGACCTGATTGGCAATCGTTAACTTCTCAAAGGTCTGTTTAATCGCTAAAGTCATCATCTCTTCTTCATTTTGCCACTCTTGCTGCCGGAAAAATAAATAAGGTTTATTAAAATGAGGATTACGTTGTTTTAATTCTGCATCAAAAATATTCACCTGTGATTTTTCACAACCTAATGCAAATACCGTCATCCCGGCGACATTAGGATGATCGGCATAAGCGGCCAAAATTTTACATAATGACTCAGCATCATTTGCCGTGCCGCCACAGCCACTATTCACCGTTAAGGCTCGGATACCATCAAGATGGGGAAACGGTCGTGACACTTGTTCATCTTTCACGTTGGTTGAGTGACAGCCAAGTAGATTACGTGTAATGGTATCGTAACTAGTTTGGCTATAACCGAGCGGCTTGGCCAGCGCTTCTTGCAGTTTTAAAGCATTACGGTTTTGACAAAAAACTAAAGGAATAATTAACCAATAGTTAGCTGTCGCAACCCGACCATCTTCCCTGACAATGCCCTGAAAAGTCCGATCTTTCCATTTTGATACATCCGGCGGCGTCCACGCATATTCGTGATCATCAAGATTAACCTCGGCAGCATAATGTTTAACATTCTGCGTGGTAATAATTTCCCCTTTAGCGATCGATTGAGTTGCTTTGGCAACCGGTAATCCATACAGATACAAGATCTCACCTTGATGAATCGCTGACATCGTAAATTTATGCTTAGCCGGTACATCAGTTTGTAACGTATAGGAACTCCCTTCATAAGTCACTGTTTCACCTTGATGAAGATCTTTAAGTGCAACCATCAAGTTATCTTGTTGATCAATTAATAATATTTTTTGCATACATTGCCTCAAAAATTGCTCGTTAAATGTTAACGCTATACTGATATTGATAAAATATACTTATTCTGATAATCGATTATATGTTTTGCCCAGCATCGCAATCAGCAGTGCGCAGATGATCGTAAATAGAGATAAAACAACCAAACCAGCACCATCAATAGCTTGGCCTAAATACTGATCGGCATAGACCCGAATATTTGGCGCAAGGAAGCTGCAAACAGCGCCAATAGTGGTAATAAAACCGATACCCGCAGCAAGTCCACAACCAGATAATAGTTGCGGAGGAAAGGTCCAAAAGATAGGCTGCACCGCCAAAAAACCCGTTGCGCAAAGACATAAAGCAATGATGGCAATCACTGGGCTAGCATAAGCTGAGAGCGCTAAACCGAAAGCGGCAGCAACCATACATAAAATAGAGATACTGACTCTTTTATTGGTATGCTTATCCGTATAACGAGGAATAAAATAGACACCCAAGGCAGAAATAGCCCAAGGAATAGCAGAAACTAAAGAAGCTTTAAATCCAACGGTGGTACCCATAATGCCGGCAACTTGTGAGGGTAAGAAAAAAATAAGACCATAAACACCGATTTGAATCGTGCCATAGATTAAAGCAAGATGCCAAACTTTAAGATTTTTTAGTGCGCTAGAAACACTGCTGGTCTCTACTTTTTTTTGCTCAGAGACCAGTTGATTGACTAATGCCGCTCTTTCTTGTTGTGTGAGAAAACGCGCTTGAGCCGGCGTATCATCTAAATAAAAGAAACAGATTAAGCCTAAAATAACCGCCGGTATTCCTTCAATGACAAACATCCAAAACCAACCAGGTTTTCCGAATAAACCATGTAACTCTAATAATGCGCCAGAAAGAGGTGAACCCAATGTGAGAGCCAGTGGTACCCCTAATACAAAAATACCGATCGCCGCGCCACGAATTTTATTTGGAAAGAAAATAGCCGCCAATAATAAGATACCAGGATAGAAACAGGCTTCTGCCATACCCAGTAAAAAGCGTAAGATAATAAATTCGATTTCATTACTGACAAAGCCAGTTAATGCCGAAAGTGCCCCCCAAACAATAGTCGTTGCACCAAGCCAACGTTTTGCACCTAATTTATTCATCATTAAATTGGCAGGCACTCCACATATTGCATATGAGGCGAAGAAAATGCCAGCGCCAAGTGCATAGGCGCTATCACTAAGATTAATATCGGCTGCAAATGCTTGTTTAGCAAAACCGATATTGACGCGATCGATAAAAGCGACAAAGTACATAATAAACATAAATGGCATGAGCCTTCGCCAAGTCTTTTTGATTGCTGAATTTAATACTGGATCGGCAAAACAATCTTTAACAGACATAACACTTCCCCTTTTTAAATTAATCATTTTTAATTTTATAAAACAAATCTCGCAAAATAACACCAATATACTGATATTAATTTCCATATATAGATATCATTCTAGGAGATAAAAAAAATTAAACAATCAAGGAAAGTAGATAAAACTTAAATCTGTGAGATTGATCATATAAAAAAATCAATAAGTTAAAATAATCTATTGATCAGTCTTTATAATCAGAAAATAAGGGATCGATTGAATCCGATTTTGCTATCAGTCACAAAAAGGGACTAAATGGAAGTAACTATTTTATTTTTTGCGTTAACAGGGTAGCCGCTTCAATAGCGTATTGAGCGAAGCTTTTGACCTTATCGGCCGGCATTTGAAAAGCCACACCTGAAGAACTAATCGCTGCAACAACGTTGCCACTGTGATCAAAAACAGGTACCGCAATACAGGTAATGCCTTCTAAATCTTCGCCATCATCAAATGCCCAGCCATTTTTTCTCACTTCGGCTAAAGCTTTTTTAAACGCGGTTTTAGTTGTAATCGTATGATTGGTATGGCGAGGTAACTGTTCATCGGGCAGCAGTTCATCGATTTTATCTTCAGGGAGCCAGGCTAATAACACTTTACCGAGTCCAGAACAGTGTAATGATAAACGCTTTCCTAACCAGCTTTTAACCATGATAGCATTAGGACTTTCTAATTTAGCTAAATAGATAGCTGAATTACCATCTAAAACACCCAAATGACAAGCTAAGTGAGTTTTATCGCGTAAATAAATTAACGATTCAGCAGCCAGTTCACGAAGATTAAACTGCTCAACTGATTTACTACCAAACTCATATAACATTAATCCCAAAAAGTATTTCCCTTCATGCTGACGCAATAATCCATTGGCAACTAAACTGGCCAAGAGCGTAGAGGTTGAACTTTGCGGTAAGCTGAGCCCCTGATAAATTTGACTATATGTCGCACCATCATGCTGGGCTAAAAAATGTAAAATGCGCACTGCTTTATCGACAGCAGGAACTTGAGTTGAGATCGTTTTCATAATAGGTGATTTAGGTTAAATATTAAATTGAAAAACAGCATTCGCCATGACATTAAAGATAAAATAGCAGCGTAACGATTTAATCTCTGTTACCGCATTGTATAACATAACTACTTAAAATAGTTAACTGTTTGTCAGCCAGCTAAGAATAAACTGTTTAATAGACACGATATCATTCAGAGCAAAAACCGGTAATTCAGTGTTAATGGCACAATCAGCAATAACCGCTAAAGTATGATCATCCATAAATAAGGGTTTTTGATTAGCTTGGCGATGAACAATCAGTTTATCAATAGATTCATCTTTAAACCCCTCAATAAAAACTAAATCAATATCGGTAAATTGCGCGATTAACTGCTTAATATCGATAGAAGATTGATTCGGCGTCTCAACCATCAATGCCCAGCGCTTATCGCTAGCTAAAATGGTTTGTTCTGCACCAGCTTGACGTAACTGATAACTATCTTTACCAGGTTTATCGATCTCTATTTCATGATGGGCATGCTTAATAACCCCGATCCGTATTTGGTGTGCTTTTAGCTGTGGTAGCAATCTTGTTAATAATGTTGTTTTGCCTGAACCACTATAGCCACATACTGCTAAGACTTTCATCGCTGATTCCAATAAATAAGTTCTTCTGGCGTGTTAATATTAATGAAACAGTCATTATCATCGCTAAAATCTACCGCGACCGCATCAACAGTATCTAAAAAAAACTGTAATTTACGATTACCCTCATCTAAATACTGCTTTAATACTGGTTGTAACTGTTTATTGATTAATAATAACGTTGGATGATCTCTTTGACCATCATTAACATAAGCCGCTTTATGGTTACCTAATCCTTGCATTAGCTTCTGGACTAAATCATTTGGAATAAAAGGGGTATCACAACTAACAAAAATAACCCAATCATATTTAGCATAAAATAATCCACTATAAATACCAGCCAAAGGTCCTTGATAACCAGCAATAAGATCAGTAAAAACACGATAGCCCGCTTGTGCATAATCATCCTGATGACGATTAGCATTGAGCATTAATTCATCAACTTGTGAGATTAAACGTTCAATCAGATATCTAAACATGGGTTTATCTTTTAACATTAATAAACCTTTGTCTTTCCCTGCCATTCTAAGACTTTGACCACCTGCCATAATAATTGCAGTAATTGGTTTTTTTATCATTGAAATATATCCATACAGATTGATTAAAATAGAAATCAATTTACTATACCTAAATTATTTAACATACCTATAAATAAATCGCTATTTTACTTAAATGAAGCATAAATTAGTTTGTGCTGTTTTAAAAATAGCTTAAAGTAATCAAATGATATGGCTATTTATTAGAATACAAGGAAATTATTATCATGAAGTGTCATCGCGTTAACGAACTAATTGAGCTATTACTACCGGCCTGGCAGAAAGAATCTGATCTCAATTTATTAGCATTTTTAAAACAATTGGGTGAAGAGGCCGGTTTTACTGGTGAACTTGAGCAGCTATCAGATGAAGTGCTGATTTATCACTTAAAAATGCGTGATAGTGAAAAAACAAAAGCGATTCCAGGCTTACTTAAAGATTATGAAGATGATTTCAAAACAGCGTTATTAAAAGCTCGCGGAATCATAAAAGATTAATTAAAATAAACCGATAAATATTTTCTATATGGATAAAATAAGGACTATAAATGAAAAAAATTATATTGTTAATTACCGCAATGTTAATCAGTTTTGCTAGTATTGCAGCGGACAGCAGCGGTGTGCCAGCCGCAAAAATAGAAGAGGGTAAACAGTATATTAATTTAGGTAAACCAGCCGCACCAGAAAAAGAGGTGATTGAGTTTTTCTCTTTTTATTGTGGTGCGTGCTTTTTAGTCGAAACCAAATACCATATTTCAGATGCGATTGTAAAAGATTTACCTGCAGGTGCTGTGTTTAAAAAATATCATGTCAACAGTTTTGGTGGTTTATCTAAAGAGTTATCAGAAGCATGGGCTATCGCCAATGTGCTAGGTATCAATACACAAGTTTCAGAAGCACTTTTCAATGGTATTCACAAAGATAGAAATATCAAAACGCCAGACGATATTAAAAAAGTCTTCGCCAATTTAGGGGTTTCATCTGAAGAGTATGATGCGATGAAAACCAATTTCCAGGTTCAGGCTTTTTTAGCCCAGCAAACGGCTGCATTTAATCTGTTAAAACCAAATTCAGTGCCCTCATTCTATGTGAATGGAAAATATCAAATTGATGGTACTCATTTAGATCAATCATCAGAACAAGCCATTATTAAAGATTACGCTAGAGTGGCCAACTATCTGCTTAATCTCAATCAGTAAAATCATTATAGTAAACGCGCGAAATGCGCGTTTTTTTTATCCAGACTAAACCTTAATTTTCAGTGAACAATATTATGAAAAGTAACGCTCCGATTATTCTTGTTGACGGTTCATCCTATCTTTACCGAGCCTTCTTCGCCTGCCCACCATTAACTAACGCAGCTAATGAACCGACTGGCGCAACATTTGGTGTCATTAACATGCTAAAAAGTTTGCTTAATCAATACAATCCCAGTCATATTGCGGTGGTCTTTGATGCCAAAGGAGGCTCTTTTCGTCATCAACTTTATAGTGAATATAAAGCCACCCGTGAAGCGATGCCTGATGATCTCGTCAAACAGATAGAACCCATCCATACCATCATTAAAGCGATGGGATTACCGTTGCTTTGTGTGGAAGGCGTAGAAGCAGATGATGTTATCGGTACACTGGCTATTGAAGCAGCTAGCAAGGGTGAGTCGGTATTAATCAGTACAGGTGATAAAGATATGGCTCAATTAGTTAATGAGCATATTACCTTAATTAATACCATGAATAATCAGATTCTTGATCCGAATGCTGTCATTGAAAAGTTTGGTATTCCACCCGCACAAATTATAGATTATTTAGCCTTAATGGGAGATAAATCGGATAATATTCCTGGTGTACCTGGTGTGGGTGAAAAAACAGCCGTCGCCTTACTCAATCATTTTAGTGGCATTAGTGATATTTATGCGCGCATCGATGAAGTGGCTGAACTTTCGATTCGCGGCGCAAAATCGTTAAAAGAGAAGCTATTTAATAATAGAGCGGATGCGGAGTTATCTTACCAACTAGCCACCATTAAAACTGATCTTAATCTTGATATCAAAGCAGATAAACTTGATATTCAACCCATAGACATGGCCGAAATTAACCGGTTGTTTGAATATAATGGCTTTAAACGCTGGCTAATAGAACTTGAACATAAAAAATTTATCCCAAGCCAAACAGATAATGAAAATAGTTCAGTTCAGCAACAAATAGAAGTTAAGCAAGTTGCAACCGGATTAACCAAAATAGCAAATGGTTATCAAACAATTTTAACTGAGTCAGCATTAGATGAGTGGTTAACGCAATTATCACGTTGCCAACAGTTTGCTTTTGATACTGAAACAACCAGTCTTGATCATAATAATGCCCAGCTAGTTGGCTTGTCATTTTGTATTGAACCAGGTAAAGCAGCTTATATCCCGGTTGGACACGATTATATTGATGTTCCGGATCAATTACCCCTGAATGAGGTTATTAGTAAGCTAAAACCATTATTAGAAAATGAAAATATCTTAAAAATTGGTCAGAATCTTAAATATGACTGTAGCGTCATGGCTAACTATGGTATAGACGTTAAAGCTATTGCGTTTGATACCATGCTTGAATCTTATATCCTTGATAGTAATGGTCGCCATAATATGGATATTATGGCAGAAAAACATCTCAATCATAAAACCATTACTTATGATCAATTAACCAAATTGGGCACAAAAAAGTTACCGATCAGTCAAATTGATGTGGAATCCACAACCCAGTATGCGGCAGAAGATGCCGATGTCACACTACAACTACACCAAACACTATGGCCTAAAATAGAACAGGACAAACGACTACAACAAGTTTTTACCAAAATTGAAATGCCACTGGTGCCAGTATTAGTCAAGATGGAAAGAACCGGTGTTTTAATTGATGTGCCGCTGTTAAACAACCACTCGAATGAATTAGCTATTGCGCTACAAAAACTCGAGCAAGCGATGTTTATTTCAGCCGGGAAAGAGTTTAACCCTAATTCACCCAAGCAGTTACAAAAAATATTGTTTGAAGAAAATAATTTACCCGTTTTGAAGAAAACACCAAAAGGGGATGCCTCAACCAGTGAAGAAGTCTTAATTGAACTTGCCCATGAGTTTGAATTACCACAGTTAATCCTCGAATATCGGGGTCTGGCCAAATTAAAAAATACCTATACCGATAAACTCCCTTTAATGGTTGACCCAAAAGATCAACGCATTCACACTAATTATAACCAAACAGGTACCGTGACCGGTAGACTATCATCTAATGATCCTAATCTACAGAATATCCCAGTACGTAATGAAGAGGGCCGTAAAATTCGCCAGGCTTTTATTGCACCCAAAGGTTATAAAATAATATCGGCTGACTATTCTCAAATAGAATTGCGTATTATGGCGCATTTATCCAGAGATAAAGCCTTACTCGACGCTTTTTCCCAAGATAAAGATATTCACCGTTTTACCGCTGCCGAAACCCTTGATATTAGTGAAGATAGCGTAACCTCAGAACAACGAAGAAATGCCAAAGCAGTTAACTTCGGACTGATTTATGGCATGAGTGCTTTTGGTTTAGCAAAACAGTTAGCCATACCAAGACAAAATGCGCAAAACTATATTGATCGCTACTTTAAACGCTACCCTGGCGTAGGTATCTATATGGAAGAGACCCGGCAGCAAGCTATTGAAAAAGGTTATGTTGAAACCGTCTCAGGCCGCCGTCTCTATCTACCGAGTATCAAATCAAGCAGAGCTTTAGAACGTAAAGGAGCAGAACGCGCGGCAATCAATGCACCGATGCAAGGTACGGCAGCAGATATCATTAAAACAGCGATGATCAAGATTGCCAAATGGATTGATTCCACACAAAATGATGAGATCAGAATGCTCATGCAAGTACACGATGAATTGGTGTTTGAAGTTAAAGAAGATAAAGTTGACGCGATTAAACAGCAAATTAAGCAGATCATGGAGAACTGTTATCAATTATCGGTACCTTTAAAGGTCGATATTGGTGTCGGCAATAACTGGGATGAAGCCCATTAAGCATGTATTTATAGAGTTAATAACGCAAGTTGATCTATTCATCTAATCACGTTGATCCGATCATTTTCATTCAATGAGTAGCTCGTTATAAGCAGATATTGGGATCTGTTTATAACGAGCACTATGATGATCAGATCATTAAAAGGATCTATCAAAAAAAGTCTCATAAAGATCACCATGACCCTTAAACAAAGATCCTTTATTTTTGATGATTGCGTCTTTTTTCTCTGTTTAATAACGATCCTTTTCTGGTCATCTAAACAAAACTATATCGCTATACGCTATAAATGATCACGCTTTTCTACCAACAATCACGTCATTTTTTTAATGAAGATCTTACTCATAAGCTAAAAATATCTTAAATTATCAGCTTTTTTTGTATTAAAATACCGCAATCAAAATTTATTTTTGTGTATAACTTTGTGATTACTTGGCTATAAAAGCTGTTAATACACACATAATAACTATACAAATGAAAAGTCCTGTGGATAAAATAGATATTTACCAACAACTAATAAACAGCGATCCTTCTTTAAATTCACAGCTTTAAAGATCAATTAATGATCTGATTTTTAAAGAAAAATAATCCTTATACACAAAACCAATCAGATCTTATAATAAGAATAATAGAAAGATCATTTAAATAGATCTTTTTATTTTAAAAGATCCACTGATAAGATCATTTGACGATCTTAAAAAGACGAGTAGAATCTCACTCTCAAAATGATATGATCATCTAACCCATTTTAAGTTATAGAGGTTTTTTTATGCTGTACCCAGATCTTTTTGACGTTATCGTTGTTGGTGGTGGACATGCAGGAACAGAAGCAGCCCTGGCATCAGCAAGAATGGGGCGAAAAACACTTTTACTGACCCATAATATCAATACGCTTGGACAAATGTCATGTAATCCTGCTATTGGCGGGATTGGTAAAGGACATTTGGTCAAAGAGATCGATGCACTAGGCGGATTAATGGCACATGCGGCAGATAAAGCGGGGATCCAATTTAGGATTCTCAACGCCAGCAAAGGGCCTGCCGTAAGAGCAACCAGAGCACAAGCAGATAGAGCACTGTATAGCCACGTTGTCAGAACAGCATTAGAAAATCAAGATAATCTGATGTTATTTCAACAAGCCGTTGAAGATGTGATCATCGAAAATGATCAAATTACTGGTGTGATCACAGCCATGGGAATGATCTTTAAAGGGAAAGCGGTAGTTATAACGGCTGGTACTTTTTTAGATGGTAAAATTCACATTGGTTTAAACAATTATAGCGGTGGACGAACCGGCGACTCAGCTTCAATTGGTTTGTCTAAAGCTTTTCATCGTTATCCATTTAGAATTGGTCGACTTAAAACAGGTACACCACCTCGTCTTGATGCAAGAACGATCGATTTTTCTATATTAGATACGCAGCATGGTGATACCCCGGTACCGGTTTTCTCTTTCTTGGGTCGCGCTGAGGATCATCCAAGACAGATCCCGTGTTTTATCACCAGCACCAATGAAAAAACCCATGAGATCATTCGCGGCAATTTAGATCGTAGCCCAATGTATACCGGTGTAATCGAAGGGATCGGCCCTCGTTATTGTCCTTCGATCGAAGATAAGATCATGCGTTTTGCTGATCGTAATTCACACCAAATTTATTTAGAGCCAGAAGGTCTGGATAATAACGAGATCTATCCAAATGGTATTTCAACCAGTTTACCTTTTGATACGCAGCTTAACTTTGTTCGCACCATGAAGGGGCTTGAGAATGTCCGCATTGTCAGACCTGGCTATGCGATTGAGTATGACTATTTTGATCCACGCGATCTTAAACAGACGCTGGAGAGTAAATTGGTAAAAGGTCTATTCTTCGCGGGTCAAGTTAATGGTACCACGGGTTATGAAGAAGCCGCCGCTCAAGGTTTACTTGCTGGCTTGAATGCCGCGCTGTTTGCTTATGAAGAAGATTCATGGTATCCAACACGTGATCAGGCCTATTTAGGAGTTCTGGTTGACGATTTATGTACTTTAGGTACCAAAGAACCTTACCGCATGTTTACATCGCGTGCTGAATATCGATTAATGTTGCGTGAAGATAACGCCGATGCGAGATTAACCGAGATAGGCCGTAAACTGGGTTTAGTTGATGATCATCGTTGGCAGATTTTTAATCAAAAGATGGAGTCTGTTGAGTTAGAGCGACAAAGATTACGTGAAATCTGGGTGCATCCGCATATTGAAAGTATTGATGAAGTCAATGCAGTACTTAAATCACCGTTAACCAAAGAGGCAAATGGTGAAGATTTACTGAAAAGACCAGAAATGAATTATGCGACATTGGCTTCTCTGTCTATCTTTAAACCGGGCTTAACCGAACCTCAGGCTGCTGAACAAGTTGAGATTCAGATTAAATATGATGGTTATATCGATAGACAAAAAGAGGAAATTGCCCGTCAAAATCGTAATGAAGAGACCTTAATTCCTGGTGATATTAACTATAGCGATATTTCTGGTTTATCCAATGAAGTTGTAGCTAAACTCAATGAGCACAAACCGATGACTATTGGTCAAGCTACACGCATTTCTGGTATTACGCCAGCGGCTATTTCTATGTTGTTAGTCTATCTGAAGAAGAAAAACTATCTGAAAAAAGATAAATAATTAAATAATGAAATGAATATGTTAAAAAATAAATTAGTCACCCTGCTTAAACAAAACCATATATCAATAACTGATCAACAAATCAGTTTGTTGATCAGTTATGTGAAGTTACTGGATAAATGGAATAAAGCCTATAATTTAACTTCTGTACGTAATCCAGAAGAGATGCTGGTTAAACATATTATCGACAGTTTGGTGATATCACCTCATTTGGTCGGCGATGATTTTATTGATGTCGGGACTGGCCCTGGACTGCCGGGAATTCCGCTGGCCATTATTAATCCAGATAAACACTTCACATTAGTGGATAGCTTAGGCAAACGAATTCGATTTTTAAAACAAGTGATCTTTGAGCTTAATTTAACCAATGTGGAAGCCATTCAGAGTCGAATTGAAGCCCTTACCGATAAAAAATATGATGGTATTATCAGTCGTGCTTTCGCTTCATTACAAGATATGCTGAATTGGTGTGAACATTTACCTAATCAAACCGGACTGTTTTATGCCTTAAAAGGGGTTTATCCACAAGATGAAATTACACTATTACCGAAGCATTTTACCGTGCAAGAAACTGTTCGTTTTGATATTCCAGAAATATCAGCAGAGCGTCATTTGATCATTATAAAACCGCTTTCAAATTAAGTATCTGAGTTGGTTTAGCTGTAAAGTTAAGCGATGCTTTCTGTATTCGTGCTATCGCTACTTAATCAACTGTAAAATAATCAATAATCTATTTTTTGATTAATTAAAACCATGCTAAAATTTTTCCTCAGTGGTTATTTTTAAGCTAACCCTAGATGGATTAAAAAAACGCTGAGGCCTTTTAATGAAAATTGTTGAAGTCAAACATCCCCTTGTACGCCATAAAATTGGCTTAATGCGTGAGAATGATATTAGTACTAAAGATTTCCGCGTACTGGCTAGCGAAGTTGGCAGCCTCCTGACCTATGAAGCTACGGCTGATTTACCTACCGAAAAAGTCATGATTAATGGCTGGTGCGGTGAAGTTGAAGTAGAAAGAATCAAAGGTAAAAAAATTACGGTAGTCCCTATATTACGCGCTGGACTAGGCATGATGGATGGTGTTTTAGAACATATTCCAAGTGCACGCATCAGCGTTGTTGGTTTCTATCGTGACGAAGAAACGCTTGAACCGGTTCCATATTTTCAAAAACTGACTTCAGATATTGAAGATCGTATGGCTTTAGTGGTTGATCCTATGCTGGCAACTGGCGGATCGATGATAGCAACGATCGATTTACTTAAAAATGCGGGCTGTAAGCACATTAAATTACTGGTTTTAGTTGCTGCGCCAGAAGGGATTGCTGCTTTAGAAAAAGCACATCCAGACGTTGAGTTATATACTGCCTCAATAGATGAGCGGCTCAATGCGCAAGGGTATATAATACCCGGTTTAGGCGATGCCGGGGATAAGATTTTCGGTACCAAATAATCTCAATTTTTAGACCGGCAAATAAGCCGGTTTTTTTATGCTTGATGTTTACATTATTAATAATAGAATAAAGAAGAGAGTATAGCGATGAGTTCTAATGGTCATATTGCAGTTCCAACTAATCATCATGCCTGGCAAGATATTTTCACAGGGGCACAAATGTTATTTGTGGCCTTTGGCGCTTTAGTATTAGTCCCCTTATTAACCGGTCTTAATCCTAATGTTGCTCTGTTTACCGCTGGTTTAGGCACACTTATTTTTCAATTAACCACTAAAGGTAAAGTACCCGTTTTCTTAGCCTCTTCATTTGCCTTTATCGCACCCATTTCTTATGGTGTTGCTCAATGGGGAATACCCGCCACATTAGGTGGCATTGTGGCTGCTGGTTTTGTGTTTATGTTGTTTGCTTTACTGGTCAAAATCAATGGCAATCATGTCATTGCACGAATTTTACCGCCAGTAGTAACAGGTCCAATCATTATGGTTATTGGCTTATCATTAGCCCCTGTTGCAGTAGGAATGGCCATGGGTAGTGATCTTCAGTTACCCATCGTGAACTATAAATTATTGATTATTTCAATGTCATCGTTAGTCACAACTTTAATCTTTGCGATTTGGGCGAAGGGGTTTTTTAAACTGATTCCTATTATTGCCGGTATTGCCGTGGGTTATATTTTATCTTGCCTGTTCGGTATTGTTGATTTTCAATCCGTGATTAATGCACCTTGGTTTACCGTGCCTGATTTTACTTTCCCTGAATTTAAGTGGCAAGCTGTACTCTATATGATTCCGATTGTTATTGCGCCAACTATTGAACATGTTGGTGATATTATGGCGATCAGTTCTGTAACCGGTAAGGACTATACTAAAAACCCGGGTTTACAAAGAACGTTGCTGGGTGATGGTCTTGCCACTTCAGCGGCAGGGTTTTTAGGTGGACCACCGTGTATTACTTATGCGGAAGTGATTGGTGCGGTAACTTTAACGCGTAACTTTAAAACTCGCGTGATGACTTGGGCCGCAGTGTGGGCTATCTTAATGTCATTTATCGGTAAAGTTGGGGCCTTTTTAGCCTCTATTCCATCAGTGGTTATGGGCGGTATTATGGTATTACTATTTGGCTCAATCGCCTCTGTGGGTATTAATATTTTAATCAAACATAAAGTTGATTTATCGGTTTCACGTAATATGTGTATTGTGTCATTAGTACTGGTATTTGGTATTGGCGGCATGGTATTTAATTTTGGCTCTTATGTTCTTGAAGGCATCAGTTTATGCGGCATACTGGCGATTATCTTAAATCTGATCCTACCACAACCGAAAGCACAGGCATAAAATCATTTAAACAGTGATTATCATCTGAAGATGAAGACGATGAAAAAGTATATCATCGTCTTCTTTTCATCTTTAATCGTTATAAACTCATTAAATAACCATCGCTATCCTGCTAAAAATGAGCGGATTAACGCTTTTTTTGTCTCAATAATCTATCGATAGAATAACTATACTTGTTGATTTTTAACAAACAGAATTTATACTGAGTTATAAATATTTATCTGACAAAAATAATGAGGCTATTCTGAATTATTCTCGGCAACTTCCACTGCCTGTTTCTTTACCTGATGATGAGACCTTTGCTAGTTTCTATACTGGTAAAAATCAATTATTGGTAGAAGCTTTAAATATTGCTTTGAGTGGCGAGGGTTTTCAATTGATCTATTTTTGGTCTAACCCTTTTGCCGGAAAAACCCATCTGTTACATGCTTCCTGTAGTGAGCTGGCTAATCAGTCTAAAACCGTCTGTTATATTCCACTTGAACAGTATGAGAGTTTTTCTCATGAAGTATTAGATGGTTTAGAGTACTATGATCTCGTCTGTTTAGATAACATTGATGCCATTGAAGGTAATCAATTATGGGAAGAAGCCATTTTTGATCTCTTTAACCGATTATATGAAAAGCAGCAGACTTGTCTATTAATCACCAGTCACTCTGCACCGATGCAAATAGGATTTTCTCTGGCCGATCTCGTTTCTCGATTAGCTTGGGGACAAGTTTATCAAGTAATTGAATTAAGTGATGAAGATAAACTATTAGCTTTACAGCTTAGAGCACGATTAAGGGGCTTTGAAATGTCAGATGAAGTGGCCATTTTTCTGTTAAAACGCCTCAATCGTGACATGCGATCGCTCTGTATGGCCTTAGAAAAATTAGATATTGCCACGATCACTGAAAAAAGAAAATTGACGATTCCATTTGTAAAAGAAGTACTGAGTTTATAATGATATTTTTCAGATAAGCTCATTGATAATAATACTAATTTAGGTAATCACATGCAAAAACCTGAGGCAATTGTTTTTTTTGATTTAGATGGAACCTTACTCAATAGCCAGGTAGAAGTTTTAAAAAGCTCGATTGATGCCATTAATCAATTACATAAAAATAACATTATCCCGATGCTATCGACTGGCAGAACTGTGTGCGAAGTTGAATCAATTATGCAGCAAACAGGCATAGATTCTATTATTGCAATGAATGGTCAGTATGTCGTCTATCAGGGTGAAAAGATTTTCTCCAATGATATCGATAGCGCCTTGATTGAACGCGTAAAGCTATTTTCTGCTCAGCAGAATATTCCTTTAGCTTATTATAATGAAGCGGTTATGCGGGTTTCCGATCATAGTTTATCTACACAGCATTTATATGATTATTTAAAACAGCCAATACCGGCTATTGATAATTATATTCATCAAACCTCGGCGATTCAGATGTTATTGCTTTTTTGCCAACAGGGTGAAGATATTTATCGAGCCGCTTTTCCTGAGTTAAATTTTATTCGTAACACACCTTATTGCGTGGATGTGTTTAATCAGGGTGGCTCTAAAGGATATGGTATTACGCAATTAATCCAGACTCAAGGTTTCCAAGGCATACCCACTTATGCTTTTGGTGATGGTTTGAACGATATTGAGATGTTTAAAGTGGTCGATCATCCTATTGCGATGAAAAATAGTGTTGATCCGATTAAAGCATTGGCGACATTTATTACTGATGATAATAATAATGATGGTATTGCGAAAGGGTTAAAAAGAGCCAATTTAATTTAAGTACTCCTTTTATCGCTTAAATAAGCCGATGAAATAAAAAGTTATCTGTATGTTGATTTAAATGTAATGAAACATGTTGTTGATGGTGCGTGCGTTAATCATTCAAAGGATTGTTCTGAGGATCGGTTTCTCTACGTATCATAGGTAAATGAGATAAAATATTTTTATTGATTATAAAGGTGATATGGTATGAAAAATTGGAAAAAATCAGCAGAAGAGATTCTCTCTCTTGGCCCAGTCATTCCGGTGATTGTAATTGAAAATATTGACGATGCAGTGCCGTTAGCCAAAGCATTAATTGCTGGTGGCGTCAGGGTTTTGGAAGTGACTTTACGCACAGCCTGCGCCCTTGAAGCCATTAAAAAAATCATTGCTGAAGTGCCTGATGCGGTAGTCGGCGCCGGAACGGTGACGTCGGTCGATCAGCTTAAAGCGGTGACTGAGGCGGGGGTTGAATTCATTATAACCCCAGGATTGACGCCGGCAATATTAACCGCAGCTGTTGCCGGATCTATCCCTGTGATCCCCGGTATAGCCACTATCAGCGAACTGATGACAGCCAGAGAGGCGGGATTAAGCGCGTTTAAATTTTTTCCGGCCGAAGTCAATGGTGGTGTTGCAGCACTGAAAGTTTTTGCTGGACCGATTCCTGATGCCAAATTCTGCCCAACTGGCGGTATTAATCTTAACAATTATCGTGATTACTTAGCCTTAAACAATGTCCTTTGTGTGGGGGGGTCCTGGTTTGTGCCAACTGATTTAATCAAGAAAAAAGATTTCGCTGGTATCACAGCGCTAGCCAAAGAAGCCGTTGCGGGTGCTAACTGATGTTATACTAAAATTACCTAAGGCCTAATTGTATAGTAAGCATAAATAGCTACTATTTGGTTGACTCTGCGTGGTTTATTTTTGTTGTTATATCTCTGTTTTATTATGAGCGTTTGAGCTTAAGCAGTCTATTTATTCTACGTGCTTTTCTTGCTTAGATCGATTATGCTAATCAAAACTATTGCGAGTCTATTTGATTAGCAACTCCTATCAACACTGTCTCAATTTTATTGTAAATTGTTATGAAAACTCAAGAATATAAAAAAGTTAAATTAACCAATCCAGTCCACTTATTAGCAGTGGGTTTTGGTAGCGGGTTATCACCGGTGATGCCGGGTACTATGGGGTCGATTGCCGCAATCCCTATTTGGTGGCTTTTTCATGATATCGCACCACTTTATTATTGGTTGATTGTGATTGTTGCCACTATCTTTGGATGCTGGATTTGCCAAAAAACCGCCGATCATATCGGTAAAGCAGATCCGGGTAGTGTGGTTTGGGATGAATTTGTCGGTATGTGGATTGCGCTATTTTTTATGCCCGTCGTTTCCTGGCTATGGGTCTTAGCGGTATTTGTGATCTTCCGATTTTTTGATATTTTAAAGCCGTGGCCGATTGGTTGGTTTGACCAAAAAATTAAAGGCGGGGTTGGTATCATGCTTGATGATATTATCGCCGGTATTTTTTCGGTTATCGTGATTGTCGCGATAGGCTATTTTGTTTAATCTGTTTTTTGTTAAAACAAACAGGATGGCGATATGGATAATAACGCCATCCTATTGTGATTAATGTACTGTCTCTGAATGACTTGTCTGGCGCAGCTCTGCAATATCCATCTGATCAAAGATATAGTGATTGTTACAGTAGTCACAATGCATATCAATGTTGCCATCTTCAGCTAAGATCTGATCAATTTCCGCCGCGGGCAGTGTCATTAATGACGCTTCACAGCGTTCACGTGAACAGCTACATTTAAATTCGACAGGTTGATCATCAAAGAGTCGGACGTGTTCTTGATGATAGAGTCGGTAAAGCACCTCTTCTGCCGATAGCGTAAACAGTTCTTCAGACTTAACCGTTTCAGTTAAGGTGATGAGATGCTCAAAAGCGTCTTCTTGCCTATCTTCAGCTGGCAGAACTTGTAATAGCATACCTGCTGCCATCATACTGCCTTGCTGCTCTCCCACATGAATAAATAATTTTGTCGGTAGCTGCTCTGATTGCATGAAATAATTTTCGATACAACCGGTTAGCGTCTCGCTCTCTAGGCCAACAATACCTTGATAACGTTCACCCTGTTTCGGCGAGATGGTAATCACTATATAGCCATTACCGATCATCTCTTTCAGACTGCTATTTTCAGCGATTTCTCCGTTAACGCGAGCGACTCCGCGCATCTGCTGATGGTTATTGCCATTGATAACCGCTAGATTTAAGGGGCCATCACCCTGTAACTGGATAGTGATATCACCTTCAAATTTCAGGGTGGCGGTTAATAAGCTGGTTGCCACTAATAATTCACCCAGCAACATTTTAATCGGTTGTGGGTAGTCATGATTGTCTAAAATAGCTTGATAGGTTTTATTCAAACTCACTAACTCACCCCGCACTGAAACCTCTTCAAATAAGAAACGGCTTAATTTATCGTGTTGAGAGACTAATTGGGTATTCATATATTCTCCTGGCGAATCGATTACTCACCATATTTAAATTTAATTAAATGTCTGCGTTCTTTTTTATCAGGGCGACGATCCGGATGTGGCATCGTCAGTGCACCGAGTTTTCGAGATTCAGCAATTTTTTCTCGTTTAGCCATACTCTCAGGTGTCTCTTGGTAGAGATTTTGTGCTTCATCGGCACCTCTTCTTTGTGATAACAGACCCAGTACCACCAGCTCTTTTTCATCACTTCCCTGATGTAATTTAATTAATGCGCCAACCTCGACTATTTTACTGGGTTTACTGCGTTGGCCATTATAATGTACTTTACCGCCTTCGATCATTTGTCTGGCTAGCGATCGGGTTTTATAAAAACGCGCCGCCCATAGCCATTTATCTAATCGGGTTTGCTCAGCAGATTGTTCCATGTCACTATTTATCTCTGGTTGAAACACTTATTTTAGTAAATGAGGACGAATGCAGCTATTTTCAATAGCGGTAAAATAGCTTGTTTTATCATGAAAATTTATTGATCACGATGAATTTTATCGGTGAGCTATTATAAACAAGCCCGGTGATACCGATGAAAATTCTTGATTAAAATCCCTTTTGAGTTAGCCTTTTGCCTGCTAAACTAATGACTATTTTTTGAATTCAAAAATATAACATTGGAATAGATTATGCGTACAAGTCAATATCTTCTCTCAACCTTAAAAGAGACACCAGCCGACGCTGAAGTCATTAGCCATAAACTCATGCTTAGAGCGGGATTAATTCGCAAACTTGCTTCAGGTTTATATACCTGGTTACCGACGGGATTACGCGTACTGAAAAAAGTCGAACATATTGTGCGCGATGAGATGAATAAAGCCGGTGCTTTAGAAGTATTGATGCCGGTTGTTCAACCTGCTGATATCTGGCTGGAAAGTGGTCGTTGGGAACAGTATGGCCCAGAATTACTGCGGATTAAAGATCGTGGCGATCGCGCTTTTGTTTTAGGACCGACGCACGAGGAAGTGATAACTGATTTAGTGCGTAATGAAGTGAGCTCATATAAGCAGCTACCGCTTAATTTATATCAAATTCAAACCAAATTCCGTGATGAAGTCAGACCGCGTTTCGGTGTGATGCGCGCGCGTGAATTCATTATGAAAGATGCCTACTCTTTCCATTCAACACGTGAATCACTGCAAAAAACCTATGATGATATGTTTCAAGCTTACAGTAATATCTTCACGCGTATTGGTTTAAATTTCCGTGCGGTGCAAGCGGATACCGGATCGATTGGCGGCAGCTCTTCACACGAATTTCAGGTTTTAGCAGAAAGTGGTGAAGATGATATCGTTTTTTCAACAGATACCGATTATGCGGCTAATATCGAATTAGCTGAAGCCGTAATGCCATCGATGATTCGCCCTGCAGCTACTAAAGAGATGGTTTTAATCGATACACCACAAGCCAAAACAATTCATGAACTGGTTGAGCAGTTTCAGCTACCGATTGAAAAAACCGTTAAAACACTGATAGTGAAAGCGGCGGAAGGGAGTGGTCATAAACTGGTTGCGCTGTTAATTCGTGGTGATCACACGTTGAATGAAGTGAAAGCGGAAAAAATTGATATCGTTGCTTCGCCATTTGAGTTTGCTTCAGAAGAGGATATCCGGGCTGCAATTGGTGCGGGTCCGGGTTCATTAGGTCCGGTTAATTTATCATTACCACTTGTGATTGATCGCGCCGTCTCTGTGATGAGTGATTTTGGCGCTGGCGCCAATATCGACGGTAAGCACTATTTTAATATTAACTGGGAACGTGACGTAGCATTACCGGCGATTGCGGACATTCGTAATGTCGTTGAAGGTGATATCAGTCCAGACGGAAAAGGTACTTTACAGATTAAACGCGGTATTGAAGTTGGCCATATCTTCCAGCTAGGTTCTAAATACTCAGAAGCGATGAAAGCGACCGTACAAGGTGAAGATGGTCAAAATCACGTGATGCAGATGGGCTGTTACGGTATTGGTGTGAGTCGTATTGTCGCTGCGTCAATTGAGCAGAATTACGATGAGTACGGCATTATCTGGCCAGAAGCGATTGCGCCGTTTAGCGTGGTGATTGTACCGATGAATATGCATAAATCTTATCGCGTGCAAGATACGGCTGAAAAAATTTATGCCGCACTGCAAGCTGCCGGGATTGATGTCTTATTTGATGATCGTAAAGAGCGTCCAGGCGTGATGTTTGCTGACGCGGAATTGATTGGTATTCCACATACAATTGTCATTGGTGATCGTAACTTAGATAATAATATGGTGGAATATAAATACCGTAGCGATAGCGAAAAAACCTTGATTAATATTGATGAAATCATTGCGATGCTTAAGCAAAAGTGCCACGCATAATACGGCATTAGTTTCGACATAAAAAGATAAAAAAAGCAGTGAATTATCACTGCTTTTTTATTTTTTCTGATTAAGCATTAGTCAGTATTTTGACGGCTTGGGCATGTATGGCTTTATCACCACAAGCAACCACACGATGGCCAGAATGAATCGTCAGGCGCTGACCCTCCCAGTCACTCATAAACCCACCGGCGTTGCGGACAACCACATCTAATGCGCAGTAATCAAAGGGATCAAGACCACTATCAACACTAATATCTGCTTGTCCCATCGCTAAGCGACCATAGATATAACAGTTACCGCCATAAATTCCCCATTTGGTCTCTTTGCGCAGTTGTTTAAAAGCAGCTGATTCCCCTTCACTCAGAGACTCTGGATTACCGATCGACACAATCGCTTGCGCCAGTGCTAAGCATTGACGCACCTGAATCGGTTTACCGTTATAGGTGGTTTGCTGACCTTCAAAACCAACCCAACGTTCATTGGTCACCGGATGATCAATAATTCCTAAGAAAGGGGTGCCTTGATAGGTCAGTGAAATTAAAGTGCCGTAGATTGGCATACCGGTGATAAAGGCTTTTGTGCCATCGATAGGATCGATAACCCATACATAATCAGCATCGAGTTTTTCACTGGCATACTCCTCACCTAAAATGCCGTGTTCAGGATAATGGGCATGGATCAGTTCACGCAGGGCATATTCAACATTTTGATCGATAATCGTGACCGGGCTTAGGTCAGTTTTTGTTTCAAAATTAATCGGATTGGCGAGTGCGTCCAGAATGATTTTACGGCTGTGATCGGCTAGCTGATTGGCAAAAGCCAGCAGCTGATTTTTCTGATCATTGGATAAAAAAAGTGAGCTCAATTTACACCTCATGATGATGTCTGAAATTACCATTCAATTATTTGTTTGTTCATTTTTATTTCTAGAATGCGAAACAGGCGCGTTAAAATAAACGTCATCGCGATATAGAGAATAGCGGCAGAAATAAATATCTCGTAGGGACGATAGGTATTGGAAACAATATCACTGGCGACACCAGTAAGATCCATAATGGTAATCGTACTGGCCAGTGAGGTGGCTTTGAGAATAATAATGATCTCATTACTATAAGCCGGCAGCACTAACTTAAAAGCCTGTGGCAAGATAATCGTTTGATAACGCTGGAACTTTGTCATACCAAAAGCATAACCGGCCTCAATCTCGCCGTGAGGTACCGCTTTTATCGCACCCCGGATAATATTCGCCGTATAAGATGAAGTATTTAAACTTAAAGCTAATACTGCGCAAAAAAACGGCTCTTTAAAGAGCGGCCATAAAAAACTTTCACGAATACTCTCTAATTGCCCGAGTCCGTAATAGATCAGAAATATTTGCACCAGTAATGGTGTTCCTCGAAAAAAAGTCACATAAAAATGGGCAAAAAATCTAACCGGTTTATTACCTTCGACCCAGGCAATCGCCACGGGGATCGCAATCATCAGTCCGATAATTAGTGAGCAAAGTAGTAACTCTAAGGTGACGACCAGCCCTTTAAGTAAATCGGGAAAACTGTCTAAAATAAGTTGAAAATCCATTATAAAGCCACCTTTTCACTACGACGCGTACGGCGTTCTAAATGTTCCAGAATCAACACATTAATGAGCGTTAAAATCAAATAAGTGGCTGCTGCAATAATATAAAATCGGAAATAGTGGCCAGTATCGCTGGCGGCAATATAGCTGACGCGCATCAGCTCTTCTAATCCGACCAGGGAAATTAATGAGGTCGATTTGATGAGTGAGAGCCAGTTATTACCCAGTGCCGGCAATGCATATCGCCAAATAAGGGGTAATTTGATAAATAAGAAACAGTTTAGCCGTGAAAAACCAAAGGCGTACGCCGCTTCAATTTGCCCTTTCGGTAAAGCCAGCATTGCACCACGAATCGATTCTGCCGCATAACCACCAAAAATAATACTGAGGGCAAATACACAGGTCACGAGCGTTGGAATTTCGATATAGTCATTTTCGCTGGCCAGTAAACTGATCAGCTGTGTACTACCGAAATAGATAAAAAAGATAATCAGCAGTTCTGGTGTACCACGAATAATGGTGGTGTAACTGTTACCTATAAATTTAAGCAGGGTAGATTTTGATTGTTTGGCACTGGCCACGCCAACACCAATAAATAACCCAAAAAATAGTGAAATAAGGGCAGCTGTCAGTGTCATGACAACACCTTTAGCAAGCTGGCTTTCCCATCCCAAAAATAATGACATGTGATACTCCGCAAATCGAGTTTAATCCCTTAAGGCTGACTGGCAATAAGGGCTAAATAATTATTGCCAAACTGAGGGTAATACGGTGAATGACCAATATTTTTGATTAATGGCTTTAAAGGTGCCATCTTGATACATCGAATTTAAAGCTGTATTAACCTGATCGAGGAGCTCGGTATCATTTTTACGCATTGCAGCGGCAATACCAATGCCGAAATACTCAGGTTTATCGATCTCAGGTCCCATAAATTGATACGCTTTATCTTTATCATTTTCTAATAGCGTCGACCATAAATTAACCGGCCCACCAATGACAAGATCAACCCGCTCGGCTTTGAGATCTAAAATCATATTATTCACGGTATCGTAACGACGCACTTCAACACCAGGGAAATTCTCTTTTACATAGCGATCATAGGTTGAAGAGCGCTGTAAACCGACCACTTTCCCTTTTAAGGCAGTAGGATTGGGTTGACCCTCTTTATCAAATAGCGCAATTTTTAGTGATGTCGGGCCAACAAAACGGGCGGTGGAGGAGCGATAAGGTACACTAAAATTAACGGTTTTTAAGCGCTCATCAGTGACTGATAATGCGGTAAATAACACATCAAATTTTCTCGCTTGTAATGCGGGAATCGAACTGGCGAATGGGTTACAGATAAATTCCGGCGTACGACCAATCCGGTTGGCCACTTCTTTGGCGATATCGACATCAAAGCCTTGTATATTGCCTTGCGCATCACGATAAGTAAAGGGTTGATAGGTACACTCCGTGCCGATACGTAAGGGTTTATTCACCGCCAGAACATTAAATGATAATGTTGAAATGAGCACTGCGCAGTAACAATAAAATAACTTTTTCATCCATTTCCCTTTTAATAATTATAAGTTATAAAACGCTGTGTAAAAATTGTTGGCAACGCGCTGATTGTGGATTGCCAAAGACCTGTTCTGAGGTGCCGCGTTCTTCCACGAGCCCTTGGTGGATAAACATCACCTGACTAGATATTTCACGCGCAAAGGCGATTTCATGCGTGACAAGCACCATTGTGCGTCCCTCTTCAGCCAGTAACTGAATAATTTTTAATACTTCACCAACCAGCTCTGGATCCAGTGCCGAGGTGGGTTCATCAAAGAGTAATATCTGTGGCTCCATCGCCAGCGCTCTGGCAATCGCGCAGCGCTGCTGTTGGCCGCCAGATAACATGGCAGGATAAGCATCGCGCTTGTGATAGATGCCGACTTTATTGAGATATAACTCAGCGCGGTCAATCGCTTCTTTTTTCGAGATACCCAATACCTTCATTGGTGCAATTATCACATTATCTAAAATGGACATATGATTCCAAAGGTTAAAACTTTGAAACACCATGCTGACTTGTTTGCGAATATCAATTAGCTGTTTACTATGCTGAACCGATTTCTGGCCATTAAACACCACCTCTTGATCATAGATTTTAAGGCGGCCTTGATCTGGAGTTTCTAATAAATTCAAACAACGTAAAAAGGTACTTTTACCCGAACCACTCGAACCAATAATACTGACGACATCATGACTATGGGCAACCATGTTGATACCTTTAAGGACTTCCTGGTCACCAAATTTTTTATGGATATCGGTTGCCGTCAACACGATATTGTTTTGTCGATTTTCCAAACTTAACCTCTTTTATTCAATCATGTGAGCGTATTAAAGCTGCTTCTCACTTAATGTTCTTAAAAATTCAGACATTTTACGCAAACCCTGTTTGAGAACTTGTGGATTATTAGCATAACCGATACGAACAAATCCTTCCATCTCAAGTACACTGCCCGGGCATAACATGACGCCGGTTTGTTCTAATAGCTGGACACAAAAATCCCATGATGGCATATCGAAGGCGTATTTTAGTAAAGCTGTTGTGCCGGATTTGGGTTTAACATAAGAGATCGCCGGTTCATTGTTAACCCATTCATCTAAGATTTGGCGATTACTACGGGTAATGTGGTGATTACGTTCGAGCAGCTTATCGATGGCTTCCAGTGCTAAGGCGGCAAAATAGTCATCGAGCATACCGACACTAATCGTATTATAGTCACGATGGGTAATCACGGCCTCGATCAGTGAGGGAATATTAGAGACAATCCAACCTAAGCGTAGTCCCGCTAGTGAGTAGGCTTTTGACATACTACCCGTGCTGATACCTTTTTCATATAAGTCAACGATTGAAGCGGTAAAACCATTACCTTCTTCATCTAAGCCACGATAGACTTCATCGCATAAAATGTAGGCGTCAATACTTTTGGCAATCTCAATAATTTGGTTGAGAAAGGCTTTATCCATCAATGATCCGGAGGGATTATTGGGATTGTTTAGTGCGATCAATTTCGTTTTTGGTGTGATCAGTTGTTTGAGCTCGTTGAGATCAGGTAAAAATTGATTCTCTGGACGAAGTCTCAACAAATCAACTTTGGCGCCATAGCTTTTGGGTATCGACTGATGCTGTTGATAAGTCGGTAGCACGGCGATAACATGATCGCCCGGTTCAACCAGTGTTTCATAGATCAGTGCATTAGCACCAATCGCACCATGTGTAATGAGCACATTGTCTTTATCTTGTTTCTCATATAATTTAGCGACATTGGTTCTTAAGCGCACCGAACCAGTAATCGCGCCGTAAGTGAGTTTTAGTGGCATTAAATCGGCTAAGAGCTGCTGCTCGGTTTTGTTGGTTAAGGCCATTAATTGTGTGATGGTTAAGGATTCGACACAGGTTTCTGCCAAGTTGTACTGACAGTGGTTCTCATAGATATCCATCCAACGTTCAACACCAAATACATCAATTTTCATAATCTTATTCTCTTGTTCTTTATGCCCAAAAATAAATGGCTTAAGGCCATTTTTTATCTCGCTATTTTATTGCTTAATTAGAGCGATCTTAACCTAGTTATTGAGTTTATATTTGCTGATAGATAGCATAAGCAATCGCGATATCTTCAATCCCTAAACCAATCGAACGGAAGAAAACCGATTTTTGATAGCTTGGCTCAGGACATTGATGACAACATAAATCCGCTAAATCCCCGACAATCTTATCCGCTGACCATTGATGCTGCTGCGCAGCTAAGACCATTTCTCCGGCACTGTGTGGGGTAGTTTTTTTATCGTCGCAATACACATCGAGTGTTGATAAGAGGGCCGGATCTATTTCATGTGCCTGCGCAATATTGGTACTAATTGAGGTAATGAGTGCGGGTTTGCGTAACTGCTTAACGTCGATAACCGGTTTGCCTGATGAGGTGCATAGCATGATGACATCAGCATCATCAATGCAGGCCTGATTACTGTCACAAAGGCTGATGCGATCATCGAGCGCTTTAAATTGAGTTTGTTTGGACTGATTGAGTGCCAGATCCGGTGAGTAAATACGGATTTCTTGCCAGTCTCTTAAGGCTAAAACATGTTTTAAATGGGCAAGGCCAATCGCACCTGTGCCGATGAGCGCGAGAATTTTACTCTCTTTTCGTGCCAGTTTATCTATCGCCAACGCCGTCGTTGCGGCGGTTCTTTCGCGTGTTAGCCGGCCTGAATCACAAATTAATAGCGGCTGACCTGTTTTCATCGACATTAATATGGTCCAGGCCGTTATAATGGGTGCACTATCAGTGGCAATATAAGGTGATAATTTGGCGCCGAACACATCAACATGACTTAATACCCCCTGATAAGTGATAACATCGCCACGATTTTGAGGAAAGAGCGTCAAACTTTGCGCCGGCTGGGCAACTTGACCTTGACTGAGGGCTGTGAAGGTTTGCTCCATAATGACTAAAACGGAGATTTTTTCAAGATATTGATCTAACTCTTTATCACTTAATACACTCACTGCGTTAATTGTCGGTCTTTGCATTGATATTCTCTCTGTCATCATATTCGTCTTTATTGAGAATAATTCTCTTATTATGACGCTAAATATAATCTTATTTTTGAGATTATCCTAATATTTTTTTACTAATAATGCATAAATATGTAGTTTTTTGTTATTTTAGTCATGTTTTATTCATTTTTAACTTTTTTACCGGCAAGCTGATTTACCGCTTTTAATGAATCTATTGATGAACTAAAATCCTGTTTTGAGTGGGACATATTCATAAAAGTAATCACAGAGAATATGATTATCATCAATGATCATATTGATGTGACTTATTTCACTTAATGGCTGAACGATATTCTGTTCATATTGAGTGCAGCTATCGCAGCTGATTAATAATTAAGTTGTGTTTTATTTTTTTCACCGCCGATTTCTCGCGTGAGTTTCGGTAATAAATAGCCTGATACTTGGGTTGCCAGTATGCGCATAATCGCAAATGCTTGCTCGTCTTCGACTAAAAAATGCGCTGCGCCCTGAACCTTATCGAGCACATGTAAGTAGTAAGGTAATATACCGCAATCAAACAGTCGATTACTTAAATCGGCCAGCGTTTTGGCATTATCATTGACCCCTTTTAACAAGACACTCTGGTTAAGCAGGGTGACTTGTTGTTGCTTTAATTTATCCATCGCAGCAGCAACATCACCATCGATCTCATTGGCATGATTGATATGGGTGACAACAATGATTTGTAAATGGCTCTCGGCCAAATGTTGACATAATCTGTCGGTAATTCTTGCCGGTATGACGACCGCTAATCGGGTATGAATACGCAGTCGTTTAATGTGAGGGATCTGTTCTAGCTGTTTGATCAACCACTGAATTTCATGATCTTTGGCCATCAGCGGATCGCCGCCAGACAGAATGATCTCATCTAATTCTGGATGCGCCTTAATATAGGCCAGCGCTTTTTGCCAGTTCTGTTTATTCCCCTGATTTTGCTGATAAGGGAAGTGACGACGAAAACAGTATCGGCAGTTGATTGCACAGTTGGTTTTAGTAATAAAGAGTGCTCGGTTTTGGTATTTATGCAGCAAACCGGGTATGGGATTAGCTTGCTCAGCAAGCGGATCCTGGCTAAAACCGTCAGTTAACGTCAGCTCTTTTGCATCGATCATCACTTGCCTTAACAGCGGATCGGCAATATCCCCTTTTTGCATTCGCTGTATAAACGCTTTTGGCACGCGAAGTGGAAACTGTTTTTTAGCCAAATAAGCCGGTGCCGGAATGGTATTGGGATCCAGCGCTAATAATGAAAATAACGCTTGCGGATCGGTGACCACATCGGCTAACTGTAGAAGCCACGCTTCTTTATTATTTGGAACTTGTTCGATTTGTTGTATAATATTACTCATTTTTGATCAATGTGATTTTTTTGAGGACTTCTCATGGCAACTTTTAGTACTAATGAGTTTAAAGCTGGCCTAAAAATAATGCAAGATGGTGAGCCATGCGTTATTGTTGAAAATGAATTTTATAAACCGGGAAAAGGCCAAGCGATAAACCGTGTTAAAATTCGTAAACTATTATCAGGCAAAATGGTAGAGAAAACGTTTAAATCTGGTGATAGCGTCGAAAGCGCAGATGTCATGGATATGAACTTAACTTATCTTTATACCGATGGTGAATTCTGGCACTTTATGAATAATGAAACATTTGAGCAGTTATCCGCCGATGCGAAAGCCGTTGGTGATAGTGCAAAATGGCTAGTTGAACAAGCCGAATGTATTTTAACTTTATGGAATGGTCAGCCGATTGTGGTCACACCACCTAATTTTGTTGAATTAGAAATTACCGAAACTGATCCTGGCTTAAAAGGTGATACAGCCGGTACGGGTGGTAAACCTGCTACATTAACGACGGGCGCAGTGGTGCGTGTACCACTGTTTGTGCAGATTGGTGAAGTTGTTAAAGTCGATACTCGTTCAGGTGAATATGTTTCACGTGTAAAATAGTGATGCGATGAGATTTGAATAAGCTGCTTATGGCAGCTTTTTTTATATCAATAAAATGATATATGGGTCTTGACGGGTCTGGTTTATCAGATTCATACTCGTATCTTATCCGCAAATAAAATTTATGCAGCCGCATGTTTTTAAGTCAATGGCGATGTTAGGCTGAGAATAGATGATAGGAATGTAATTGTGATACAAGATGAGCAGCTCATCGAACAGTTTTTAGATTCACTCTGGCTTGAGCGTAGTTTGGCGCAAAATACCCTCGAATCGTATCGCTTAGATCTGAAAATATTACTCTTTGCATTAACACGGCAAGAGGTGACGTTACTTTCAGCGCAAACGATGCATCTACAAGACTTATTACTTGAGCGTGTTGAGTCGGGTTATAAGGCAACCAGCTCTGCGCGCTTATTAAGTGCGATTCGGCGTTTATTCCAGTATTTATATCGTGAAAAATATCGTACTGATGATCCCGCTGCCATTCTCTCTTCACCCAAGTTACCCAAAAACTTACCGAAAGATTTGACCGAGAAACAGGTTGAAAAACTGCTGCAAGTCCCCCGGCATGATGATCCGATTGAATTACGCGATAAAGCGATGCTGGAGGTTTTATATGCGACAGGACTTCGGGTCACTGAGCTGGTGAGCCTTGAGATTAATGATATTAGTTTAAGGCAAGGTGTGGTACGTATTATTGGTAAAGGAAATAAAGAGCGACTCGTCCCATTAGGAGAAGAGGCGATATATTGGATCGAATATTTTTTCCAATATGGACGCGATGATCTATTAAAAAGCGGTCCGATAGATGTGCTGTTTCCGAGCCGATTGGGCAAGAAAATGACTCGCCAGACTTTCTGGCATCGAATAAAATATTATGCCATACTAGCAGGGATTAACATTGAGATGCTATCACCTCATGTTTTGCGACACGCGTTTGCAACGCATTTGCTTAATCATGGTGCTGATCTTCGTGTGGTGCAGATGTTGTTGGGTCACAGTAGCTTATCGACAACGCAAATTTATACCCATGTTGCGACTGAGCGGCTGAAAAAACTACATCAACAACATCATCCTCGCGCTTAGTATAAGTATGACAATAAGAATAAAGATTTTTCGACAATATAAGGATAGGTAATTTAAATGAAAAAAGTCATTGTATCATTAGGATTAATTGGAACGCTTTTAGCGGGTTATTCACAAGCGGGCGAAAAAGAGATTCTCGCCTCATTAACCGCTATCAAATTACCCACAACAGATGTAAAAATTGCCCCATCTCCGATTAAAGGCATGAATATCGTCACCACATCACAAGGGATCTTTTATGTCTCTGATGATGGTAAATATATCACGCAAGGACCGATTTTTGATATCAGCAGCGGCACACCACAAGATATTTCTGCCTCGACTGTGTTAAATCTGGTTAAAACGGTTGCAAACGATGCTATCGTTTATAAAGCCGATAATGAAAAATACAATATTTATGTGTTCTCTGATGTGACTTGTGGTTACTGTAAAAAACTTCATCAAGAGATGGCTGACATCAATAAAGCCGGTATCACTGTTCACTATTTAGCTTTCCCGCGCCAAGGACCAGATTCTCAAGCGGGTAAAGATATGCAGTCTATCTGGAGCTCAGCTGATCGTAAAGCCGCTTTTGATAATGGCTATAAAGGTAATAAAGTGCCAGAAGCAAACAGCGTGGTGCCTTATGTGAAACAACAGTATCAAGTGGGTCGTGAGATCGGTATTAGCGGTACGCCAACAATTGTTTTACCTGATGGACAAGTGATTGCCGGTTATGTTTCTGCAGATAAATTAAAAGAAATTTTAGATCAAAAACACTAATCAGCCGACAAACGCTATTTTGTTTTGTGATAAACACAACACAACACAACACAACACAAAACAAAATAGCCGCTAACTTCATATTATTAATGAATATAACATTAAAACAACGCGAATTATCAGCCGTTAATCCGCAATTTTCTGATGATACCCATCCGTTATTACAGCGCCTTTACCTGCTGCGAGGTATCGACTCAGATGAAGAATTAGTTCGTAGCGCGAAAGGGTTACTCACCTACCAATTGCTTACCGGTATTGAGCAAGGCATCGCCATTTTATATCAAGCCATCACCACTGACGCGAACATTATCATTGTTGGCGATTTTGATACTGACGGTGCAACCAGCACCGCATTAATGATAAAAGCGTTGCGAAGTTTAGGTCTTAATCACGTCAATTATATTGTACCGGACCGTTTTATGGATGGCTATGGACTGGGCGAGAACGTGGTCAGGCGCGCAGCGGCGCAACAAGCCGCGCTGATTATCACGGTCGATAATGGTGTTTCATCCCATGCCGGTGTCGCTTTAGCGCACCAGTTAGGCATTAAAGTGATTATTACTGATCACCATCTGCCGCCGGCCCAGTTACCCGAGGCCGATGCGATTATTAATCCCAACTTAACTGATTGTGCATTTCCATCTAAGTCATTAGCCGGTGTCGGTGTCGCCTTTTATTTTATTCTGGCTTTACGCGCTTATTTAAGACAGTTAAATTGGTTTTCCCAGCAAGGTCTGGCTGAAATCAATATGGCGAATCTGCTGGATTTGGTCGCATTAGGTACGGTGGCTGATGTGGTCACGCTGGATAAAAATAATCGTATTTTAGTGCATCAGGGGATTAGCCGAATTCGCAGTGGTTATGGCTGCGTAGGCATCAAGGCGTTAATCGATATCGCCAAAAAAGATTGTCGTAAACTCTCTGCTATGGACTTAAGTTATATTTTAGCGCCTCGCTTAAATGCGGCTGGACGCATGGAGACCATGTCTTTAGGGATTGAGTTGCTATTATGTGACGATCCAATCCGTGCCAAACAGATGGCGCAAGAATTAGATTTACTCAATAACGAGCGCCGGGATGTTGAACAGTCAATGCAGACTGAAGCGGTGGCGTATGTTGAGCTTATTGAACAGAGTTTACCAGATATTCCCCAAGGCATTGTGATTTATCATCCTGAGTGGCATCAAGGCGTTATTGGTATTTTATCGGCTCGAATCAAAGATCGTTACTATCGTCCGGTCATCTCATTTGCGCAGGCCGGTGATGGAGTATTGAAAGGGTCTGGACGTTCAATTAATGGCTTTCATCTTCGTGATGCCTTAGAGCGAATTGACTCGCTTAATCCTGGTTTAATCGACTGTTTTGGTGGTCATGCGATGGCAGCAGGCTTAACCATTTCTGAAGATAAATTCAGTGACTTCAAACACTGTTTTGAGCAAATTGCTCATCAGATGATTGATGAAAACTTATTAAATCATGTTGTTTTATCTGATGGTGAACTGGCAGGTGAACTGTTTACCTGTGACACCGCCCGTCTCATTCAAGATGGCGGCCCGTGGGGACAAGGTTTTCCTGAACCTTTATTTGATGGTGGGTTTCGATTGCACCAACAGCGCATTGTCGGTGAAAAACATTTAAAAGTGGTCGTTGAACCCATACAAGGTGGCCCACTGATTGAGGGGATTGCATTTAATATTGATATCCAGCAGTGGCCTGATCAATCGGTTAAAACAGTTAAACTCGCTTACCATCTTGATATTAATGAGTTTCGCGGCAAACAAACATTACAGCTGCTGATCAGACATCTGTGGCCATTATAACTATTTATCGTTTGTAGGAATTATTTTATGCATATTCATATTCTGGGGATTTGTGGCACCTTTATGGGTGGCATCGCTTTAATTGCCCGTTCATTAGGCCATAAAGTGACCGGTTCGGATCAGAATGTTTATCCGCCCATGAGTGAATTACTGGCCAACGAACATGTTGAGATTATTCAAGGCTACGATCCCAGCCAATTACAACCGCAACCCGATCTGATTATTATTGGTAATGCGATGTCTCGGGGTAATCCTTGTATTGAATATATTTTAGATAATAATTTGCCTTATATCTCCGCGCCTCAATGGCTACATGATCACGTGCTGCGTGAACGCTGGGTTATTGCCGTTGCGGGTACACATGGTAAAACGACCACCGCCGGTATGGTCAGCTGGATTTTAGAGCAGTGTGGCTATCAACCTGGTTTTGCAATCGGCGGTGTACCGGGTAATTTTGATGTGTCAGCGCGCTTGGGTAACAGTAATTTCTTTGTTATTGAAGCCGATGAATATGATAGTGCTTTTTTCGATAAACGTTCAAAGTTCATGCATTATTCGCCGAAAACGCTAATCTTAAATAATCTTGAATTTGATCATGCGGATATTTTTGATGATCTGGCAGCTATCCAGAAGCAGTTTCAGTATTTAGTTCGCTTAGTACCGAGTAAAGGTAAAATTATTGTGCCTAAAGATGATAATAATCTCAAGCAGGTGTTAGCGCGAGGTTGTTGGAGCGAACTTGAGTATACCGAGTCGACCGAGGGCTGGCTTGCCGAGCGAATTAGTGGCGATGCGAGCCATTTTAAAGTGCTTTTTAATGGGCGCAGTGTGGGCGAAGTTAACTATAATTTAGTCGGCGAACACAATATGCACAATGCGCTCATGGCGATAGCAGCTGCCAGAAATGTCGGTATTGAGCCACAAGATGCTTGTGCTGCACTGGGCCAGTTTATTAATGCTAAGCGGCGTTTAGAACTGTATGGCGAAGTCAATGGTGTGGAAATCTACGATGATTTTGCGCATCATCCGACAGCCATTTTTGCCACATTAGAAGCCTTATGCAGTAAAGTAGACGCTAATCGCCGGGTTTTAGCGGTATTAGAACCTCGTTCCAATACGATGAAACTGGGCGTGAGTAAAGATGACTTAGCCCCTTCACTAGGTCGTGCAGATGAGGTTTATCTGTTTCAGCCGGAGTCGCTCCCTTGGTTAGTGTCAGAGGTTGCTGATCATTGTATTCAACCAGCCTATTGGTCTGGCGATATCGATCTGTTGGTTGATATGATAGTCAACTCAGTTAAACCGAATGATGTGATTTTAGTGATGAGTAATGGTGGCTTTGCTGGTATTCATGCAAAAATTTTGAAACGTTTAAAAACTAAGTTTGATAAAAAGATATAAATAATCATTGTACTACCTGAGGGTATTAGGTGCCTTTTACTCATCTTGACTGTTAATAGCCGGTTTAATGAGTCTTGCTGAGCAAGTGAAAATCCGGTTTGCACTTTTGCTAAATATCGTTAATATCAGCAATGATTTACATAAAAAAATAACTTTGATGATGAGTTTAGGACAATACAATAACACGATAACTAAGGAGAACATGATGTTTGGAAATAAAGTGAATCGACAGATTATTATCTGGACCACCATTATTGGTGGTTTTATGAGTTCATTGGTAAAGTGGGGGTCAGAAGTCAATATGCCGCCACGTGTTCCGGGTGAGATTTCACCGCCAGCGGCGCATATTGATGCGTGGTTTGGATGGTTAGGATTTAACTCACATTCGCTAGACTATGTCTATCAAACGGCAATTGTCCCTGGTGCTGTCACACTTTACCACTGGTTATTTAGTTTTGCTTTTGCCTTTGTTTATGTCGCGCTTGCTTACTACTGCAATAGAATTAGACTCTGGTACGGTGCGTTATATGGTATCATTATTACAGTTGTCATGCATGGTTTCCTGATCCCGTTATTAGGTTTCCGATTTCCAGTTTATGATCAAGGTGCCAGAGGTTGGTTGTGGAATCTCAATGGCTATGAATTATGGAGTGAGATACTGGGCCATATCTATTGGGCCGTGTCTATTGAAATCTGTATGATTGCGGTGTTAGCCCATTTTTCTCGACCAATCAGAGGTGCCTGGCACTAATTGATTGATGATGAAGATCTATTTGATATCGTCATGATGTATCTGCGCTCAATAAGAGCGCAGATAACGATCATTACTAATGTGTGATAACGGTATGGATTAATTGTTGCGGTTTTGCGGTATCGGCAATCGTTATGCTGTTATAAATTTTTTGCTTAATTGCCTCAATATCCGCACGATTGCTATGAATCGTTAGCAGTGATTGGCCGACTTTAATGGCATCCCCAACCTTCTTATGCAAGACAATACCAACAGCAAAATCAACCTTATCGTCTTTGGTTGCGCGTCCAGCCCCAAGCTGCATCGCCGCAATGCCAATTTCATCGGCAATCATTGACGAGATAAAGCCACTCGTTTTCGCGGGCAGTTCAATTTTATATTGCGCTTCCGGTAGACGCTCTGGATGATCAATCACGGCACTATCGCCGCCTTGATCGCTAATTAACTGTTTAAACTTGGCGATGGCTTGACCGTTTTTCATTACCGCTTCGAGCTGATGACGAGCCTCGGCTAAAGAGTCGGTTTTACCGGCTAAAACCACCATTTGGCTACCGAGTGTCAGCACTAGCTCATGTAGATCGGCTGGGCCTTGTCCTTTTAAGGTCTCAATTGCCTCTTTAACTTCGAGTGCATTACCGATAGCGAAACCCAGCGGCTGTGACATATCAGAAATAATCGCCATGGTTCGGCGACCGACATTATTGCCGATTTTTACCATCGCATGCGCGAGCTCTTCGGCTTGCGCATCGGTTTTCATAAAGGCGCCTGCACCGGTTTTTACATCTAAAACAATCGCATCTGCCCCAGCGGCAATTTTTTTACTCATAATCGAGCTGGCGATCAGTGGAATTGAATTCACTGTTGCTGTGACATCGCGTAGCGCGTATAACTTTTTATCTGCTGGCGCTAAGTCACCGCTCTGGCCAATGACCGCCACTTTATGCTGATTGACCTGATTGATAAAATCTTTGGTACTCATTTCGATTTTAAACCCGGGAATCGTCTCAAATTTATCTAAGGTGCCCCCGGTATGGCCTAAGCCTCGGCCACTCATTTTGGCTACAGGAATATCCAATGCGGCAACCAGCGGAGCTAAGACTAAGGTGGTGGTATCACCCACGCCACCGGTTGAGTGTTTATCGACTTTGATACCTGCGATAGCTGAAAGATCAATGGTTTCACCAGAATTGACCATTGCCATGGTTAAATCAGCTCGCTCTTGCTCATTCATATTTTGAAAATAGATGGCCATTAAAAAGGCACTGGCCTGATAATCGGGAATCGTTCCTTTGGTATACCCTTGCACAAAGAATTCAATTTCTTGTGTCGTTAATGCATGTCCATCACGTTTTTTGGCAATAATGTCAACCATTCTCATGGGATTGTCCTCTGTAAGATTATTTTCTATTTTGTAGATCTAAACGATAGACGGCATAACCAGTACTATCATTGCTGATGAATGTCATTGGATATTGTGCCTGCTCCTGAATAAAGATTTTTGCAGCTTCAGTTGGCGAGGTCTCGACGCGAATATCCAATTTCAATGGACTGTGAATTTCACTGATTTGCCAATGATGATTTAGTGGCACGCTTATTGCGCCATTGTCAGCGGTTTGTTTGGCAATGTAACGGGCTAAGATCTCTTTCACAGGATCGGGTGAGTTGATCACCACATGCTGCTCGCCGGATCCCGGAAAAATGCCGGTAAAAGCACGATAATTATTCATTGCCATGATAAATTTTTGATCCTCATCAAGGGGTTTACCCTGATAAGTTAACTGCTCAATACGCTGCGTCTTATCATTGATTAACTGACAATCACTATTATAACGAGGTGGTTTGGTTACATCAATTTCATAGGTAATGCCGCCCTCGATAATATCAAAATTAAACAGCCGGAAGTGCGCCCAGTTAATTAAGTATTGTGGCGCAGTATTCTCTATATCAATTTGATTAAAAACCCCGGCACTACACTCCAGCCAGGCTTTTAGATCTCGCCCAGTCAGAGTAATGGCCGCTAAGGTATTGGCATAAACATAAAGATCATTGGCACTTTTGACCGTGAGTTCACCGGCGGGAATTTCGATATAAGCGCTAGGATCATTTTTACGCGAGCCGGCTTTAAAGGGAGCGACTGCTGAGATAACCGGCAAATCGGCTAAATCAGGATCGCCTTGAATAAAGGACTGAATATAATCGATTTGTGCGAGATTGATGAGTTTGATGGTGGCATCGTCTTGGACCAGCGCCAGATCGCTAAATAAAGGGCTAGCCGTTTTACCAATCACGGTATTCATATACTGGCGAGTTTGCTTAAAGTCGTCCGCTAAGATTTGGCTGACCTGCGGGTCTGCATCAACCAGCGCCCGACTATTGACTGTATCAAAGATGGCTCTGGTCTGAGCAACCGAATCGATAACTTGCCACCCCTGATCTGTTTTTGTCAGGGTTAAATCAATCATCCCTAAATGATCACCCCACTGACCTGGCATCACCGCAGGAATACCATTAACATGGCCTTTTTGATTATCGATGCCGGTTAAATGAGCAAAGCTTGGCCCCGGAAAAAGACTATGGGTATGGCCAAATAAAATCGCATCGATATCTTTCACCGTGCTTAGATAATAAACCGAATTTTCTGCCATCAGTTTATAGGGATCGGTGGATAAACCAGAATGAGCAATCGCGATAATAATATCGGCCCCGGCCGCTTTCATCTGCGGAACAAATTGTCTGGCAGTCTCGGTGATATCGTTCGTATACACTTTATCACTCAGATTATTTTTATCCCACTGCATGATTTGCGGCGGGACAAAGCTGATATAACCGATTTTGAGTGAATGAGTCTGACCCGCTCTGTCTGTCACTGGCTTATCTAAAATCACATAGGGCGTAAAGTAAGGCTGCTTAGTGTTTAGGTCAAAAACATTCGCATTAATGTAAGGGTACTGTGCGCCTTTTATCACGCTATCGAGAAATGGCAGACCATAATTAAATTCATGATTACCCAAACCACCCACGGTATATTGCAGGCTATTTAAGGCTTTAATCGCCGGATGGGTTAACTTATCCCAGCTAGGCTGACTAAATGCCCAATCACCCATTGGGCTACCTTGAATCAAATCACCATTATCCACTAACACAAAATTATGCTTTTCTGTTTGTGCCTGACGAATTAATGCCGCAGTTCGGGTAAAACCATAGCGGGGAGTCGTGGCCTCTTTATAAAAATCATAATCCATCATATTCGCATGGATGTCAGAGGTCTCCATGATTCGCAGATCAACGGTGACTGCTTGCACTTGAGTCATTGATAGCCCGATGATAAAGGACAGTACTCTTTTTTTCATGATATTTACCGATTAAAATTGCAGATCGAAAACGACACTGACGATGGTTGCGCTGAGTAAACTCACTAAAGAAGCGCCAAATAAGAGCCTTAGTCCATGTTTGGCAATCGACTGGCCTTGTCTTTCATTGAGCGCTTTGAGCGCGCCGGAGATGATGCCGATCGAGGAAAAATTAGCAAAAGAGACTAAGAATACCGAAATAACCGCCTGCGAACGTCCACTAAACAGGGCAATATGTTCTTTAAACAGGGTCATCGCAGCGAACTCATTGGCTAATAATTTCGTTGCCATAATTTCTGCTGCATCAATACATTCATGTAAAGGAACACCGATTAAGAAAGCAAAAGGTGAAAATAGATAACCCAGCACCTGTACAAACGTAATATTAAAGATAGCGGCAAACACACCATTTATCATAGCGATTAAGGCGATAAAACCGATTAACATGGCACCCACCACGATAGCGACTTTAAAGCCATCAATAATATATTCGCCTAACATTTGGAAGAATGTCTGTTTGCCGGCTTCATCCTGCATCTCGATCTGTTCCTCTTTTTCATCAACGACATAAGGATTAATCATGGAAGCAATAATAAAACCACCAAACAGATTAAGGATAATTGCAATCACCACATATTCAGGTTTAAGGATAGTCATATAAGCGCCCACAATGGCCATCGATACCGTTGACATCGCTGAAGTACATAACGTGTATAAACGGCGTTCGGGCAGATGATCAAGCTGTTTTTTAATCGAGATAAATACCTCTTGCTGACCTAAAATGAGCGCTGCAATCGCATTATAAGACTCGAGTTTGCCCATCCCATTGACTTTACTTAATAGCCAACCCAAGCCTTTAATAATTAAGGTCAAGATTCGACAATATTGCAAAATACCAATCAATGCGGATATAAAGACAATCGGTAACAGGACATTAATAAAGAAGTTGAATTCGCCTTGATTGACAAGCCCGCCGAACACAAAATTGACCCCTTCGCTGGCATAGCCCAATAAGTAATTAAAACCGCGATTAATCGAGCCAATAATCATATTACCAATCGAGGTGTTTAATAGGATAAAGGCGAGCATAAATTGAACCAGAATCATGATGGTGATATAACGATAGCGGATAGCCTTCCTGTCAAAGCAAGCTAACCAAGCCAGCAGTAAAACAACCAGAATACTGATTAAGCCAATAAAGTAATGCATCGTCGTCCTCATGAATAAAATATTATTTAATTACGCTATTTTAGGACGAAAAGCTTATAAATGTTACTGCTTTCTCCATTAAATGAGATTTGAGTCACACAATCATTCAGTTTTGTTGTGATGGTATCATTTTGTGATAATATATTCATCAATGATACCGATACAGGAGAAGCAGCATGAGTGTTCAAGCTATTGATTATGCGCGTTATATTGATCACACCTTATTAAAGATGGATGCCACTGAGGCTGAGATTATCAAGATTTGTCAGGAAGCGATTGAACATCACTTCTATTCTGTCTGTGTCAACTCGGGTTATGTGCCGTTAGTGGCGAAAACCTTAGCGGGTTCTGAGGTAAAAACCTGTAGTGTGATCGGTTTTCCATTAGGGGCCAGTTTAACCAGCGTTAAAGTGTTTGAAACCCAAGCAGCCATCGCGGCTGGGGCCAATGAAATTGATATGGTGATTAACGTTGGCTGGTTAAAAAGTGGTGATATTAGCGCGTTCATCGATGATATTCGTCAGGTGAAAATGGCGACCGGTGAGGTGATATTGAAAGTGATTTTAGAGACGTGCTTATTAAGTCAAGCGCAAATCAAACAAGTATGTGAAATTTGTCAGCAGCTCAATGTCGACTTTGTTAAAACCTCAACCGGTTTTAGTAGCGGTGGCGCAACGGTTGAAGATATTAAGCTGATGCGTGAAACCGTCGGGCCAACGATGGGCGTAAAAGCGTCAGGTGGCGTTCGTTCGCAAGAGACAGCCAAGGCGATGATTGCGGCCGGTGCAACCCGTTTAGGCACGAGTTCTGGCGTCGCGATTGTTGCAAACCAGCAGGCTGGTCATAGTCACTATTAACAGGATATTGAGCTGAGATAATACCGTGAAAAAGCGTGAAGATCGAATTCAAAAACTCGTCGAGTTACTTGAACAGACCGAAAAGATACATTTAAAAGAGGCGGCTAAGCGACTGGCGGTCTCTGAGATGACGCTTCGACGTGACATTAGTTTACTCGATCCCTCGCCACTCAATTTGTTAGGGGGATATATCATTTTAGCGGGAGATCAAAAGCGATCGACCAACTATTTTCTTTCTGATCAGCAGCAGCGCCATATTGATGAGAAGCGTTACATCGGTGAGCTGGCAGTGAGTTTAGTGGCGGAGAATGATGTGATCTTTTTTGACTGCGGTACCACTATGCCATTTATTATTGAGCGTATTCCTAATACGCTCCCTTTTACAGCAGTCTGCTATTCACTGAATGTATTTTTGGCGCTGCAGCAAAAGGAGAATTGTAAAGTGATTTTATGTGGCGGCGAGTTCTCTGCAGATAATGCGATCTTTGTACCAATTAATGCACACTCTCCTTTAGATCTTATTTGTCCAACCAAATCATTTATCTCAGCCGCCGGTATTTCAACCAGAGGTGTGACCTGTTTTAATTTTCATGAGGCGAACTGGAAAATGAAAGCGATCGAGCGATCACAGCAAAATATTTTAATCGCCGATTCTAGTAAGTTTGATGAGCAGCGACCGGCTTATTTCGGCCAACTTGATGATTTTGACATCTTAATTTCGGATGCGATACCGGATAGCTATCGTACTTATTGCCGCAATCATTATGTAACGGTGGTAATATAAAAATAGTACCTGTTAGCCGTCGTTTTCACATGACTGGCTTATGTGACATTGCATAGATGAAATCTTCAAAAATAGCGCGATCTAAACCGGCGATGGCTTATTTCAGCGGAGGAAGTGAAATGAAACGTGTTTTTATTATGGTGCTCGACTCATTTGGTATTGGTCATGCACCCGATGCTGAAAAATTTGGTGATCATGGCGCTAACACGCTGGGACATATCGCAAAATGGTGTGCCCAGCATCGTCAGCATCCTGATGGCACGCCCTTTCCGCTGACCTTACCCAATTTAAGTCAGTTAGGCTTAGGTAAAGCGGCTCTGGGTGCCTGTGGTAGGTTCCCGATTGGCTTGGATGAACGGGCCAATTTGATCGGTTCCTATGGCTATGCCGCCGAAATCTCATCAGGTAAAGATACGCCTTCAGGGCACTGGGAGATCGCCGGTGTACCGGTACTGTTTGACTGGGGCTATTTTAGTGATACACAAAATAGCTTTCCACAGCCTTTGCTAGACACTATTGTCACTAAAGCCAATTTGAGTGGCTATTTGGGCAATTGCCACTCATCAGGTACGGTGGTACTCGATGAGTTAGGTGAAGAGCATATGCGCACTGGCAAGCCTATTTTTTACACTTCAGCAGATTCGGTATTTCAAATCGCCGCTCACGAAGAAATCTTTGGTCTGGAACGTTTATACGCGTTGTGCGAACTGGTTCGTCAAGCGCTCAATGAGGGCGATTATAATATTGGTCGTGTGATTGCGCGTCCTTTTATTGGTGATAAAAAGGGCCATTTTAGTCGTACCGGTAATCGACATGACTATGCGGTAGAGCCACCTGCGATGACGGTCTTGCAAAAATTAGTTGAGGAGAAACAGGGCCGAGTCGTGTCTATTGGTAAGATTGCCGATATTTATGCGCATGTGGGGATTACGCATAAAATCAAAGCGACTGGTATTGACGCCCTATTTAACGAAACGCTCAATGAAGTTAAAAAAGCGCAGAATAATACGATTGTCTTTACCAATTTTGTCAATTTTGATTCAGATTTCGGTCATCGACGAGATATCGGTGGTTACGCCGCGGCTTTGGAGTTATTTGATCGCCGATTACCTGAGTTACTCGCCCTGATCCAAGCGGATGATATGCTGATTTTTACGGCTGATCATGGCTGTGATCCAACCTGGCACGGTACTGATCACACCAGAGAGTTTATTCCGGTGTTAGTCTATAGTCCGGCTTTACCGGTCACGGATTTAGGTCAGCGTGATACGTTTGCCGACATTGGTCAGACGATTGCTCACTATTTTGGTCTGTCGCCAATGGATTATGGTAAAAATATGTTTGATTTTAAACCATAATGACTTCGGTTTCGGATAAAAAAGGCCTGTTTTTACAGGCCTTTTTATTGGGACAGCGTTTTTAATTGTTAGCTGAGTATTCAACTATTTTACCATGCGCTTATATTTGGCACGTTTGGGTTCGACCGATTCCGCACCTAGCGTGCGTTTTTTCCACTCTTCATATTCGGTAAAGTTACCTTCAAAGAACTCAATATGTCCCTCATCCTGATAATCAAGAATATGGGTGGCAATACGGTCCAAGAACCAGCGGTCATGTGAGATCACTAATGCACAGCCCGGAAATTCGAGTAGTGCATTTTCCAGTGCCCGTAATGTTTCCACATCAAGATCATTGGTTGGCTCATCGAGTAGTAATACGTTACCACCAACCTGTAGCAGTTTCGCCAGATGGACGCGGCCACGCTCACCGCCCGATAATTCACCGACGCGTTTTTGCTGATCGATACCTTTAAAGTTAAATCGACCGACGTAGGCGCGGCTTGGCAGCTCGAAATTACCGATACGCATGATATCCTGACCATGAGAGATCTCCTCCCAAACGGTTTTCTTATCATCCATGCTATCACGGAACTGATCCACTGCGGCGAGCTGAACCGTATCCCCTAACGTAATAGAACCTGAATCGGCTTGCTCTTTACCGGATAGCAGACGGAATAGGGTTGATTTACCCGCACCATTGGGGCCAATAATCCCAACGATAGCCCCTTTAGGAATGGTAAAGGAGAGATCATCAATTAATACCCGATCACCATAAGATTTAGTCAGATGGGAGACCTCGATGACTTTATCCCCTAAACGTGCCCCAGGTGGAATAAATAACTCATTGGTTTCATTGCGTTTTTGATAATCAGTACTATTGAGTTCATCAAAGCGGGCTAAGCGAGCTTTACTTTTTGCCTGACGACCTTTAGGGTTTTGACGTACCCACTCAAGCTCTTTCTCGATCGATTTACGACGCGCCGCTTCAGCTGAGGCTTCTTGTGCTAAACGTTGATCTTTCTGCTCTAACCAGGAAGAGTAGTTTCCTTCCCAAGGAATCCCTTCACCACGATCGAGCTCTAAAATCCAGCCCGCGACATTATCCAGGAAGTAACGGTCATGGGTGACGGCAACTACAGTACCTTCATAATCATGTAAGAAACGCTCTAACCAGGCTACAGATTCGGCATCTAAGTGGTTGGTTGGCTCATCGAGCAGCAGCATATCCGGTTTTTCTAATAACAAACGACACAATGCAACGCGGCGTTTTTCACCCCCGGACAAGAATTCAATTTTGGTCTCCCAATCTGGCAAGCGCAAGGCATCAGCGGCTCGCTCAAGTTGATTGTTGAGATTATGGGCATCATGGGTTTGGATGATGGCTTCAAGCTGAGCTTGTTCCTGAGCAAGTTTATCAAAGTCGGCATCGGGATCGGCATAAGCGGCATAAACTTCATCAAGTCTGGCTAAGGCATTTTTCGCTTCACTCATCGCCTCTTCAACCGCTTCTCGCACGGTTTGCTGAGGATTCAGTTTTGGCTCTTGTGGTAAGTAGCCGATTTTTAAACCCGGTTGTGGGCGTGCTTCACCTTCAATTTCAGTGTCGACACCGGCCATAATGCGTAACAGGGTTGATTTACCTGAACCATTCAGGCCAAGTACACCAATTTTTGCCCCAGGGAAAAAACTTAGAGAAATATCTTTCAAGATATAGCGTTTCGGCGGAACAATCTTGCCGACGCGGTTCATGGTAAAAACATATTGTGCCATGGGCTTATCCATTCATCAGTTAAGGTCGGCATCTATTGTAACCTTTCTATTCAAAGGATCTAGCGTTTAGCCTCATTTTATTGAATTATTTTGTTGCTTGTTGCTTGTTGCTTGTTGCTTGTTGCTTGTTGCTTGTTGCTATCGCTTATCTATTTTGCTCGACATGCAATTAAAAAGGCCATCGACTGGCGGCTGAGAAAAGCGATAACGCGTTAAGAAAAAATCACAATAATTGATAAATATCTAATAAAAATAGCGCGTTATCTGTTTTTATCACTATTTTTGGCATCGGTTGACTGCTTTTACATACCCAACCCATATCATGAGCGCTAAAATGGCTAGCCCAGAACCGGCGTAGACAATTGCTAGCCAGCCATACAAGCTAAATAGATAGGTTGAACTGATTGAACCGATCATACCCCCAATAAAATAACTCACCATATAACCAGAGTTCATGCGACTGCGTGCTTCCGGACGAATTTGATAAATCGCGTTCATGCACGAGACATGGGTCACTTGTACAGCAAAATCAATCACCACGATACCTAAAATTAATAAGCATAACGAGGATTGCGCGAATGAGAGCGGCAGCCAGGCAATGAGTAGCGCAACGAGCCCAACGGTGGTCACTAAGATACCCCTGCCTTTATCGGATAAGCGACCGACAATTGGTGAGGCCAGTGCACCTGCAGCGCCCGCGATACCGAATAAACCGATGATAAAATCAGAATAGTGATAAGGCTCAGCACTGAGTAAAAAGGCTAACGGTGTCCACAGTAACGAGAACAGACAAAAGGCAATACCACCCATTAAAGCCCGAATACGTAGTATCGGTTCTTGAATAAATAGTGAACCAATAGAACCAATCAATCGCCAGTAATTAATATTTATTTTGTGACTAAAGCGTGGCAGGGATATTGCCAGGCAGATCGTGACCAGTGCCATAATGAGTGCTGCAACAGCATAGACGGTTCGCCACTGACCAAAGCTTGAAACCGTGCCTGCAAAGGTTCTGGCCAGTAAGATACCTAATAATAGTCCGGCCATCAACACCCCGACAATCCGGCCTCGTGAAGCGGGTGTGGCGATCGTGGCAGCAAACGGGATGAGTACCTGAGCAACCGCTGAAAATAGGCCCGCAATCGCTGTGCCAACGAGTAGCATCTCTATCGAAGTTGCATTTGCGCTGATAGCCAATCCCAAAGTAGATAATAGCATCAGTGCCAGAATCAGTGATTTCCGCTCAAATTTGTCACCTAATGGCGTGATAAATAGGAGTCCTAATGCGTAACTAAATTGTGCTATGGTGATAATAATACCCGCATGTTCCATTGAGACACTAAGATCGCTGGTGATGGAGTGTAACAGTGGCTGAGCATAATAATTAGAAGCAACAGTGATACCCGTTGCAAATGCCATTAATATCATAAGCCATGGAGATAGTCCTGTTGCTGAGCTGTTCATCGTATATTGATCCAAAATAAAAAATAATTATAGCAATAATCGAGTAGTTATAAAGTAAATATTAGCGCGTCATTGAAAATATTAATTGAATTTTCATTCATTAATAGTGAATAAATATATTGTATTTTTTATCCTTCTCTCTACAATAAGATCATCACATCTTTAATCATTTTAAGTGGAAGAAGATTATGCCTCAGTCAATTGACCAATCTGTAAATCGAGCGCTGTTTGATAAAGTCATTTTACCTGTTTATGCACCTGCACCTTTTATTCCGGTGAAAGGTGAAGGTAGTCGGGTTTGGGATCAGCAGCATAATGAGTATATTGATTTTGCTGGTGGTATTGCGGTCAATGCACTTGGTCACTGTCATCCCAAATTGGTCAGTGCTTTAAAAGCGCAGAGTCATAAACTATGGCATGTCAGTAATGTGTTTACCAATGAACCAGCATTAAAGCTCGCTCAGCGTTTGACGGAGAATACGTTCGCCGATCGGGTCTTTTTTGCTAATTCAGGTGCCGAGGCTAATGAAGCCGCTTTTAAGCTCGCGCGCCGCTATGCGATTGAGACCTATAGTCCCTATAAAACCAAAATCATTGCCTTTTATCAAGCCTTTCACGGTCGAACGCTATTCACCGTATCCGTAGGCGGACAAGCCAAATATTCTGACGGTTTTGGACCTAAGCCGGCCGATATCATCCATGTGCCGTTTAATGATCTTGCGGCCGTCAAAGCGGTGATGGATGACCATACCTGCGCAGTGGTGATTGAACCGATTCAAGGTGAAGGTGGCGTCACACCAGCGACACCGGAATTTTTGCAAGGATTGCGGCAGCTATGTGACCAATTTAATGCCCTGCTGGTGTTTGATGAAGTGCAGTGTGGGATGGGACGAATCGGATCGTTATTTGCTTATATGGACTATGGGGTGGTACCAGACATTTTAACCTCCGCTAAAGCACTCGGCGGCGGTTTTCCGATTAGTGCCATGTTAACCACCCATAAAGTGGCCCAGGTGATGCACCCGGGTGTGCATGGTACCACTTATGGTGGCAATTTATTAGCCTGTGCGGTGGGACTGGCGGTTTTTGATGTCATCAATACGCCAGAAGTGCTTAAAGGGGTTGCTGCCCGTCGCAATGCTTTTATTGAGCAGCTCGAGACCATTAATCAACAATTTAAGGTATTTACCGGGTATCGTGGTAAAGGCCTATTGCTTGGCGCGGAACTGAGTCCTCAATATCATGATAAATCGAGCCATTTCTTAGCAGTGGCGGCTGAATTTAAGGTGCTCATCCTTAATGCGGGCCCGAATATTTTACGCTTTACTCCCTCGTTAGTGATTACTGATGAAGAGATTAAAGATGGCATGAATCGTTTTGCCAAAGCCGTCGCCAAGATTGTCCAGGCTTAGTTTACACGGTTTGCCAATCCCGCCTCTTGACAGGTCTAACTTGTGCTGGTTGTGTCAGGAGCCATGCGCTGATTATATGCTGATGAGCGAACGCTCAGGAAGCGTGATTTGCCGGTTTTTACGATCACTTTGCTGACGATTGATAGCGATGTGTCGGCAACTATGTTAAATTACCGCCCATAGTGACGCAATATCGTTGGTTTTTGATGATGAGTGGGATCTTCGCGCTGTCATCATATCCATCAAGGTATTCAGCCTTAAAATAGGCTGCTTTCAATGTGTGAATCAGCATGGCTATCGGGATAAATAACCGATGGCAGGTGATAGATTGTGTCGCCTGAGTGAATAAGATCAGACAAAGCCAATAATCAAACATAGGAGCCAACTTGTGGCGACAGTCCGTAGTTTAAATTATGCAAAAACTCATTTTGTAACCAGTGCACCCGATATTTCACATTTACCGGTTGATAGCGGTGTTGAAATTGCTTTTGCTGGTCGTTCAAATGCCGGTAAATCCAGTGCCTTAAATACCTTAACCCACCAAAAAAGTTTAGCCAGAACCAGTAAAATGCCAGGGCGAACTCAGCTGATTAACCTGTTTGAAGTCGAAGACCATTGTCGTATTGTCGATTTACCCGGTTATGGTTATGCCGAAGTGCCTGAAGCGGTAAAACAGAAATGGCAAAAATCATTAGGCGAATATCTGCAGAAAAGAGAAAGCTTAAAAGGTTTAGTGGTGTTGATGGATATCCGGCATCCCCTTAAAGACCTCGATCAGCAGATGATTGATTGGGCGGTATCGGTGGGTTTACCGGTATTACTGTTACTGACTAAATCCGATAAGCTATCGAGTAGTGCGCAGAAAAAACAGCTGAATATGGTGCGCGAGGCGATATTACCTTTCCAGGGTGATATCACAGTTGAAACCTTTTCATCGTTAAAAAAACAGGGTGTCGAACAGCTGAAAGCCAAGCTTGATCACTGGTTTAGTGAAGTAACCTCGCAAGCATAACGAGCGTTATATCACATGTCCATTCCCTTGATTCAGATTCAGGATTTTATCCAATCTTATGTCGATGCCATTTCGGCTATTTTAAATGTTGGTGTGACTGTCGTGGATAAGGATTTGGTGCGGATTGGCGGCACCAATCTCTACTCCGAGCAGATTGGTAAAGTGATTAATCATGGCGCTTTTTATCGTAAGGTAATTGAAACCGGCCAGCCCGGCATTATGACCAAATCTCAGCACAATGTGCTATGTGCTCAGTGTGCTTTTTGCCAGGAATGTACCGAACTGGCCGATATTGCCTACCCTATTTTCTATGAAAATGAGGTCGCCGGCGTAATTGGCTTGATTGCCTTTTCTGAAGAATCAAAACATAATTTACTGGCCAATAACACCAATTTTGAAATCTTTCTTAAGCACATGAGCTCCCTACTTGAGAGCAAGCTCTTGACGCTGAAACAGAACATTCAATTAGGTGAGCAGCTCGATGAGGTGATGGCTATCACGCGTCAGCAGCAAGATCTACCGCGGTTTATTGGCCATGATCCCTGTATTGAAGCCATGATGTCGCTGGTTAATCGGGTGTGTGATTCGGCATCGACGATTTTAATTACTGGTGAAAGTGGTACCGGCAAAGATGTGCTGGCGAAAACCATTCATCGGCGTAGTCACCGTGCTAAGCATATGATGGTCTCGGTGAATTGTGGCGCCATTGCTGAGAGTTTGATTGAAAGTGAGCTCTTTGGCTATGAGGCGGGAGCGTTTACCGGGGCAAGTAAACAAGGTCATATGGGCAAATTTGAACTGGCCAATGGCGGAACGCTATTTCTTGATGAGATCGGCGAAATGTCTCTCTCAGCACAGACCAAGTTATTACGGGTACTACAAGAGCGAGTGATTCAGCGTATTGGCGGTAAAAAAGATATTCCGGTCGATGTGCGGGTGATTTGTGCCACCAATCAAAATTTACTTAAACTGGTAGAAGAGAAAAAGTTTCGTATGGATCTGTTCTATCGGATTAATGTCATTCCGGTGACGATCCCGCCGTTACGCGAAAGAAAATCAGATATTCCCTTACTGATTAGCCAATTTTTGGCCTATTTCAATCAGGCCTTAAAAAAATCGATCACCCTGCAAGATGAAAAAGTGCTGCAAACTTTAATCGCTTACGACTGGCCGGGTAATGTGCGTGAATTAAAAAATATGGTTGAGTATCTGGTGAATATCAAAGAACAGGGCGCCGTTCATTTAAGCGATCTACCGGCACATTTAGTCTCGAAAAACTTTATTGAGCTTGGCACAGACTTGTCCCTGAAAGATTTAATGCTTGAGCAGGAGCGTCAGTTACTCAAAGTGATGCTCGTTGATGCGCCGACCACCGAAGATAAACGCCAGCTTGCCCAAAAATTAGGTATTTCGCTCTCCTCGCTTTATCGTAAAATGGCACAATATCATCTCGATTAAGTGAGCGCGGTTTCCATGTAATGACGCTTAACTCAATTTCCTAAATATAAGAAAATTATTCCTGTTTATCGGAATTCCTCCCTGCGCCCTCTTTTTATACTGTATCTAACCTACTTTTTACCGGCTGACATGATCCGATAAATCGCCTTTGAACTCGGCTGATTGCCCTTTTTCATCTTTTATTTAGCTTTAATTTCTTAAAAATAAGAAATTAAATCTGTTACAGTAGTCAGCTTGAGAAAAGTTGCCGATTTACTCGCGTGTTTTTAGCTCATCTACACCGGTATTGAGCGGTTAAATAGCGTGTTTTACTGTTTTATTGACTGAATAAGCGTAGATTGGCACACAACTTGCAATCTCTTGAACCTGAATAGCATCGAACCCAACCCAATATGAGTATTGATATGACCTGCGAATTAAAATTAATCAAATTATTACGTGATGAAATGGTATTAGCCTTGGGCTGCACCGAACCCATTGCGATTGCGTATGCTGCGGCGTTAGTGACCCAGCATTTAGGGCAGGTACCGGAACGGCTATTGGCACAATGCAGTGCCAATATGATCAAAAACGTGAAAAGCGTGATTGTGCCTAACTCAGGCGGCATGAAGGGGATTGAAGCAGCTTGTTTAGTCGGCGCCTATTTTGGTGATGCAGATAAAAAACTCGAGGTGCTTTCAGCGGTTTCGCCGTCTCAGGCAAAAACCTGTCAATCACTGCTGGAAAAGCACCTTTGTGAGGTTAAGCTCCTAGAAAGCACCTCAACTTTACATATTATCATTACCGGTTATGCACAAGAAAACAGCGTCAGTGTCGAGATTCGTGATAACCATACTCAGGTGGTGAAGGTGATAAAAAATGGTGAAGTACTGCAGACGCAAACCGCTGCCCCTGCGCAGTTAGTCGAGGCCAGTTTACTTGATAATATTGCGATTGATGAGATTATTGCCTTTGCGCGTCAGGCTGATTACAGTCCAATTGTGGATTTACTGGATAAAGCGATTGCTTGTAATACGCAGATTTCCGCAGAGGGGCTAAAAAATCCTTATGGCGTCAATGTCGGCAAAGTCATTATGATGACTTCTGAGGATAGTCTAAAAAATCGCGCCAAAGCGGTGACCGCAGCCGCCTCGGATGCGCGTATGAGTGGCTGCGATTTGCCGGTGATGATTAATTCCGGAAGTGGTAATCAAGGCTTAACTGTATCACTGCCGATTATTACTTATGCCCGTGCGCTGGACTGTTCGCAGGAGCAGCTTTATCGTGCCTTAATTTTAAGTAACCTGATTGCGCTATATGAAAAATCCTATATTGGTAAACTGTCCGCTTATTGTGGCGTAGTATGCGCCGCCAGTGGTAGCGCGGCCGGCATCACCTTGCTTAAAGGCGGTACGGACAGCCAGATTGAAGCGGCCGTTATCAATACGCTCGGCACGCTATCGGGCATGATTTGCGATGGCGCTAAAGCGTCTTGTGCTTCTAAAATTGCGACCTGTGTGGATACCGCAATCACCTGTCATGAGATGGCCATGCTGGATAATGTGCTGTCGGCCGGTGACGGTATTATCAAATATGATTTGGCTAAAACTATTCAGATGGTCGGCCGATTAGCCAATCAGGGCATGCAGACCACCGATAAAGAGATCTTAAAGATTATGCTGGATAAATAGATCAAGGGCTGAGTCTCTTGATTCGGCTTTGTACTCTGCAAAAATTTACTAGGCATTACGGTATTGTTAGTTCAAAATAGTCGGCGATTAACTGAATTGAATGTACTGCATTTTAGAACAAGAGAAATAGCATGAAAGATATTATGATTGTTATCCCGGCCAGATATAGCTCTTCTCGCTTTCCGGGTAAACCGCTGGTTAAGATAGCGGGCATTGAGATGTTACGACGGGTTGCCGATATTGCGCGCAGCATTTGTCTGAAAAATGCCGATTGTGGTTATGTGGTGGCCACGGATGATGAGCGTATTATGGCTTTTTGTCAGCAGTATGATCTGCCGGTTAACATGACCGCGGCATCTTGTCAAAGTGGCACTGAACGCGCATGGGATGTGGTGAGCCAGTCAGCGATAAAACCGCAGTTTGTGATCAATCTGCAAGGTGACAACCCGTTATGCCCACCCCATGTGATTCAAGCGCTGATTGATCAGTGGCGTACGGTGGCTGCCGATATTTTTACCCCCTATATTCAATTAAGCTGGGATGAGTATGACCGCTTTGTCCAGCATAAAAAAATCACCCCTTATTCCGGCACCAGCGTGCTGGTTAATAAAGATCACTTTGCCATGGCCTTTTCAAAAAATATTTTGCCGGCGATTCGTCAGCTTAGCGAAGCGAAAAAACAGCTCAGTATGAGTCCGGTTAAACGGCATGTTGGCCTGTATGGCTATACTTATGCGGCGTTACAGGCTTATTTTTCGCTGCCTGAATCGCTGTGTGAAAAAAGCTATATTGAAGGGCTTGAGCAGATGCGCTTTCTGGAAAATGGCCTAAAAGTGAAGATGGTTGAAGTCGACTATCGTGGCCGTAAGACCACCAGTGGCGTTGATTCACCGGATGACGTGGCTCGCGTTGAGCAAATTCTGGCTGAATTTGGTGAGCTTGATCTTAATTAAGGGTGTTAACGCAAGATGAAACGACTGATTATTGCCCGGCATGGCAACACCTTTACTGCTGATCAGACCCCAACTCGTGTCGGTTGCCATACTGACTTACCGCTAGTGGAAGAGGCTCTGGGCCGGCAGATTGGCCAGTATTTGCGTCAGCAGCAGATCATACTGAGTAAAGTCTATGCAGCACCGTTAAAAAGAACTCTGCAAACAGCACAGTTAATTCTGGCTGAAGCTGGGCAAGCATTACCGGTTGAGCCTTTGGCGGACTTTCTGGAAATTGATTACGGTCCTGATGAAGATAAACCTGAGGCGCAGGTGATTGAACGATTAGGTCGTCATGCGCTGGCGCGACAAGGCGATAGGCAGCCCACGCCAACTGCAATTATCGATGCCGGTAGTGCGGTCATCGAACGCTGGAATCGTGACGCCACGGTGCCCGATGGCTGGCAGGTGGATGTCGGCAGTATTATCACGACCTGGCAAAATTTTGCTGACCAGATCGCGGATAATGAAACGGTGCTAGTGGTCACCTCTAACGGTATTATTCGGTTTGCGCCGCATATTTTAGATGCCGCGGATTATCAGCAGTTTATCGGTAGCGCGTCATTAAAAGTGAAAACCGGCAGTCTGTCGATATTTGAAAAAAATCAGTATAGCTGGCAGTGCCGTTTATGGAATCAAAGACCTGTTTGATACAATGGCTTAACTAGTGTGATGGAACGCGGCAGTTTCGCGTTCTATTTTCTCAATCGAGACAAATTCTACGATGAGTGGGTAAGGCGATCGTCTGCGCTTGAATGATTCTGCTTGCCTTATCGTCAAGCAAGAATAAACTGCTACTTATCTACTTATCTACTTATCTACTTATCTACTTATCTACTTATCTACTTATCTACTTATCTACTTATCTACTTATCTATCTGGCTGTGTGCATAGTCAAGAATCAGCTGCGCCAGGCCATCGCTCTCGGCATAAAAATAGGCCAGTGGCACACCTAGTACTTCTGCCAGTTTGCCGGCAGTTTCAAGATTTACTTCATGAATACCCTTTTCATAGCGATTGATACGAGTACTGGCCACAAACTCATCAATCCCAGCGGCAATACCCAGCTGTTTTTGCGACAGGTCTTTGCGCAGTCTGGCCTGTTTTAAACGTCGGCAAAAGAGATGTTGGTATTTATTCTGTAACGTCATAAGTCGGTTAAATCGGATCCATAAAGAAATGCTACGATAGTCGTAATTTTTTGTTGCTTTGCATACTACGTTTATCGTAGTATTGGTTATCGAACATCATGAGGTAACAAATATGAATCAAGAAGATTGGCATCCAGCCGACATCATTGCCGGACTCAAAAAGAAGGGCACCTCCCTTTCCGCTTTATCACGTCAGTCTGGTTACGCGGCCTGCACATTAGGTAATGTGTTACTGCGCTCATGGACGCGCGGCGAATTAATCATTGCCAATAAATTGGGTGTGACGCCAGAAGAGATTTGGCCATCACGCTATCAAAAGACGCGCTATTTAAGGGATAGGCGTAAACCATCCCATGAATAATTTTTGATTAGGTACAGGCTGTAACGGCGATTCAGGATACTGGCGCCATAAAGAGCGATGGGCTGTTTAATATCAGTTACCGGGCGCTATCTTAACGGATATCAACAGGTAACGCCTCGCGTTTTGTGCCATGGTATAGATAGGATTCGCTATTTATCTTAGTGGTCAGAGATTAATCATATCTTATTGAAATGTATTAAAATAATCATCATACATAAGACTTAAATAGCGCTGCTATAAGTGTTAGAATGAATAAACCAGATTGTCTATTATCAACAACCCGCGCATGATTGTTGATTCAAAATAAAACTGATTACTGGTTGGTTTGGATTATTATTAGGATATTATTGCGCATTCTGCTATTAGATTTTATTTTGTTAAGAAAACGTCTCATATGTCCATATTCTTTTTATCTTATCGAATTGTGTATCAAGGTTGATAGTCTTCAAATTCCCACGCAAAATATCGTGATAGCTTTTGAGCAGTCTCCTCCCAAGTATTACTATTACATTTTTCAATGCATGCATTAATTTCATTTTTTATTTCATCTAAATTAAATTTCCTCACAACCAGCATATGACGTAAGATTTCTGGTTTATATATTTGCTTGTCTAAATACTGAGTGGAACAAATAGTTAAATCAAAATAGTTGATTGAATTGCTCTCTTTGGGACCGATAAATAGCGTGACTAAAATTCTAAAACTATCTTCATCAGGACAATAGTTGTTAATATCAACATCAAAAGAATCTATTTGTTTTAGTTCTGCTTGCATAAATACTCCAATTATTCATTGATTATTAAATGACCATTACCTAGTTTGATTTTTTGTCCATAGATATCAAATTTATACGTTTCAAAATTAGCTTGTATTCCTGTTGGATTAAATTTTGTTGGTGTATTACTTTTTTGTATTGGAGGTCTATACCCTCTTGTTTTATCCGCACTAATCAAACCGCCAGCACTAGTCATACTATAACCATCACCAACCCAAATTTTACCTAACTCATTTGCCTCTTTGATTGTTGCGTGACCAACACCATAATTTAATTGACCATTATCACCTTTAATGACTCGGGCTAGAATTGGATTTTCTCATGCCATATTATTGGTATTTTGGTCGTGAAGTGCTTCTTTTAGTTTTTGGTAATTATAAGCATTATGATTTTCGTGGCTTACCGCTTCTAACCGATATTTATTTTTTGTTCTGATCTCAGTATATAGAGATTTAAAGTGTGCGTATTTAAATACTCTTAAGGATTTTAATAGTACATCGGCTAAAGCACCGGCAATCATGTCCGCTGCTACACCTTGTCCATATTTGCTAAATCTTCCTAGCGGTTTTAGAAATTTCAGCGACTTAAAAGCGGGAATAAAATCAGTCAGAAACTGTGAAACGCCGCGAGCCATTGCTCCGGTTTTGGTCTCTGCTGATGCGATAGCCGGCAATTCAATTGGATTGTTAAACTTATCCAGATTAGTATAAATAAAGCGGTACTGACCTGATATCGTCTCGGCGAGGCTTTTATCACTGGTTAACCACCCGAGCGCAATCTGATTAGGATTGATATAATCGTCGAAACGATCGATTAGCAGACGTGTTTGTAAGAGTTCAAAGGCTAAATCTAAATTTGATTTGACTGCATCGCGGGCGCCTCCGAGTATTTGTAAAGGCACATCGTAATACCAGGCCCGTTTCTCTTTTTGATGATCAAACAGCACATCGACATATTTTACACCATAAGGGAGCTTGACATAAACGTAGCCATTCTCATCCAATTTTCCGATAAAAATGAGATTATCGGTGCTGCTATTAAACAGGGTGAAAGGCTGGTAAGGTAAATTCTTAACCTCTAGCTCAATCCAGTTCTCCTCCTCGGCACTCGGCTGCTCAATGAAGTCTTGTGGATCATAGTAGCCAGTTTTTTTCGCTTCTGTGGTGACTATTGACGGATGATTTTAACGTGAGGGCGGTAAAAAACACTATGATAAACTGGTGGTAACTCAACTAAAACCGCGCGTTCAGACGTGATGGTCTCTTTGAGCGCCCGAGCGATATGGGCAGGATGTTTGTTGTATAAGTCACGGCCATGATATAGACCCAGTTTTTCCAGTGTGATAAATAGATCGACACACTTGCTCAACGTGGTTAACGCAATAGTGAATTATCTCATCATACTCATCGTCATAAAAGTGTTTAACACGCTGATATTGTGATATCGAACGATTATCCAATAGGGTTTTTATTGCGAAAGGTTGGCGATTGCTGTCACTTTGCCGCAGCGCTTCATCGGCTTGTGCTTTTTGCCACGCTTGACGGGTCATCAGTTTATATCTTTTCATCTTTAAACCGGACTTATCGCTATGAATAAAACTATGCTAATGTGTCATGTGGTAGGGTTCAAGTTTTATCTGCTTGATATGTGATATATATTTAAAATTGTGTTTTCAATATCTTAAACCTAGAAAGACTACTCTGTTTAAAAAAGATAAAACTTGATAACTTATCAATAGTGAATAACTCAATGCATTTCAAAAATGGGCTCAGCTTTCGCTTTTTAGAACGTTTAACGATACGATATGCTCAGGTTTGGCCGGTACCGACTGATGTCTATCTTGATCGATTCGATTAGCCTTGGGATTGATTAATGCGTGAAAAGAGGAAACCAATATTTTTCCCCAAGGATATTCAATGTAGGTTTTTACTTTGTTAGGATCAAGTGGACATCGAATTACCATTGGCTCACCAATTGCTCCCAATTTAACGCCAAGAGGATCGTCTAGTTCAAAACACATACTGACTTGCTCGCCTCCCTATAATCCCAGTAAATATTTAGTCCCACTGCCTCCAAGTTTAGTCTCTGTAAAATTGAAAGAAATACGATCATCTCTAGCGGAGCTTTGGCAATGGTCAAAATAACTATCCCATTTCTCTTTGATAGCAAGTATTTCTTCTTGTGAAAATAGGCGTCCGTGCTCATTCAAAAACGTTTCTCTTATTTCCTTACCAGTTTGAATCAATAGCCCTTTCGAGCGAATACTCTCAGGTAAAGCCCTTGTGTAGTGAATACCGATAATTCGATTGTTTTTACAATACTGATCAATGTCTCTAACCAGAGTAGAAATATTTCGTTGTTCTACTAATGATTCTGAGCATGCTTGAGAAAGGCATGAGCTTTCTATTGCTCTAAGCCGGGCAACAAATTCACCAGGAAGCTCCAAGGGTTTACAAAGATCTATATTCATATTTAAGTTTACCTGAAGTACAGAACTAATAATTTATTTTGCCTGATATATGGTCTTCAATCAATGCTAGCAGGTTCTAAAGTATCTTTTACCTTTAGATCCAGATCATATGAAGCAATAGTCTAAAAAACGCTTAAACTTGATAAAAATTGTTTGATTTAATACATAAATCGTTTTTAATATTTTTTGATTGGACAAAAAAGATAATGGAATAGTTTATAGATATTAATTTAAAAGAGATGATTATATTAAGAATTGAAAAACAGATTAAAGTACTAAAAAAGAGAAGTGGTCGGCGAGAGAGGATTCGAACCTCCGACCCACTGGTCCCAAACCAGTTGCGCTACCAAGCTGCGCTACTCGCCGAAAATGGGGTGACTAATGGGGTTCGAACCCACGACAACTGGAATCACAATCCAGGGCTCTACCAACTGAGCTATAGCCACCATCGATAAAAATCTTTTATCAAAGTGGGCAGAATAGTACGCATTAATTGCCTTTTTGTCCAGTATATTTTATGTAAAAATGATTTTTTGCTTATATTCTCAGCAACTTATTAGTTTTTTGCTTAAAAATTAACGGCTGACGAGATTTTGGGCTCACTTTTCATTCATCAATCAGTGTGATGAATGGGATTTTAATCCTGAGATGATCGCAATGAGCGCTAAAAATTATCGCTTGACATATTTAGCTATTGCTGATTAATTTTTAATGGTGTACTGTTTGTTTTTACGGCGACAAGATTTTATGCGTATAAAAAATAGTCATTCACACTAGTCAAATTTTTGATAATTAAGCAATTTAAGCTTTACCAGTGTAACAAAAACTTGTATCCGAGCACATTCGCAGCGATAATATGCCACAACCATTGTTCGATAATGATGAAATATTGATCATCGTGCTGATATGATAAAAACAGTTTTAATAAGTCGGTTAGATTGTTTGAGTGATATGAACGGCACTGATAATAAACTTTAGGAGTTGCCCATGTTTAAACAAGACGTCACGATAACAGCACCTCATGGATTACATACGCGTCCGGCTGCTCAGTTTGTCAAAGACGCGAAAGCTTTTAATGCCGAAATCACCGTCACTTCAGGTGATAAGAGCGCAAGTGCGAAAAGCTTATTTAAACTGCAAACGTTAGGATTAGCACAGGGCACTGTGATTACGATCTCCGCAGAGGGAGACGATGAACAACAAGCTGTTGAGCATTTAGTCAAATTGATTCCAGAATTGGAATAATACGCCTTGCGCGACTATTTTTAACTTACTGATTATATAAGGAACGATTGTATGGTTTCAGGTATTCTCGTCTCACCTGGTATTGCTTTTGCTAAAGCACTATTATTAAAAGAAGATCCGATTGTTATCAATACACGTGCTATCTCTGATAGTAAAGTGAATGCAGAGATTGACCGATTTAAGACTGCCCGTAGTAAAGCGGGTGAACAGCTGCAAGCGATTATGGCGCGTGCACAAGAGACTCTCGGTGAAGAGAAAGCGGCCATTTTTGAAGGTCATATCATGCTGCTTGAAGATGAGGATCTTGAGTCTGAAATCATCAATCGCATCAAAACCAAACATGAATCTGCCGATGCAGCTTGTCATAATGTGTTTGAAGCACAAGCCAAAGAGTTAGAAAACTTGGATGATGAGTACCTCAAAGAGCGTGCGGCGGATATCCGTGATATTGGTAAGCGTCTGCTTAAAAATATTTTAGGTCTGGAAATTGTCGATCTGAGCGCAATTACTGAAGCCTGCATCTTAGTCGCTGTTGATTTAACCCCTTCTGAAACCGCGCAGTTAAACTTAGATAAAGTGAAAGGCTTTATTACCGATATCGGCGGCAGAACATCTCATACCTCAATTATGGCGCGCTCTTTAGAGCTACCAGCGATTGTTGGAACAGGTAAAGCGACCACCAAAATTCATCAAGGTGACTTCGTTATTTTAGATGGTGTGAATAATAAAATTTACATCAATCCTAATGAAGCGACTATCGATAAATTGAAAAAAGTACAGCAGCAGTATTTAGACGATAAAGATGAGTTGGGTAAATTGAAAGATCTACCGGCAACGACGCTTGATGGCCGTCAGGTTGAAGTGTGTGCCAATATCGGTACCGTGCGCGATATCAGTGGCGCAGACCGCAATGGTTATGAAGGTGTGGGTCTATACCGCACTGAATTCCTGTTTATGGATCGTGATGCTTATCCAAATGAAGAAGAACAGTTTAAAGCCTATAAAGAAGTGGCGGAAACGGTCGGTTCACGTGGCGTGATTGTCCGTACCATGGATATTGGCGGCGATAAAAGTGTACCGTATATGAATCTGCCTAAAGAAGAGAATCCATTCTTAGGCTGGCGCGCTATTCGTATTAGTATGGATCGCAAAGAGATTTTACATGCGCAATTGCGAGCAATTTTACGTGCTTCTGCTTTTGGTAAATTACGAATCATGTTCCCAATGATTATCTCTGTCGAAGAGATCCGTAGCTTAAGACATGAACTCAATACGCTAAAAACGCAGTTAAAAGCGGAAGGTAAAGCCTTTGATGATAAGATTGAAGTCGGCGTAATGATTGAAACACCAGCCGCCGCGGTGATTGCGCATCATTTAGCCAAAGAAGTCGATTTCTTTAGTATCGGTACCAATGACTTAACCCAGTATACGCTAGCTGTTGACCGTGGTAATGAGCTTATTTCTCATTTATACAATCCAATGACACCAGCGGTGTTAGGGTTGATTAAAAATGTAATTGATGCCTCTCATAAAGAGGGTAAATGGACGGGGATGTGTGGTGAGCTGGCCGGTGATGAACGGGCAACAGTACTGCTACTGGGTATGGGACTGGATGAGTTTAGTATGAGTGCTATCTCTATTCCTAAGATCAAGAAAATCGTACGTAATACAAACTTTAGTGATGCAAAACAACTAGCAGAGCAAGCCTTACAAAAAGCAACCGCAAAAGAGATTGCTGATTTAGTTGACAAATATATTGCTGAAAAGCAAATTTGTTAATTGTGTAAGATTCGAAAGGAGAGCAACAATTATGGGTTTATTCGATAAGATAAAGCAGTTTGTTTCTGATGATTCAGATGGTATTGAAATTTTTGCCCCTTTAAGTGGTGAAATTGTCAAAATTGAAGATGTGCCAGATGTCGTTTTTGCTGAAAAAATTGTCGGTGATGGCGTCGCCATTAAGCCTACCGGCGATAAGATTGTCGCACCGTTAAGTGGTAAAATTGGTAAGATTTTCGAAACAAATCACGCTTTTGCAATTGAATCAGATGAAGGTATTGAGCTGTTCGTTCATTTCGGTATTGATACCGTTGAATTGAAAGGTGAAGGTTTCAAGCGTGTAGTTGAAGAGGGCCAGCAGGTCAAAGCGGGTGATACCATCATTGAGATCGATTTACCCTTCCTTGAAGCACGTGCTAAATCAGTATTAACACCGGTTGTTATCTCTAATATGGATGCCATTACGAGCTTAAATAAGATGTCAGGGACTTGTGAAGCTGGCAAAACAGTTATTATGCGCGTAAAGAAATAGTTCATACGATTGGTCATACAATAAGTCACATAAAAAGACGGTTTTTGCCGTCTTTTTTATTAACCAGCTATCCGGTTGTTGCCAAGGTCACCTTTATATTCAGCCAGATTAAGCAATAAAAAAGCGGCCCTATCGAGCCGCTTTTTTGATGCAAGGTTGGCTGATTAACGCCAATTTTTATAACGGTTAATTAAGCCATTGGTTGAGCTGTCATGGCTCTGCACTGGCTGATTATCACTCAGCTCGGGTAAAATACGTCCCGCTAACTGTTTACCTAACTCAACGCCCCACTGATCAAAACTGAAGATATTGAGGATAACGCCTTGGGTAAAGATCTTGTGCTCATAAATAGCAATCAAGGCACCTAAGCTATAAGGCGTGATCTCACGCAGTAAGATGGAGTTAGTTGGTCGGTTGCCTTCAAATACCTTGAATGGCACAATTGACTCAACGTCTTTCAGTGATTTACCCGCTTGAATAAACTCCTGTTCAACGGCTGCTTTACTTTTACCAAAAGCGAGGGCTTCAGTTTGCGCAAAAAAGTTCGACAGCAGTTTAGGGTGGTGATCACCTAATGGATTATGGCTGACTGCCGGCGCAATAAAGTCACAAGGAATCAGTTTGGTCCCTTGATGAATCAGTTGATAGAACGCATGTTGTCCATTGGTGCCTGGTTCACCCCAAATAATCGGACCGGTTTGATAGTCCACCGCATGGCCATTTCTATCCACATATTTACCGTTTGATTCCATATTACCCTGTTGGAAATAGGCGGCAAAACGGTGCATATATTGATCATAAGGCAGAATGGCTTCGGTTTCGGCGCCAAAGAAATTGTTATACCATAGGCCAATCAAGGCTAAAATCACTGGAATATTTTGCTCTGGTGACGTCTGACTAAAATGTTTATCCACCGCATGGGCACCGGCTAATAGCTGCTCAAAATTCTGATATCCGACCGATAACACAATTGATAAACCGATAGCTGACCACGAAGAGTAACGTCCGCCAACCCAGTCCCAAAACTCAAACATATTGGCGGTATCGATACCAAATTTTTCAACCGCCGGACCATTGGTTGACAATGCAACAAAGTGTTTAGCCGTGGCTTTTGGATCGTTGGCTGATTTGAGTAACCAATCACGGGCACTTTCGGCATTGGTCATGGTCTCTTGAGTGGTAAAGGTTTTTGAGGCGACTAAAAACAGCGTGGTTTCTGGATTGAGTGGTTTTAAGGTTTCGACGATCTGGGTACCATCAACATTCGAGACAAAATGCATATTCAGATGGTTTTTATACGGTTTTAGTGCTTCGGTGATCATATAAGGGCCAAGATCTGAACCACCAATACCGATATTCACGACATCGGTAATCGATTTACCAGTATACCCCTTCCACTCGCCGCTGATCACGCGTTCACTGAATGCTTTCATCTGGGCTAATACCGCATTGACATCCTCCATCACATTTTTGCCATCGACATAGATAGGCGTATTAGACAGATTACGTAGTGCGATATGCAGCACGGCACGATCTTCAGTACGATTGATTTTTTCACCACTGAACATCGCTTTAATTGCGTCACTTAAATGACTCTCCTTGGCTAATGCTTGTAGTTTTTCCAGCGTTTCTGCGGTGATGCGATTTTTTGAGTAATCGACAAAAATCTGATCTTCAAAGGTTAATGAAAATGCTTCTGCTCGGTTAGGTTCTTGGGCAAATAGGGACTCAATAGTTTTATCTTTAATCTGTTCGAAATGAGATTCTAACGCTTTCCATGCATGGGTTTGGACCGGATTAACATTCTTTAGCATTTTCACATACTCCTAATTGATAAGTAGCCTTAATGATATAACGATTGATAACAGAAGTAAGCAGAAAAATTAAAATATTAGCGATTGCTAAAACCTGTTGCACAGGCTGAATCGATATTATCGTCGCAAATAGCGCGATAAGGTTGCTGATGCATCATGAGGATTTCGCTTACACTGTCTATCACATACTGATAGTGTGACTTTAACGTGATTTATAATGATTGTCCAATGTCATAAAATTGTATATGCTCTAAAAATAGTGTCATTGATTACGCTTTAATCAATCGTCAGCACATGCTTAGCGATTTTCTCTCTGACAGCGGCTAGTCGGCAGAGCAATAGCATGGTAGCATGGATGATCACCGTGTAAAAAACCATCAATCTGATTTGTCAACCGATTGCCAGCTATACGTCTGTCGCGATTAAGTCAGGACTAACAAAGGAAATCATTGTGTCTAAATATCAATCTCAACTTGAACGAGCCATACAGTTAAAGCAACAATTAACGCAGCGTATCCTTATTCTTGATGGTGGTATGGGCACGATGATTCAGCGTTATCAACTACAAGAACACGATTATCGTGGCGAGCGTTTTGCCGATTGGCCGTGTGATGTCAAAGGTAACAATGATCTGTTAGTACTCACTCAGCCATTATTGATTAAAGAGGTGCATCACGCTTATTTGGCGGCCGGTGCCGATATTATAGAAACCAACACCTTTAATGCAACCGGTATCGCGATGGCCGATTATCAGATGGAATCTCTGGTTTATGACATCAACTATGCCGGCGCTAAAATTGCCCGTCATTGCGCCGATGAGTGGACCCAAAAGGAGCCGCATAAGCCCCGTTATGTAGCGGGCATTTTAGGGCCGACTAACCGCACTGCCTCTATCTCTCCGGATGTGAATGATCCGGCTAAACGAAATGTTAATTTTGAGCAATTAGTTACCGCTTATAAAGAAGCAACCTATGCCTTAATTGACGGTGGCGTTGATATCATTATGGTTGAAACGATCTTTGATACCCTCAATGCCAAAGCGGCGCTGTTTGCGGTAGAAACGGTATTTGATGAGCTGGCCATCCGCATACCGATCATGATTTCCGGCACCATTACTGATGCCTCTGGCCGGACCTTGTCAGGTCAAACCACAGAAGCGTTTTATAATTCCCTGCGTCACGTTTTTCCACTCTCATTTGGATTAAATTGTGCGTTAGGACCGAAAGAGCTGCGTCAGTACGTGGCTGAACTCTCGCGTATTTGTGAATTTGCCGTTTCCGTGCATCCGAACGCCGGTTTGCCCAATGCCTTTGGCGGTTATGATCTTGAGCCCGATGAGATGGCTTTGCAGATTCAAGAGTGGGCCAGCGCCGGTTTGCTCAATATTGTCGGCGGCTGCTGCGGCACGACACCGGATCATATTGCCGCTATCGCCAAGGCGGTTGCGAATATTAAACCGCGTATTGCCCCCACGATTGAAAAAGCGTGTCGCTTGTCGGGCCTTGAACCGTTTAATATTGAAAAACAGCATCTGTTTGTCAACGTCGGCGAGCGCGCCAATGTCACCGGTTCGGCCCGTTTTAAGCGCTTAATCAAAGAAGAGAAGTACGATGAAGCACTGAATATCGCCCGAGAGCAGGTTGAAAATGGTGCGCAGATTATCGATATCAATATGGATGAAGGGATGCTCGATGCGCTGGTGGCGATGGAGCGTTACCTCAATTTAATCGCCGGCGAGCCAGATATTGCCAAAGTGCCGATCATGATCGACTCCTCAAAGTGGGTGGTAATTGAAAAAGGACTTCAGTGTATCCAGGGCAAAGGGATTGTAAACTCTATCTCGATGAAAGAGGGCGTTGAGCAGTTTATTCAGCAGGCCAAGCTGGTTCGACGTTATGGCGCCGCAGTCGTGGTGATGGCATTTGATGAGGTGGGTCAGGCGGATACCCGTGAGCGTAAAATTGAGATCTGCCGCCGTGCGTATCATATCTTAACTGAGCAGGTCGGTTTTCCGCCGGAAGATATTATTTTTGATCCCAATATCTTTGCTGTGGCAACCGGTATTGAAGCACATAATAACTATGCGGTTGATTTTATTCAGGCTTGTGCCGATATTAAGCAGCAGCTCCCCTATGCGCTGATTTCAGGTGGTGTCTCGAATGTCTCCTTCTCCTTTCGGGGTAACGAACCGGTTCGCGAAGCAATCCATGCCGTTTTTCTTTATTATGCGATAAAAAGTGGTCTGGATATGGGGATTGTGAATGCCGGCCAATTAGCCATTTATGATGATTTACCTACTGAGCTGCGTGTTGCGGTCGAGGATGTGGTACTGAATCGACGGCCCGAGGCAACCGATAATTTATTAGCGATAGCTGAAAAATATCGCTCGAATCAATCTGACAGTGAGGCTGATAAGCAGCAAGCCGAGTGGCGTCAATATCCCGTCGAAAAACGTCTGGAGTATGCACTGGTCAAAGGTATTGCCGAATTTATTGAACAAGATACCGAAGCAGCCCGCCTGCAAGCGGATAAGCCACTCGAGGTGATTGAGGGACCGTTAATGGCGGGGATGAATACCGTCGGTGATCTCTTCTCGGCAGGCAAAATGTTCTTACCACAAGTGGTTAAATCTGCACGGGTGATGAAAAGAGCGGTCGCTTATTTAGAGCCTTATATTCAAAGTAGTCATTCACAAGCTAAATCGGCGGGTAAAGTGCTGATTGCGACCGTGAAAGGTGATGTGCATGATATTGGTAAAAATATTGTCACGGTGGTGATGCAGTGTAATAACTATGAGGTGATTGATTTAGGTGTGATGGTGCCTTGTGAAACCATTTTAGCGACTGCTCGTAAAGAACAGGTCGATATTATCGGTCTTTCCGGATTAATTACCCCTTCACTCGATGAGATGGTGCATGTTGCCAAAGAGATGGAGAGACAAGGATTTACCCTACCACTGTTAATTGGTGGTGCCACCACCTCAAAGGCGCATACGGCGGTAAAAATTGAACCCAATTATAGTGGCCCAGTCGTTTATGTGCAAAATGCTTCGCGGAATGTTGCGGTCTGTTCGGCGCTATTATCAGCAAACCAAAAAGCACCGTTTGTGGCTAAATTGCGCCATGAATATCAAGTGGTTCGTGAGCAGCATGGCAACAAACGACAATTAACGCCGCCAGTGACGTTAGCACAAGCACGCGCTAATGGCTTTGCAACCGACTGGCAGCACTATCAGCCGCCCAAACCAAACCAGCTGGGTGTATCGGAAATCAAGGCGGATATTCAGACCTTACGTGAGTATATCGATTGGACACCTTTTTTTATGACCTGGGGATTACACGGTAAATATCCGCAAATTCTAAGTCATGCTGAAGTGGGTGAAGAGGCGCAAAAACTGTTTGCCGATGCCAATCAGATGTTAGATGAACTGGTGAGTAATAAGCGGTTAGAGCCGAAAGGCATCATGGGCATTTTTCCGGCGCAAAGACAGGCGGATGATATTCTGATTTATCAAGATGAGACGCGATCACAGATCCTGCAGCGGAGTTATCATTTACGCCAACAGACTGAGAAAAGCGCCTTTCATAACTACTGTTTAGCCGATTTTATCTCACCGCAGAACAATGATTATATTGGGGCTTTTGCAGTCACCGGTGGTTTGGCTGAACATGATTTAGCGGCTGAGTATGATAAGCAGCATGATGATTATAATAAAATTATGCTGACGGCGATTGCCGACAGACTGGCTGAGGCATTTGCTGAATATCTGCATGAACAGGTACGTAAAACGCTTTGGGGTTATGCCGAGCACGAGAATTTATCCAATGCAGAACGTATTCGCGAAAATTATCAGGGTATTCGACCTGCTCCGGGTTATGCTGCCTGTCCTGAGCATACGGAAAAACAAGTTATCTGGGATCTGCTCGATGTGGAAGCGCAGATTGGTATCAAATTAACCAGTTCGTTTGCGATGTGGCCAGGGGCGTCGGTATCTGGCTGGTATTTTAGCCATCCAGAGAGTAAATATTTTGCCATCGGTAAAATACAAAAAGATCAGGTGGTTGATTATGCGCAGCGTAAAGGCATGACGCTGAGTGAGGCGGAACGCTGGTTAGCGCCTAATCTCGGTTATGATCCTGATAACTGAGGCTATTTTATCCTCAGCCTATGAGCTATGAATAGGCTGAGGATGACAGTTAGCTATTCGCGCTTTTATCGGATGGATTGACAATAACCATCGTCATGGCTTGATTGGACACATTACCTTGTTTATCGTAAGCAGTTGCCGTAATCGAATAGGTATTTTGCCTTGCACTGTTGGGATCAAAATCAGGCATGACGATACTATATTGATGACCCGATTTTTGAATTATCTGACCGCCATATTGAGCCATATCCTGCAGATCCCAGTCAATTCGCGCCAGTCCATGCTGACTATTGACTTGTACATGCAAAGCGTAGTGCTGACCTGGGTAACCGTGAATGGTTTCACGAGTGCTTAAATTGAATGGTGATTGATGTTGGTATTGCTGCACAATATGGTGATTACGTGCCACAAAATCATAACGGCTGCCCATGACTGACCGGCGTAATCCCACCAAATTGGCATCGATTTGATGTTTAAAGGGCACGTCGAAGGCATAATTAAATACCATATTGAGCCGCGAGTCCTTGGCTTTGCTGCGACCAACCCGATGCTCAGCATCAAAGGTTACTAACGTGACTGGCGTATAATTAATCCCGGTGGTGACGGCATACGGATTCTTTTGCCGATAATTTTTACCAAACAGTCCGACTTGATCACCATAATAGTGCTCATATTGTAGTTTGCCGCCTAAGTGGGGATAGACTGGCAGATAGCCCTGTGCCCGCATATCCCAGCCATAGGCTGGTTTTTCCTGATATTGAGTTAGTGCGACCGAATCTTGCCAGTCTGCAATCGGCAGATACGTATTCATATCTAACTTAAGATAGTCCTGCCAATATTCAAGGCCAAAACTGGCACGATAATAGTAGTTTGACAGGTCATAATCAAAAAACGTATTTACGCCCAGCATATACGCTTTTTCAAAATAGCGGATCCCCATACCTAAATTGAGTACCGAGTGATTATGGGTATGATGAAAACCGGTTTGGGTGAACCAGAGTAGCTGTTTTTGTTTCACCAGCGGCAGTAACAGATCGATTTGCGAGGTTTTCAGCGAAAATTGACTATCTAATGCGAGTTTTACCCGACTGTTGCCATATTGGGATAACCACTGCTGAATGCTAAAGCTGGCGCGATTAGCCAGATAATTTCGGCCGACTTGTTCCAGCTTCTCTTTATTCGGATTGTCGGCTAAAAAATAGCCGGTTTGTGAGGCGATTTTGGCTAATTTCAAGATATTCGTATTATCGATGATCTGTTCAAACAGTTTCAGTGGTTTGATGGGCACGATAATTTCGTCACCATCGTTAATTTGATCAAACTGCTCAAACAGGGCATTAGATTGATTGAGATATCTGAGTGCTTCGACACTGATATGGTATTTTTGCGCAATGGATTTAGCGGTTTCGCCCGGTTTTAACTGATAAGTGGTGGTTTCGAGTGTACTGAGCTGCGTGGCGGAAATCGCTGACCAGATAGGTAGAATCAGATAAGGACTCTCGGCGGCGTCAGCCATCGGTATAACGCTCAATACGGATAACAGTATTAACCTTGGGTGATGGGATAGGTTGAACAACAGGTTTTTGATTTGCTTAAACACGTTTTTGTTCTCTGACGTCATTCGGTATGCGCCTTTGTTGCTTTTGGTTCATTGAAGCTAAATAAACTGTTTTCCGGCGACAGTCGCTATTTTTATTTTAATCAAAAGGTAAAAAAAAGAAATATTCAATGTTAAAAAAGCGAATAAAATCATCAATTATTGTTAGTTTTGCGCGATTATTAGTCGATATGGCGGATTTCAAGCGGTGGGATGTCTGGTTTCAGATCAGTGATGCCCGCTATCGTAGGATGCAAAATCGGCGATAGCGGGTGATATTAAGCCATGTTTAGCCAACATCCGGGTTAACCCAGTTTTCAGTGGGAGGCACATTGTTGAGGGCGGCAATCAGATTATCGACGGCACATTTTGCCATCGCATAACGCGTTTCGATGGTGGCTGAACCAACATGTGGAGAGAGCACGGCGTTATCCAGTTTCAGCAAACCAGAGTGGAGTGGTAACGGCTCCGTTTCATAGACATCTAAGGCAGCGGCTTTAATCGCTTTGTTTTGTAAGGCATGAATTAAAGCCGGCTCATCGATCAGTTTACCGCGTCCACCATTGACTAAAATGGCCGACGGTTTCATTAATGCCAGTTTTTCTTGGGTAATGATATGATAAGTCTGTTCGGTAAGTGGTAGAACCAGGACGATAAAATCGGCTTGTGAGAGTAACTCATCGAGTTCACATCTTTTCGCTTGATAGGCTTGTTCGACATCGGCATGAGCGGAGCGATTATAATAAAGTACATTCATATCAAAGCCGGCATGGGCTCTTTTGGCTATCGCTTGGGCAATGCGTCCCATGCCTAAAATACCGATGGTTTTACCGGTGATATCCGTACCATAATAGTCAGATGAGAGTCCTTTTAACCATTTTCCTTGATGAATATAGTCGGATAACTCAACCATGCGTCTGGCCGCCGTCATGAGCAAGGTGAAAATTAAGTCGGCGGTGGCATTGGTCAGTACCTTCGGCGTGTTCATTAAACGAATCTGTCTCTCTGCTAATGCTGTTAGATCGTAATTATCATAGCCGACCGAAATGGTTGAGGCCGCTTTCAGTTTAGGGGCTTGTTTGAGAAACTCGGCATCGATTTTTGTGCCCATATTTGAGCCAATCATCCCATCGGCATCTGCCAGTGCAGTAATAAAAGCCTGCTTATCGGCATCGGGGCTACCGTTAAAGACGGTTAAATTAAAGGCCTGCGCTAATCTTTCTTGCTGATCATGAGGAATCGGGCTGAATAAAACAACATTTTTTTTCATTTGATGCTCCACAAGTAATAACATGAATTAAGCTAAGAATATTGAACCAAAGTCGTGATTGTATTGTCTATATCATCATAGCGACATTTTAGTTTACTGCAAATAAAGTCAACGAAGAATGAAGCGCTCAATCGGAATGAGGATCGATTTTAGTGCATATCATCAGAGAAAAAACCGCAAAAACTGAATATCTTGCGGAATATAGGATCTATTTTATGAGAACTTGTCGCTAAAATGTGTTCAAACTGAATGATGGTTGATAGCTATCGTATTACACGATTTGGGGTTAGTAGTCTGAACTACTGGCATCGCTGTTTTTATTCAATAATAGATCAATGATATGTTCAATAAAATGTTAGTCGGTGGTACGTTATTGGCCGTGAGTTTATTGATGGCCGGGTGTCAAAAAGTGACACATTACTCATTATCTGAGCAGCTGGTGAATCACTATTTACAGTCAGAAATCGATCCGCATATTGCGAATTTGACCGATCCCCAGAATATCGATGTGGTGTTAAGCTTTGATAAACTCTCCGTTGATGTTGGCCGTGATCCAGCCAAAATAGTCAGCGCGGATGGCGTTGTGAAAGCGATGCTCTCTCTGCCTGAAGGAAAAAAATCAGTCGATATTGATATTCAGTTTGCTGGTAAGCCCGAATTTATGCCGGTGAAAGGCGCTATTTATTTAGATGATGTGGATATTAAGCATTATCAGGTGGTGGCTGGCGAAGATCAGTCTTATATTAAATATATATCACCCGATTTAGATTACGCTATAACACAATATTTTAAGCAAAATCCCATCTATATTCTCGATAAAAGTAGTCCAATTGAAGATTTAGCGTTAAATACCCCGAATAAGTTTTCCGTTGAAAAAGGTCAGTTACTGTTCTCGTGGCTATAAGTGTATCCACTCATTGTCATATGAGCGGTTAAGGTTTGATGGACTGAGATACATGATTTTGCAGGAGAGAGCGTGAGAACGCGATACAGATAATCATCCCCGTATCGCTGCTGAGCTTTACTGAGCCTCGTTATGGTTTTCTGGCAATCGCTCGATAACCAATATCATGACGATAAAAACTGCCTCGCCAATGAATAGTTTTGGCTATCTGATAAGCGCGCTGCTGAGCCGATAAAATATCGTCGCCTAGGGCGGTAACACACAGTACTCGTCCGCCTTCGGTGACCACTTTGCCTGCTTGTAAGCGGGCGCCGGCTAAGAAAACTTTACTATCCGATGAAGCGATTGTCGGTAAGCCCTCAATGTCATCGCCGATCTCATACTGACCGGGATAACCGCCGGCTGCCATGACGACGCCTAAAGCTGGGCGCGGATCCCATTGTGAATCGACGCTATCGAGCTGGCCTTCGACACCGGCTAAGCAGAGTGCGACTAAATCGGATTGCATCCTCATCATAATCGGCTGTGTTTCCGGATCGCCAAATCGGCAATTAAACTCGATCACTTTTGGATTACCCGCTTCATCAATCATCAATCCGGCATAAAGAAAGCCGGTATAGATATTCCCCTCTTGTGCCATGCCTTGAATGGTGGGATAAATAATCTGCTGCATCACTTTATCAAACACCGCTGATGTCACAACCGGCGCCGGTGAATAGGCGCCCATACCGCCGGTATTGGGACCGCTATCACCATCACCGACCCGTTTATGGTCCTGACTGGTTGCCATTGGCAGGGCATGCTTGCCATCGACCATCACAATAAAACTGGCCTCTTCACCGGTCAAAAACTCCTCTATCACCACGCGATATCCTGCTTCGCCAAAGGCGTTGCCAGAGAGCATACTTTTGATGGCCGCTTCCGCTTCAGGTAGCGTCATTGCCACCACCACACCCTTACCCGCAGCCAGACCATCGGCCTTCACCACAATCGGGGCGCCCACTTGATGTAAATAAGCCAGTGCCGGTTCGACTTCAGTAAAATTCTGATATTGTGCGGTTGGAATCTGATGACGGGCAAGAAAGTCTTTGCTAAACGCTTTTGAGCCCTCTAGTTGTGCCGCCGCTTGCGTGGGGCCGAATATGTTTAGATTGGCGGCACGAAATTTATCGACGATACCGAGAACCAGTGGCGCCTCAGGCCCAACAATCGTTAAATCAATCTGCGTCTGCTTGGCAAATTGCACTAATTGATCTAAGTCGGTGGCCGCAATATTGATATTTTCTACGCGTGGTTCTTGTGCCGTGCCGGCATTACCCGGTGCGACATAGACTTGAGTGACTAACGGGGAACTTGCTGCTTTCCAGGCCAACGCGTGTTCGCGTCCGCCATTACCAATAATTAAAACCTTCATTGATGATGCTCCGGTTAGGGTTAACACAGGGGTTCGTCAGCGAAATCATTAATGTCGAAAATGTCGCATATGGGTAAATATCATGGCTATATTGTGCTCATTGGCGGCCTGAATCACCTCTTCATCGCGAATTGATCCGCCTGGTTGAATCACACAGGTTACGCCGACCTGTGCGGCCGCATCGATACCATCTCTAAATGGGAAGAAGGCATCTGAGGCCATTACGCTACCACTCACATCAAGATGTTCATCTTGAGCTTTAATCCCGGCAATTTTAGCGGAATAAACCCGGCTCATTTGCCCTGCGCCAATCCCGATGGTCATACTATTTTTGGCATACACAATCGCATTCGATTTAACAAATTTCGCCACCTTCCAACAGAATAGTGCATCGACTAACTCTTGCTGTGTTGGCTGACGTTGGCTGACGATTTGAAAATCATCGGCAGTGACCATGCCCAAATCGCGATCTTGAACTAATAGTCCACCATTGACACGCTTAAAATCTAAACCAGGTTGCCTTGCTTGCCACTGGCCACAAGCCAGCACGCGAATATTCTGCTTGGCCGCCAGCGCGGTTAAGGCCTCTGGATGAATACTCGGGGCAATAATAACTTCAACAAACTGTCGGGTTAAGATGGCTTTTGCCGTCTCCACATCCAGTTCACGGTTGCAAGCGATAATGCCACCAAAAGCGGAGGTTGGATCGGTTTGATAAGCGCTTAGATACGCATTTAACAGCGAGTCACGCACGGCAACGCCGCACGGATTAGCATGCTTCACAATCACGCAAGCTGGCTCACTAAACGATTTCACGCACTCTAGTGCGGCATCAGTATCAGCAATATTATTATAAGAGAGCGCCTTACCTTGCAGCTGCGCTGCCGTTGCCACGCTCGCTTCGGTCAATTGCGATTCGACATAAAAGGCCGCTTGTTGATGGCTATTCTCGCCGTAGCGCATATCCTGTTTTTTGATCAATTGCAGATTGAGCGTACGGGGAAATTCACCGGCTGGTTTATCGGTCTGACCGTAGTAAGGGGGGACCAATTTGCCAAAATAGTTTGCGATCATGCCATCATATTGAGCAGTGTGTTCAAAGGCTTTAATGGCGAGGTTAAAACGGTAGCCAAAGCTGAGGGACAATTGCTGCTGATCCAGTTGATTGATAATATCATCATAATCCTTGGGATCGATAACAATCGCCACATCTTGATGATTTTTAGCCGCTGATCTCACCATAGTTGGGCCACCAATATCAATATTTTCAACTGCATCTTCAAATCGGCAATTGGGGTTGGCGACAGTCTGCGCAAAGGGATACAGATTCACCACCACCATATCAATGGGTTTAATGCCGTGCTGCTGCATAATGCTATCATCGGTTTCTCTGCGTCCTAAAATACCGCCATGTACTTTGGGATGAAGTGTTTTGACTCGTCCGTCCATCATTTCAGGAAAGCCGGTATAATCAGCTACTTCGGTAACGGGAATCTGTTGTGCTAAAAGGAGTTTGGCGGTGCCGCCAGTCGATAAGAGTTCGATATTTCTTTGTACTAAGGCTTGGGCAAATTCAACGATGCCAGTTTTATCTGAAACGCTAAGTAACGCGCGGCGAATAGGACGATGCTGTTGCATAAGAGAAACTCTCCGAATATGAAACTGCGAGCGATTAAGTTGGACTGGTAGTATATAAAAAAAGCCTGCCGATGTTGAGGATTTTCTTCATAATTATCATGCAGCTTTGTGGCTCATTTGGTTGTCTGCTCAGCAGCGTGCCTGTATTGGCGATGAACTGCACTGAGTGCGAGTGATATTCGAGATATTAAGCGTGATTTTTTATCCGGGCTGTGCCAATACACCTAAACTCACTTTCGGCGTGAATCATTGATAACCGGGTCAATTTTGACTAATTAGGCGATTGGCGGTATCTGTTCTCGTCAACGACGATAATTTCCGTTAACATAACGGCAATTTTATTCTCTAAGATTAGGCCAATGATAGTTTTTTCTGATATTGCAATTCGACGTGGGGCGAATTTACTGTTAAATCATGCCAGCGCAACGATTAATCCGGGACAAAAAGTGGGATTGGTCGGTAAAAACGGCTGTGGTAAATCGACCCTGTTTTCTTTAATTAAAGGCGAATTAAGTACTGATGCCGGTAGTTTTAGTGTGCCACCACATTGGGCATTAGCTTGGGTTAATCAGGAGACCCCGGCATTAGCGATATCCGCACTGGCCTATGTGATTGATGGAGATCGGCAATATCGTCAGCTGGAACATGAGCTGGCGCAGGCTAATCTGGATAATGATGGTCTTCGTATTGCGCATGTTCATGCTCAGCTTGATAATATCGATGCTTGGACTATCTCCTCACGCGCCGCGACCTTACTGCATGGTTTAGGCTTTTCTAATGAACAGCTGAATGCACCGGTGAGCGATTTTTCTGGTGGTTGGCGAATGCGTTTAAATCTGGCACAGGCGTTAATTTGCCGTGCTGACCTACTGTTACTCGATGAGCCGACTAACCACTTAGATTTAGACGCGGTGATTTGGCTGGAGAAATGGCTGAAAAGTTATTCTGGTACGTTATTACTGATTTCACACGATCGTGATTTTTTAGATCCTTTAGTCAATAAAATCATTCATATTGAGCAGCAAACCCTGTTTGAATATAGTGGTAACTATAGTGATTTTGAAGTTCAGCGTGTCACTAAGCTTGCCCAGCAGCAGTCGCTTTATGAACATCAGAAGCAGAAAGTCGCCCATCTACAAAGTTATATTGATCGTTTTAAAGCACAAGCGACCAAAGCCAAGCAAGCCCAGAGCCGCATAAAAATGCTTGAACGCATGGAGCTGATTGCACCTGCCCATGTCGATAATCCCTTTCACTTTACCTTTAAAATCCCGGATGATTTACCCAATCCGCTGCTTGTGATGGATAAAGTGGTGGCTGGTTATGGCGATAAGACGATTTTATCGCAGATAAAACTGAATTTAGTGCCCGGATCGCGCATTGGTTTACTCGGCCGTAATGGTGCCGGTAAATCCACACTGATTAAACTGTTAGCCGGTGAACTGGCCGCTAAAAGTGGCACTGTTCATTTAGCCAAAGGGATTAAGTTGGGCTATTTCGCTCAGCATCAACTGGAAACCCTGCGGGAAGATGAGTCGGCATTATGGCATTTGACGCAGTTAGCGACGCACAGACATACCGAGCAGATGCTACGTAACTATTTAGGCGGTTTTGATTTTGGCGGCGATAAAGTCGTCGAACCCACTAAAAACTTCTCTGGCGGTGAAAAAGCCCGTTTAGTGTTGGCCCTGATTGTCTGGCAAAAACCCAATCTATTACTGCTCGATGAACCGACGAACCATCTCGATCTCGATATGCGTCAAGCCTTAACCGAAGCCTTAATGGATTTTGAAGGCGCCTTGGTCGTGGTTTCGCATGACCGGCATCTACTCCGTTCAACCACCGATGAGTTTTATTTAGTACATGCTGGCCAAGTCTCTCCTTTTGAGGGCGATTTAGACGATTACCAAAAATGGCTGGCGGATTTACAAAAACGCAGTGAGGCTGACACGACATCAGTAGCATCATCAGAAGAGACCAAAACCGTCACCTTAGATCGTAAATCTCAAAAACGTCTGGAGGCTGAATTACGCACACAAACGCAGCCGTTACGTAAGCGTATCGCTGAGTATGAAAAACAGTTAGCCCAGTTCACCGAAAAGCTTCAGACCATTGAAACACGTTTAAGTGATAGTGCGATTTATCAACCCGATCAGAAAAGTGAGCTGACTGAGTTACTCAAACAGCAAACTGACATAAAAAATCGATCGATGGCCGTGGAGGCTGAGTGGCTTGAGGTTGAAGAGCAACTTGAAGAGATGCTGAATAGTGCGGCGATCCCCTCTTAATCCTGCTGACTAAGATATTGCAAGCGCCTGTTTAATTGGCAATATAAGGTTAAACATTTAAGCGAGTCACATCGCTTAAATGTGGCTCTGCAGTGATTTGCTCAACAACGTATTTTATCTGAAACGTTCTCCGCAGCTAAGACTATGCGATGATGTGTTAGTGTGTCCGGAAGAGTCTTTCGATATCGCTGACGAATTTACGATCCGGCAAGAATATAATTAAGTGATCGTTATCCTCAATCACCAGATCATCATGGGCAATCAGAATATCATCATCACGGATGACCGCACCGATAGTCGCACCGCCGGTCAGACGAATTTCATCAATGGGTCGACCGACCACTTTTGACGTCTGTTTATCACCATGTGCAATAATTTCGATAGCTTCGGCAATCCCCTGTCTGAGCGCAATCACACTGACAATATCGGATTGTCGAATATGGCTCAGGAGCGCGGATATGGTGGCGTGCTGCGGCGATAGGGCAATATCAATAACGCTTTCACTGATTAACTGCAGGTAGGCCTGTCTTTGAATCAGCACGATCACTTTCTTAGCGCCAAGACGCTTTGCCAGCATCGCTGACATAATATTGCTTTCATCATCGCTGGTGACAGCAATAAACAGATCACTCTCGTCGACTTGTTCTTGTGAGAGCAGCTCCTGATCGGAAGGATCACCATGTAAGACGGTGGTATTGATCAGCTGCTCGGCAATAAATTCGGCCTTTTCGGTATTTTTTTCAATCAGTTTAACCTGATAATCATTTTCTAGTTTTTTGGCTAAGGTAATCGCAATGCTACCACCGCCGCTGATCATCACGCGTTTATACGGTTTTTCCAAACGTTGCAGCTCGTTGGTGACCGCTTTGATACTTTCTGGAATGGTGATAAAATAGACCTCATCAGCCGCTTCAATAATGGTTGAGCCAATCGGTTTGATAAATTTACCCTGACGATAAATGGCGACAATGCGCACATCAATGTAGGGAAGATGCTCTTTGAGTGCCGACAGTTCGTTACCCACTAATGCACCACCATAATAGGCGGTCACCACCGCCAAAGCGACCTGATTGTCATGGAACATGGCAATTTGTAGTACACCAGGGTATTCGATCAGTTGATAGATATTATTGGTGATGAGCTTTTCGGGGGCAATAATGTGATCGATAGGGATTCTATCTGGACTAAACAGTGACAAGCTATCATCATTATATTCTGCCGCACGAATGCGAGCTACTTTTTGCGGAATACCGAACAGGGAGTAAGCGAACTGGCAAGCGATCATATTGGCTTCGTCTGAATTGGTCACGGCCACTAACATGTCGGCATTTTCAGCACCAGCACTACTTAAAATCTGCGGATAAGAGGCATGGCCATGAATCGTTTGCAAATCAAAACGTTCACGTAAAGATTGCAACTTTTGCGGATCTTCATCAATGATGGTGATGTCATTTTCACTATCTGTCACCAGATATTCGGCTAATGCGCTGCCGGTTTGACCTGCACCAAGAATAATGATCTTCATGACTGCCCCTGCTCTGTGATTAATATTGTCACTTTGATGAAATCCATCATCACATGATCATCGGATGATGGACGGCACACTAAGTTACTCTGCAACGAAGCCAATTGCTGCATAGACCTTATCTAAGGTTGCTTTGGCTTTAATCCGCGCTTTTGCTGCGCCCTGTTTCATGATTTTGTCTAAATAGGCTTCATCATCACGAAATGTTTGATAGCGAGCTTGTAGCTTGGATAACATCTCGGTAACTTGCACAGCAACTTCACCTTTTAAATGACCGTACATTTTGCCGGCAAACTCATCTTCGAGCTGCTGAATTGATTTACCGGTGACACCAGACAGGATATCGAGTAAGTTTGAGACGCCCGCTTTGTTAGCCAGATCGTAGCGAATGACCGGTGGCTCATCAGAGTCGGTGACCGCGCGTTTAATTTTCTTTTCGACGGCTTTAGTCTCTTCAAGTAAACCGATGACATTATTTCGATTGTCATCTGACTTAGACATTTTTTTCAGCGGATCTTGCAGCGACATTACGCGCGCGCCAGATTTGGGGATAAAGGGTTCTGGCACTTTGAAAATATCACCATACAGCGCATTGAAACGAGCCGCGATATCTCGCGATAATTCAAGATGCTGTTTTTGATCTTCACCGACCGGTACTTGATTGGTCTGATAAAGCAGGATATCTGCAGCCATTAATACGGGATAGTCAAATAAACCGGCATTGATATTTTCAGCATGACGCGCCGACTTATCCTTAAACTGAGTCATACGACTGAGTTCGCCAAAATAGGTATAGCAGTTAAGTACCCAAGCAAGTTGAGTGTGCTCGGGGACATGTGATTGAACAAAAATAGTACTTTTGTTTGGATCAATGCCGCAAGCGAGATAAAGCGCGAGCGTATCGAGCGTCGCTTTTCTTAATTGTTCTGGATCTTGTCTTACAGTGATGGCATGTTGATTCACAATACAATAGATGCAGTCATAGTCATCTTGTAACTGTACCCACTGGCGTAATGCACCCAGATAGTTGCCAATTGTTAACTCGCCAGATGGCTGAGCACCACTAAATACGATGGGTTTATTCATATCAGACCTTTTTATCACATTATCTATATGGTTAAGTTATCTTATTTTTTAGCTATTGTACGCGGTAATGATAAATGCGTGAGAATATCCGCGAAACGATCACAAATAATATCAGGATGACTGGTTGTAATAGGTTCGCCATAGTTATAGCCATAACTCAGTGCGATGGTTGGGCAGTGGGCGTTTTTAGCCGCTAACATATCATTACGTGAATCACCGATAAACAGCAGTTGATCCTGATAGAGTCCCAAGGTTGCCATCACCAAAAATAGGGGAGCAGGATGGGGTTTTAGCTTGATGACATCGCCATCGCCTAAACAGAGACTGAAATAATGGCGAATCCCTAATGAATCAAGTAAATCAGGTAAAAACTTCGCCGGTTTATTGGTCACCAGAGTCATTGGATAGCCATTATCTTGAAGTTTTTGCATGGTCTCTTTGACGCCAGGAAAAAGCTGTGTACCTTCATCAATCGTTTTATCGTAGTGGGCATTAAAGAGTAATTTCGCTTCTGCTTGATAAGAGAGCGGTGCGTTAACGCTGATTAAGGCGCGTTCAATTAACTTATCAACACCGTTACCGACCCAATTTTTCACTTGTGCTTCGCTGACTAATGGTAAATTGAGATCAGTGAGCATGAGTTGGGTGGCTTTAGCCAGGCCCGGTACGCTATCAACCAAGGTGCCATCTAGATCAAAGGCAATAGCTTGGATATCATCAAATATAGGTTGAGTATGAGACATGATTTGTTCCAGTAAAATAAAGGTTAAGCATTATATTTTTACCAGACTCAGTTGCTGACGCATCTGATCGATAACCTGTTTATAATCTGGTGCAGAAAATATGGCTGAACCGGCAACAAACATATCTGCACCTGCCGCCGCGATTTCCACAATATTGTTGACTTTCACGCCACCATCCACTTCCAGACGAATATCCCGACCGGTTTGATCAATACGCTGACGCACTTGCGCAATTTTTTGTAAAGTTGCCGGAATAAATGATTGTCCGCCAAATCCGGGATTAACGCTCATTAATAAAATTATATCGATTTTATCAATAATATAATCGAGATGATTGAGTGGCGTTGCTGGATTAAGCACGATACCGGCGCGACAACCTTGATCATGGATCAGTTGTATAGAGCGATCGACATGCCGGGTGGCTTCTGGATGAAAAGAGATATTACTCGCACCCGCCTGAGCAAAAGAGACGATTAACTCATCAACTGGGCTTACCATCAGATGCACATCGATTGGCGCCGTAATACCATAGTTGCGTAAAGCCTGACAGAACATCGGTCCCATGGTCAAATTGGGGACATAGTGATTATCCATCACATCGAAATGAATGACATCTGCGCCAGCTGCCAGCACGTTTACCGTATCTTCACCAAGTCTGGCAAAATCAGCGGATAAAACAGATGGTGCAATTAAGTAATTTTTCATTTGATGACCTCTCTGATGATCAGTTACAAAGGGACGAGTTTTATTGATACAGCGCGAGTAACTCATCAATTTTTTTTCGGCCTTGTCCGTCACAGCTGATTGAACGTCTGGTTTCAACCGTGTGAATAATCGCCTTTTTGTACCATTCACGGGTGTTGGTTGTATCGTGATTGGAGATAAGAATCGGTACCTGATATTTTGCGGCAATTTTTTCAGCTAATAAAGCTAAATTTTGCTGCTCCTGGTTATTAAAGCCATTGGCATAATAGGCGGTGAAATTTGAGCTGGTTGATAACGGTTCATAAGGCGGATCACAATAGATAACCGTACCTTTAACCGCTTTTTTCATCACGGTTTGGTAACTACCACAAATAAATTTGGCCTTTTGCGCTTTTTCAGCAAAAAACAGAATCTCTTTTTCGGGAAAATAAATTTTTTGATAGCGACCAAATGGCACATTAAAATCACCTTGGCTATTATATCGGCATAAACCATTATAACAGTGCCGGTTGAGATACAAAAATAGCAAAGCACGCTCATAATTGTCGTGACTTTGATTAAACAGTTCGCGAAACTGATAAAATGCCTGTTCTTGATTATTCTGTGGCGTGAAGAGTAATTTTGCGTCGTTAATAAATTTTTGTGGTGTACTTTTGATAATCGTAAATAGTGAGATAAGATCACGATTAATATCGGCTAAAATATAGCGATCATAATGAGTATTTAAAAATACTGAACCAGCACCCACAAAAGGCTCGATTAACGTGTCACCCTTAGGTAGATATTGCGTAATTTTATCGATTAAAGTGTATTTGCCGCCAGCCCACTTTAAAAAAGCACGGCTTTTTTTCAAAATACACTCCTGCATAAAATGGGTTTTTCAGATTGACTATCCATAGATGTGGTGTAGATTCCTAGAGTTTATCTTTACGCACAGATTCACCTATTTTCACCCATGGTTTATCTATTTTTAATTCAGCAGGCAAGGCTTTCAGTGCCGCTTGCGCATCAGATTTTGTCGGATAGTTACCTTTAATCAGAACAAACCAAGCTTGCTTATTTCTTTTTGTTTCATAGATTTGATAGTTGGTCAGATTATGCTTTTTGGCAAAATTCAGTAAACTTTGCAGTGTCGATGAACCGCTCAGCTGAATGGTGTAGTGATCTACCTCAATTTGGGCTTTTAACGGTAATTCATTAAATTTTGTATTGGTCTTAACTGGCTGACTTTTGAGTTGCAGTACCGGTGGATTATCAACTGGTTTGATTGTGTTAGTCTGTTTGGCCGCTTCTAGCGCAACAATTTTATCTGTGACTTCGCCCGGTATTTCTAAATACTCTTTATATTGAGGGGTTGCCACTTGAGTTTCGGTCGGTGTACTTGAAATAGCCGGTGCATTAATATTCTGATAGTTTGATGGCATTGTCGATGGCATTTGTTCGACGCGCTTTTCATTCTCAACCGGCGTTAGACTATTTTCGGATACAACATTATCTTCCACATGACTGGCTGTTTTCGGCTCGCGAAAGAGTAACGTGATCCCAATCATTAATAAAATGACGATCGCTAAGATTAAAATTAATGTCTTACGATTAAAAGGATGGGAGTATTTGGGGCGCTTTTTTTTGTTCTCCATACCAATGGGTCGATCATCTTGCTCGATTTTCATTGACTCTGGATCTAAACCACTCATAGCGCCTCCTTACCTATTAACACTGCAAAGATGTTGAATATATCATTGATTATAAAAAGATTTTATTATATTTGTTCTATTTGCTCGATGATATAGCCCGCCATACTTTTCGCGCTTTGTTCATCAGTTTTAATCGTGATATCCGCAATTTCTTCATAGAGTACATTACGTTCTTTCGCAAGTTCTTCGTAGCGTTCTCTAGGGGTGTTTGTACCTTGTAACAGTGGACGACGCTTATCCTTTTGGGTACGCGACATCTGTTTTTCAATAGTCGTTTCAAGATAAACGACAATTCCACGGGCAGATAATCTGTTACGTGTTTCTTTTGATAGCACCGAACCGCCACCTGTCGCTAATACGACACCTTGCTTTTCTGTCAACTCATTGATGACTTTTTCTTCTCGTGCTCTAAAACCGTCTTCGCCTTCTAAATCAAAAATCCACGCAATATCGGCGCCGGTTCGTTTTTCAATTTCCTGATCAGAGTCAAAAAATTCCATACCTAATTGTTGGGCAATCTGTCTGCCAATTGTACTTTTACCTGCCCCCATTGGGCCAATAAGAAAAATATTTCGCTTCTCTGCCATTCCGGTATCGTCATTTGTTGGTTAATTTATCTGTCTTATTATAGAGCTTATAAGACTACTGTTAGTCCCCATCGGAAAAGAACAAAATTTAGGGCCGCAATTATCGCAATACTTACCGCTATTTGGCAAGTAAGAAATAGCGAATTGTCTTAAAAAGACAATCAATTTTTATCTTAGTGGCCGATTTTTCACTTTCGTTGTCTATTACTGATATGTAAAAACTAACACCTATTATTATTCATCCTGTTAAGCAGCCTGATGTGTAACCCTAAATAAGTGAATTGTCGATCAATTATTCATCATTAAGTCTTGATGCTTTTGTCTATATTAACATATTCCGGCCTGATGCAGATCATGAATATTTAACGCACCTACGAGCTGGCCCGCATTATTGACAACCGGTGCGGCATTAATATTATGATCATGCAGTGCTTTCAATGCTTCGACCGCTTTCCACTGTTCTGGTAATTGATAACCAGGTGTAATCATGACTTGTTCAATAGGGTCTTTTAATGTACCATTTTTAAGTAATAAACGACGTAAATCGCCATCAGTAAAGACCCCTTTGATATAATAGTGTGAGTCACAAACTACCACCAATCCAAGACCTGTTCGGCTGAGTTCTAACATCGCCTCAAATACGGTCGCATCGGTTTGGATTTTAGGTATCCGAGCACCCGTTCGCATCACATCTTTCACATGATTGAGAAGTTTAGCACCTAAACTACCGGCAGGATGAGAACGAGCAAAATCCTCTTCACTAAATTTCCGGGCGCGCATAGTGGCAATCGCTAATGCATCGCCCATCAGTAAGGTATTGGTCGAACTACAGGTTGGCGCTAGCCCCATTGGGCAAGCCTCTTTCTCAATACTAATATCGATGACACTGACAGCCGCTTGCGCTAATGGCGAATCTTTCCGTCCGGTAATGGCAATCACAGGCACCTCCATTGAGGCTAGCGTAGGTAAAATGAGGGCAAACTCTTTTGCCTGACCAGAATATGAAATGAGAATAGCGACATCATTTTTTTCAATCATACCGAGATCGCCATGTAAGGCTTCTGAAGGATGCATAAAAAAGGCTGGCGAGCCGGTACTCGCGAGTGAGGCAGCAATCTTTTTACCAATATGGCCAGACTTTCCAATACCAGAAACGACGACTTTACCTTGAGTATTGAGGATTAAATGACAGGCTCGAACAAAATCATCTCCCAATCTATCGGGTAGTTTCTGCGCTTCATTAATTTCAAGTGTGAGTAATTCTCGACCATAAGCTAATAGTTGTTGATTATCGTTCATGAACGTTACCTTTCTCATGCAATAGTATGGTTGGGATCAGATGCGGCTTAGTATATCAAGAAAGTACTTGGGTTTAAATAAAACAATATATTGTCTACTGTGGTGATCAGCCTAGAAATAATGTGGCCTATTTTGCCGGTTATCCCGAAAACCATGTATACTGAGGACCGCAAAATGAAACAGGATGGTTGAGTAAATGAAATATCATGATTTAAGAGATTTTATTGCCTATTTGGAGTCTGTCGGCGAGTTAAAACGCATTACCTATCCGGTCAATCCCTATTTGGAGATGACGGAGATTGCTGACCGTGTACTGCGCAGTGAGGGGCCGGCACTGTTATTTGAAAATCCGATTGGCTATCAAATGCCTGTTTTATGTAATTTGTTTGGTACTACCCGCCGCGTTGCATTAGCTATGGGGCAGGAGGATATTTCTGCTTTAAGAGATGTGGGACATCTTCTGGCCTTTTTGCGTGAACCTGAGCCGCCCAAAGGTATACGTCAATTTTTTGACGTATTACCTAAATATAAACAAGTCTTAAATATGCCCGTTAAGCGCCGTTCATCCGCCGCTTGTCAGGAGGTTGTGAGCGAACATGATGAGGTGAATTTAGATAACGTGCCGATTATGCACTGCTGGCCTGGTGATGTTGCTCCTTTAGTCACCTGGGGCATCACTATCACCAAGGGACCGGATAAGGAACGACAAAATTTGGGTATTTATCGACTACAAAAATTGGGTCGTAATAAACTGATTATGCGTTGGCTATCTCACCGTGGCGGTGCGCTCGATTTTCAAGAGTGGCAAAAAGCCCATCCTGGTGAGAAATTTCCTGTAGTGGTTGCCATTGGCGCAGATCCTGCCACGATTCTGGGGGCGGTAACGCCAGTGCCTGATACATTATCTGAATATGCTTTTGCTGGTTTATTAAGAGGCCAGCGTAGTGAAGTGGTGAAGGCCCTTTCTTGCGATTTAGAGGTTCCCGCCGGCGCTGAAATCATCTTAGAAGGCTATCTTGATCCGGAAGAGCAGGCACCTGAAGGTCCGTATGGTGATCATACCGGATATTATAATGAAGTGGATCACTTTCCGGTAATGACGATCACACATATGACTTCGCGTAAAAATCCCATTTATCATTCAACTTATACTGGCCGACCACCTGATGAACCCTCAATACTGGGGCTTGCGCTGAACGAAGTCTTTATCCCTATTTTACAAAAACAGTTTCCAGAAATTGTTGACTTTTATCTACCGCCTGAGGGGTGCTCTTATCGTATTGCGGTGGTGACGATTAAAAAACAGTATGCCGGACATGCCAAAAGGGTGATGATGGGGGTATGGTCTTACTTAAGACAATTTATGTATACCAAATTTGTGATTATTTGTGATGATGATATTAATGCGCGTGACTGGAAAGATGTCATGTGGGCGATATCAACCCGCATGGATCCGCTGCGCGATACCACCTTTGTTAAACATACGCCGATCGATTATCTGGATTTCGCTTCACCGATTTCCGGACTCGGCTCGAAGATTGGCCTCGATGCCACCAATAAATGGCCCGGCGAGACGACGCGCGAATGGGGTCATGTGATTGAGAAATCTCCGGAAGTTGCCGCGCATATCGATGAGATTTGGGCAGAGTTAGGACTTTAAGTCTATTGTCAGTGCCTGATCGATTGCTTTTATCTGAATTAATGTCAGTTTAAATGAGCAATACTTGATTGGTATTGCTCAGTGATGGATTAGAGCGGTTATCCGGCAGTGATAAATTCGATATGCTGATGCGTAAAGGCCTGACGATATTTATCATCAACACCGCGGTCAGTAATAATGGTATCAAGCTGCTTGAGTGGGAGTACCGTATTTAAACCACTGCGCCCAAATTTGGATGAGTCGACCACGGCAATCACTTTATTGGCTGCTTTGGCCATCATGCTACTAATTGCGAAACCTTCATTAAACGTGGTGATACCTCGCTGTGGATCGATACCGTCAGCGCCAACAAACAGTAAATCAGCCGCCAAACCTTCAAGACACTGTTCTGTCGCGCGACCATGCATTGAACGTGTTTTATGGCGTAATGTACCGCCACAGACAAACAGAACGATATCCATATTGTCAGATAAAATAAATGCGGCAGGTAGATTATTGGTAATGACAGTAATATTTTTGAGCTTGACCAGTTCCTCTGCGATCATCATGGTTGTACTACCACTATCGAGAATGATAGAACTGCCATCTTGCACATAATTCATTGCGGCAAGGGCGATATGCTTTTTAGGATCGATTGAGCATTGATAGCGCTCTTCTAACTGTAGCTCATTTAATGGGGTATCTGAAAGATTCAGGTGACTGTGTGCTGCGCCGCCATGGAAACGTAATAGTACACCGGTTTTTTCTAGTAACCGAAGATCGGTTCTGATGGTCACTTCCGAAACGTTAAAACGCGGAGATAGATCATTGACCAGCACACTACCGTGCTGATTGAGCAGTTCGACAATTTTGTTTCTTCTTTCGAAAGCATTCATTATATATACCTATGCAATTTTCTATATAGTGTAACTTAAAAGAAAACGAAAGATAAGATTGGCTTTTTGAATATTTTATTCGCTTAATATTAAGCATTTTTTATTTATAAGAAAACAACCTACCCTTGTCATCTCATGATATCGCGTTTATTTTCAGCATACGATAATATAATGCTTGATGATATGAGCTGTATCAGGTTTTTCAGGGTTATCTTAATCCAGTCTTATAAAGCATTTTTCTTCAATGAGCGGTGCGACATAGTTTGACGTTATTGTGCATCGCTCACTGGTGTGATTAAAACGGGTCAATCATCGGTTATGTTAAGCAATAGTTTACCACTCATCGGCTTTCCATGTAGCGCGCCGACCAGTTTGATAAACTCATCAAAATCGCCGATTCCGGCAATCAGCGGCGTCAGTTCAATTGCACCATCTTGGCAATATTGACTAACCAGTTGCCACTCTTTACCGGGCCATGGCGCGGAATAGTTCATCCAGCTACCGATAATCGTCAGCTCTTTACGTAAAATCAGACCAAACACTGCCGAGGGTAAGGTTAAATCATGGTGTAGCGTACCAACCAAGATAATCTTTGCTCGGGGCCCCGCTATTTTGATACTGAGTAAAACGGTTGGTACAACCCCGGCAGTTTCTAAAATAAGCTGATTAAATCTGCTTTCTGATAATTTCTGCTGAATTTCTTGCTCGGAGAGTTCTGCTGAGTTATAGACAAAATCAGCCCCCAAGCTTAAGGCGAGTGCTAATCGGCTAGTGTTGACATCAATGACGGTGATACTCTTTGCCCCCATGGCTTTGCAGCACTGCATCGCTAAAAGCCCGATAGTACCCGCACCAATGATCACCACATTTTTATCCTCACAACCATCCGCAAGTAAAATCGCATGCATGCCAACGGTAAGCGGTTCGAAAAATGCTCCTTCTAATAACGAAACATGATTGGGCAGTTTATAGACATTTTTGGCATTAACCACAATATATTCAGAAAAACCGCCAGTGCGGCGAGAACCGACAAAATCATACTGTTTACATAAAGAGTAGTAACCATGTTCACATTCAGGGCAGGCGAAACAGGGTAATAATGGCACGCTGGCGACTTTATCGTCAGGACTCAGGTGCGTTACATTTTCGCCGATGGCAACAACTTTACCACTAAACTCATGGCCTAATGTTATCGGATAGAAGTGCGCACCTTTGGCAAAAATACGCGGAATATCAGAACCACAGAGGCCAGAGTAAGCAATTTTAATTAATACTTCATCGGGTTGAGTGATTTCTGGGATTTCAACATGAATGATATCAAGTTGACTGTTTTCATTAACGATAATACTCTTCATTGGTCACCTTCTTTAAGGTCAGCTAAAGGGAGCAAGCTCCCTTTGTGTTAATTATTGGTATTGACTTCAGTTTGATTCAGGCATTGTTGCTGTATGGCGAAATAACGTGCTCTTTTCCAGGTCAAGAAGAGGCAAAAGAGATAAAAAATACCGATGACAGCAAGACCAGTTGCATGTTTGAAGGTCAGTAATTGCACTAAAATATAGGTAATCGGTGAGCCGCCCTGATCCATCGAACCGACCAGTGAACCGTCAGCCGCGATGGCACCCGCATTGACAGCGAGTTGTGTATTAAGTCCAACCGCTTGTGTTGCAATCCATAGCGTCATCGCCATGATGAGCGTACCAGAGATCAGGATTCTAAATAGGTTACCTTGATGTACCGCAACACCCATGGCAATAAAGAAGCCGATGGTCGCTAAATCACCGAATGGCAGAATTTGATTACCTGGTAGTATGATGGCAATTAAGATGGTGATTGGGATAAACAGTAAACTCGTAGAGATAACTGAGGTTTGGCCTAATAGTAGCGCCGGATCTAAGCCGATTAAAAACTCTTGTCCACCGAATTTTGCCTGTAAATGTTTACGTGCTTGTTTGGAAATTGGGGTTAGGCCATCCATAATCGGTTTGATAACGCGAGGCATCAATAACATGATTGCCGCGGTTTTAATGGCTAGTTGTAAGATATCTTTTAAACCATAACCGGCTAATAGACCGAGAATTAATCCCATAAAGAAACCGATCGTTGTTGGTTCGCCAAAAGCACCAAAGCGTTTTTGCATATTCTCTGCGTTGAAACTAATTTTGCGAATTCCAGGGATTTTTTCGATGACGGCATCAACAAATACGGCAATCGGGCCGCAATAAGCGGATGTGCCATGCGGCACCGCGATACCTTCCAGTTCAAAGTAATCTCGCGTATCTTTATAGAACCAATCACCTAATTTATAGGCAACAGCGGCATGCACAACAACCCCTAAAATACCTAACCAATATGATCCAGTGGCGATATGGACAAAAGCACCGGTAAAGGTCATATGCCAGATATTCCAGATATCGACGTTGACGACACGGGTTAATTTTAGCACTAACATGACAATATTGACGGCAATCGCAACAGGAATGGCAACCAAAGCAATTTGTGATGCCCAGGTCATCGGTGCTGCGCCAGGCCAGCCCACATCAATAACATGAAGATTAATGTCGAAACGTTCAGCCATCGCTTGGGCAGCAGGTCCAATTGAATCTAACATTAACCCGACAACCAGCCCAATCCCGACAAAACCGATACCGATATGAATACCCGCTTTAAATGCTTCGCCGATTTTCATCCGTAGCGCCAACGAAAAGAGAATGATCACCAGAGGTAACATGACCGCAGGTCCGAGATCAAGAATATACTGCATGATTTGCGTAAACATAACGTTATCCTTTTAAAATCAATAAGATCTTCTCTTTTAGTGGTTCAATACCGACGCCTGAGACAAAAGGCATTCCGTGAACGACCGGAATATCGCCGAAACTGCGATCAATTTTGGCGGTAGTACAAATCAGGTCGGTCCCATCCACATAGGTCTCAATTTCCGTCACACGACACTGAATCAGATCTAATGGGATATGATGTTCTTTGCATAAATCTTTGATCTCTTCTGCTGCTAGTGTTGATGTTGCAACCGCGCCGCCGCATGCAACGATAACTCTTTTTTTCATAACTTGCCTCCAACCGATTTATCGGTGATTAAAAATTTTTTGTTGAAATAGCTGCGAGATATCATCATTCGATGAAGTTAATAGGGTGTGATAAAACTGCTCGTTTTGTAATTCACTGAACAAACTACGCAGTAACGCGAGTTGCAGGGCAGGTTCAGTAACAACCAGGGCGAGAATAAGTGACACATCGACGGTGCTATCCTCATCAGCACGATAAAAAGCAACTGGTTTATCGAGCTTAAGCATATAAATAGCTGGTTTGAGTGCGTGATCTGCTTCACAATGCGGGATCGCAACAGCATAACCATCCAGCAAAATACCGGTGGGAAAGCTTGCTTCGCGTTCGATAATGGCTTGTCGGTAGCTGGGCTTAACGATCTCTTGTTCAATAAGCGTGTCAGCTAAATGCTTTAAAACATCGTGATGAGTCGCAAACTCAACATTATCTTTTATCAGTAAATTACAGGTTGTCATGATTGATTACGCTCCACAGCCATAAGCATATTGTTGTAAAACAGTTTGAATTTTATTGATTAACAGATCCTGCGGCGTGGCCGGCAGATTTTTATTGATAATCAGTTCCAGTTGTATCGGAAAATGCTGACTAATGAGTCCTAGTGGGATAGTGATATCAGCAAGATTACTTAATAACTGATTCACACTATGGGCAATGCGCTGATCTGGCCAGTAGTAACGAATACGATCAGATAAACTGTAATGAATATCGATCATGGCTTTACTGTGTACCGGACTATAATATTTTTTCCAGTAGTGTGGTTCATCGAGCATGACTTGATCGATAACCGATAGCACTTCACTGTGTTGTTCTGGTTTAATTAACGCTTTTTCAATTTGTGCCAGTGAAAAAATACCTTCGCGCAGGGCAAAGGTGAGTGCCGGACCAACTTTTAAGATAGCGAAGTGATCTTCAACGAGTTGTTTAAAGCAAGCTTTGGTTTGGTAATCTGTTGAGTGTGCTTCGTAGACTAATGGCGTTGCCGCAATATATTCGGATAGCGCTTGAGCTTTGGTGCGGTCGTAAAGAATGACTTGTGAGTGATCAAACTCGACACCGGGCTGAACGACAACGGCGATAATTCTCGATATGGCTTCTTGAATACCGAATTGTTCAAAGGCTTGATAATGTGTTTTTAGGGTGTGATCGACATCCAGGGGACGTGTGACATGAATCGCATCGATGGTCGCGCTCTCACCGCCAGGTACGGGTACTTCGGTACCAATAATATAAGTAAGTTGCTGTTTTTGTGCTGGCGTCGCGGTCTCTTCGGCAATTTTGCATAATCTTGCGGCACGTTTGGCCACCTCTTCCGGCAGTAATACCGCCGGATCGTCAGCACACGACATCGAGGCATCAAGATGTATTTTAGTAAATCCGGCTTTGACATACTCGGCAATCAGAACTTCCGATTTTTGCATCGCTTGTTCAGACGATTCATGCTGCCAGCAGTTTGGGCCTAAATGGTCACCGCCGAGTATTATCCGGTGGTGAGGAAAACCGACTTCGTCTGCTATTTTAAATACAAAGTGGCGAAAGTCAGCTGGTTTCATACCGGTGTAGCCACCATATTGATTGACCTGATTTGAGGTCGATTCAATCAAAACCTTTCGATTGCTCTCTAAATCGAAAATAAATGCAGCTCGAATAATAAGGGGGTGGGCGGAGCAGACTGAACAAATACCAATCGCTTGTCCTTGTTTATGTTTACTGATAATCTCTTTCATATGATTTCATCCTGTTTGAGGTCTGCTTTTAAACTAGTTTCTTTCGAAATCGAAATCAAATGATTATTATGATTTTCGTGATCAACTTCAAAAATAATAAAACGAAATGTCTTGAAGGGTGTTTTAGAGAAAAGAATTTAAAACAGTATGTGGTGTGAAAGTGTCAATGAGGCACAGTGTAGTCGTGATAATCACAATCGCAGTTGATTAAATAGTCTTTATTTTATTCAGTTTAATGATAAAATAAGCAAGATTTGTTACGTGACAGCTAAACGTGAGTGCTGGTTTTAACTGACTGGTTATATTTTATTTTTTACGAATTAATTTAGTATATTTATGATAAATAACACTTGCAGTTTGATTGTTTTTATAGCATAATCCTGCCCTCATTTAACTTAGGGGAGCTATCTGTTTATTTATTAAACAAAGGCGCCTGAACCCAACCAAGGAAAAGACAAATGGCAAAGAAAGTCACAGCCTACATCAAACTGCAAGTTGCAGCTGGTGCGGCTAATCCAAGTCCACCAGTTGGTCCTGCTTTAGGTCAACACGGTGTGAATATCATGGAATTCTGTAAAGCATTCAATGCAAGAACAGAAGGCATGGAAAAAGGCCTACCAACTCCAGTTGTTATTACTGTGTACGCAGACCGTTCATTTACATTCGAAACTAAAACTCCACCTGCGGCTGTACTATTGAAAAAAGCAGCTAAAATCAAATCTGGTTCTGGCGAACCAAATAAGAAAAAAGTAGGTAAAATAACTCAAGCACAAATTCGTGAAATCGCAGAAACTAAAGCGGCAGATATGAATGGTGCTACCATTGAAACGATGATGCGTTCTATTGCAGGTACGGCACGTTCAATGGGCTTGGAAGTGGAGGAATAATCGAATGGCTAAATTAACCAAACGAGCTAAGCTCATCCGCGATAAAGTTGATGCGACTAAACAATATGAAATTAATGAAGCGATTGCTTTATTAAAAGAGTTAGCAACAGCTAAATTTGTTGAAAGTGTTGATGTTGCTGTTAATCTAGGTATTGACGCACGTAAATCAGATCAAAACGTACGTGGTGCGATCGTTCTTCCTAATGGTACAGGCCGTAGTGTTCGTGTTGCCGTGTTTGCACAAGGTGCAAATGCTGAAGCAGCAAAAGCAGCGGGTGCTGAGCTTGTAGGTATGGAAGATCTTGGCGAAATGATCAAAAAAGGCGAGATGAACTTCGATGTTGTTATTGCTTCGCCTGATGCAATGCGTATCGTCGGTCAGTTAGGTCAAATCCTTGGTCCACGTGGCTTAATGCCAAACCCAAAAGTCGGTACAGTAACACCTAATGTCGCTGAAGCAGTTAAAAATGCTAAAGCAGGTCAGGTTCGTTACCGTAATGATAAAAATGGTATTATCCATACCACTATCGGTAAAGTTGACTTTGGTTCAGATAAATTAAAAGAAAACTTAGAAGCATTACTTGTTGCTTTAAAACGTGCAAAACCATCTACAGCGAAAGGCGTATTTATTAAGAAAGTTAGCCTTTCTACAACGATGGGTGCCGGTCTTGCGATTGAGCAAGGTAGCTTAACTGCGACAGTAAACTAAGTTTTATACCTATTTACTGTAGGTAGAAAAGAACGGTTGGTGCTCGGCCTTATTCCGAGCCCCGTCCAAGACCGTAGGAGTAATAGCGGCATTGCTGATATTACTTAATATTTCCTACGTAGACGGTGACAGAACCACATAGTTATTTTAATTGATAGATATAAATTGAAATATACTGGACCTCTGCTCACCGTAGTAACGCTAACCTATGAATTGATTGTCGAGATGAGTTCATATTGTTAGTACAGTGAGTCTAGGCGTAAGCCTAGTTTTATCCAGGAGCAAAACCAATGGCACTAAATCTTCAAGATAAACAAGCAATTGTTGCTGAAGTTACTGACCTAGCCAAAGGTGCGCTATCTGCAGTTGTTGCCGATTCTCGTGGCGTAACCGTAGATAAAATGACTACATTACGTAAATCTGCTCGTGAAGCGGGTGTTTATATACGTGTTGTGCGTAATACTTTATTACGTCGCATTGTAGAAGGCACACCTTATGAGTGTTTAAAAGATACGTTTGTTGGTCCAACTCTTATTGCATTTTCATTTGAGCACCCAGGTGCAGCAGCTCGTTTATTTAAAGAGTTTGCTAAAGGGAATGACAAATTTGAGATTAAAGCAGCAGCCTTTGAAGGTGAGTTAATTACTGCGGCCAATATTGACCGTTTAGCAACTCTACCAACTTACGAAGAAGCATTAGCACGTTTGATGTCAACCATGAAAGAAGCCGCAGCAGGCAAATTGGTTCGTACTCTTGCAGCACTTCGCGATCAAAAAGAAGCTGCTTAATAGCAGATTTAAGATTGCGATTGCATGTGTTAATTAATAAACAAAGAATAACTTGTAAATTTAGGAATATTTATTATGTCTATCACTAAAGAACAAATTTTAGACGCAGTAGCTGAGATGTCAGTAATGGACGTTGTTGAATTAATTTCAATGATGGAAGAAAAATTCGGTGTTTCTGCTGCTGCAGCTGTCGCAGTAGCAGCATCTGGCCCAGCTGAAGCGGCTGAAGAAAAAACTGAATTTGACGTTGTATTAACAGCTGTTGGCGCTAACAAAGTAGCCGTTATCAAAGCGGTTCGTGGCGCAACTGGTCTTGGTCTTAAAGAAGCAAAAGATCTTGTTGAATCTGCACCTGCAGTTGTTAAAGAAGCAGCAAGTAAAGATGATGCAGAAACGCTTAAAAAAGCGCTTGAAGAATCTGGTGCATCAGTCGAACTTAAATAAGTTTGATTTAAAATTTGCGGCCTGAAAAGGCTGATGGCTGGTGGTTTTTTATCACCAGCCTTTTTGCGCTGTAAAGGTATATTAAGAGTAAACAGGCGATTTTTAGCGCAAAATTGTCATAATAATATACCGAGTCAAAGCCTAATCAATTGATATTTAACATATTTTCGATAAGGTGTCAGAGATAACAGAGTAGCCTATACTGATTTTGTTTATATTTCTGATAATTTTTATAAATTGCATGACCCTGTCTTCGGGCATGTTAGGTCACCGATCAGCAAGTTGAGGAACCAATGGTTTATTCCTATACCGAGAAAAAACGAATTCGTAAGAATTTTGGTAAACGTCCACAAGTTCTGGATATACCTTATCTTCTTTCTATTCAACTTGATTCGTTCCAGAAGTTTATCGAGCAGGATCCTGAAGGCCACTATGGTCTAGAAGCCGCTTTCCGTTCAATCTTTCCCATTAAAAGTTACAGTGGTAGTGCAGAATTACAGTATGTAAGTTATCGCTTAGGTGAACCCGTTTTTGATGTTAAAGAGTGTCAAATCCGTGGTATCACTTATTCTGCGCCATTACGCGTAAAATTACGTTTAGTCATTTATGATAAAGATGCTCCTGAAGGAACCGTTAAGGATATTAAAGAACAAGATGTATATATGGGTGAAATTCCGTTAATGACGGATAATGGTACCTTTGTGATTAATGGTACTGAACGCGTTATCGTTTCCCAGTTACATCGTAGTCCTGGCGTGTTCTTTGATAGTGATAAAGGTAAAACACACTCTTCAGGTAAAGTATTATATAACGCGCGTATTATCCCTTATCGTGGTTCATGGTTGGATTTTGAATTTGATCCAAAAGATAGCCTGTTTGCGCGTATTGACCGTCGCCGTAAATTACCTGCGACCATTATTCTAAGAGCGTTAGGCTATAATACCCAGCAGATACTGGATCTTTTCTTTGAGAAAGTCATATTTGAAGTAGCGAAAAATAAACTGAAGATGACTCTGGTTCCTGAACGTTTACGCGGCGAAACAGCACAGTTTGATATCGAAGTTAAAGGTAAAGTTTATATCGAGAAAGGTCGTCGTATTACCGCTCGTCATATTCGACAGTTAGAAAAAGATGAAATAACAAAAATTGAAGTTCCTGTTGAGTATATTATCGGTAAGGTTCTTTCTAAAGATTATGTTAATGAAGACACAGGTGAAATCATTGCTGCGGCAAATACATCGGTGACTTTAGAACTACTCGCACAGCTAGCCAATGCGGGTTATAAAAAAATTGAAACACTATTTACCAATGATCTTGATCATGGCCCTTATATTTCGGAAACATTACGTAATGATCCTGCTGCAGACCGTTTAGGCGCTTTAGTTGAGATTTATCGTATGATGCGTCCTGGTGAACCACCAACGAAAGAAGCGGCTGAGTCACTATTTGATAACTTATTCTTCTCTGATGAAAGATATGATTTATCAGCAGTTGGTCGTATGAAATTCAATCGTTCTCTTGGCCGTAACGAGACTGAAGGTAGTGGCATACTATCATCAGAAGATATCGTTGACGTCATGAAGAAATTAATCGCCATCCGTAATGGTCAAGGCGAAGTGGATGATATCGATCACTTAGGTAACCGTCGTATCCGTAGTGTTGGCGAAATGGCTGAAAACCAATTCCGTATTGGTTTAGTGCGTGTTGAACGTGCGGTTAAAGAGCGCTTATCTTTAGGCGATCTTGATTCGTTAATGCCACAAGATATGATTAACGCGAAACCAATTTCTGCGGCGATTCGTGAATTCTTTGGTTCAAGCCAATTATCACAATTTATGGATCAGAATAATCCATTATCAGAAATTACGCATAAGCGCCGTATCTCTGCATTAGGCCCTGGTGGTTTAACGCGTGAACGTGCTGGCTTTGAAGTGCGTGACGTACATCCAACCCATTATGGTCGTGTATGTCCAATCGAAACACCGGAAGGTCCAAACATCGGTCTTATCAACTCATTAGCGGTTTATGCGCGTACTAATGAGTATGGTTTCCTTGAGACACCTTATCGTAAAGTGGTTGATGGTATAGTTACTGATGATATTGATTACTTATCTGCTATCGATGAAAGCAGCTATGTTATTGCTCAGGCTAACTCAAATCTAGATGATAAGGCGCGCTTTGCGGAAGACTTAGTGACTTGTCGTTTAAATGGTGAGTCAGGTTTATATAGTCCTGAACAGATTAACTATATGGACGTTTCTACGCAGCAGATCGTTTCGGTCGGTGCGTCATTAATTCCATTCCTTGAACACGATGATGCGAACCGTGCCTTGATGGGTGCAAACATGCAACGTCAAGCGGTACCAACGTTGAAAGCGGAGAAACCGTTTGTTGGTACAGGTATGGAGCGCGCAGTAGCTGTCGATTCAGGGGTAACTGCTGTTGCTAAACGTGGTGGTACAGTTCAGTATGTTGATGCATCACGTATCGTGATTAATGTCAATTCGGATGAAATGTATTTAGGCGAAGCAGGTATTGATATTTATAACCTGACTAAATATACCCGTTCTAACCAAAACACCTGTATTAACCAAATTCCTTGTGTTGAATTAGGTGAAAAAGTTGAACGTGGCGATGTATTGGCTGATGGTCCTTCAACCGACTTAGGTGAATTAGCTTTAGGTCAAAACATGCGCGTGGCATTTATGCCATGGAATGGTTATAACTTCGAGGATTCCATCTTAGTTTCTGAGCGTGTTGTTCAAGATGACCGTTTCACGTCGATTCACATTCAAGAATTATCTTGTATCTCTCGTGATACTAAACTCGGTGCTGAAGAGATCTCTGCAGATATTCCAAATGTGGGTGAAGCTGCGTTATCTAAACTCGATGAATCAGGTATTGTTTACATCGGTGCTGAAGTTAATGGCGGCGATATTCTGGTTGGTAAAGTGACACCAAAAGGTGAAACACAATTAACGCCAGAAGAAAAACTATTACGTGCGATTTTTGGTGAAAAAGCCTCTGACGTTAAAGATACTTCATTACGTGTACCAAATGGTGTTTCCGGTACAGTTATTGATGTTCAGGTCTTTACGCGTGATGGCGTCGTTAAAGATAAACGAGCACTAGAAATTGAAGATATGCAGCTTAAACAAGTGCGTAAGGATTTAACTGAAGAACGTAAAATTCTTGAAGCCGCGCTGTTTGCTCGTATTCGTGACGTTTTAATTTCTGGCGGTATTGAAGCCGCTAAACTGGATATGTTATCTCATGATAAATGGTTAACAATTGGTTTAGCTGATGAAGATAAGCAAGATCTATTAGAGCAGTTAGCGAATCAATACGATGAGATTAAAGTTGAGTTTGATAAAAAACTTGAAGCCAAACGTATGAAAATTACCCAAGGCGATGATTTACAGCCGGGTGTTTTAAAAATCGTTAAAGTTTATCTTGCTGTTAAGCGTCAAATTCAGCCTGGTGATAAAATGGCGGGTCGTCATGGTAACAAAGGGGTTATTTCAAAAATTAACCCAATTGAAGATATGCCTTATGACGAAAATGGTCAACCAGTTGATATCGTACTAAATCCATTGGGTGTTCCATCTCGTATGAACATCGGTCAGATCCTAGAAACTCATTTAGGTATGGCTGCGAAAGGGATTGGTAACAAGATTGATGCGTTACTGAAACAACAAGCTGAAATACAGAAATTACGTAAATTTATCCAGAAAGCTTATGATCTTGGTCTTGGCGTAGGTCAGAAAGTTGATCTTGCGACCTTTACTGACGAAGAAGTGATGGTACTCGCACGTAATTTACGTAATGGTATGCCACTTGCGACACCAGTGTTTGATGGTGCTAAAGAAGCTGAAATTAAATCACTACTTGAATTAGGTGATATCCCAACTTCAGGTCAGATCGCATTATATGACGGTCGTACGGGTGAGAAGTTTGAACGTCCAGTTACGGTTGGTTATATGTACATGTTGAAACTGAACCATTTAGTTGATGACAAGATGCATGCGCGTTCAACCGGCTCTTATAGCTTGGTTACTCAGCAGCCGCTTGGTGGTAAAGCTCAATTCGGTGGTCAACGTTTCGGTGAGATGGAAGTATGGGCACTTGAAGCATACGGTGCCGCTTATACCTTACAAGAAATGTTAACAGTTAAGTCAGATGACGTTAACGGTCGAACTAAGATGTACAAAAATATTGTAGATGGTGATCATCGCATGGAACCTGCGATCCCTGAATCGTTTAACGTATTGTTAAAAGAGATTCGTTCGTTAGGTATTAATATTGAGTTAGATGAAGAGTAATCTGCTAACTAAATAATGGGTGATGCCCACTTACAGGGATAACCTGTTGTACTTTGTGATAAAGTCGACAGGTTGTCTAATTGGTTTAACTCCACAGGAGCCAATTCGTGAAAGACTTATTAAAGTTTCTAAAAGCACAGACAAAAACAGAAGAGTTTGATGCAATTAAAATTGGATTAGCGTCGCCAGATATGATCCGTTCATGGTCATTTGGTGAGGTTAAAAAACCTGAAACGATTAACTATCGTACCTTTAAACCTGAACGTGATGGTTTATTTTGTGCGCGAATCTTTGGACCGGTCAAAGATTATGAATGCTTATGCGGAAAATATAAACGCCTTAAACACCGTGGTGTGATTTGTGAAAAATGTGGCGTAGAAGTAACGCAAACTAAAGTTCGTCGTGAACGTATGGGGCATATTGAACTTGCCTCGCCAACCGCCCATATTTGGTTTTTAAAATCATTACCATCGCGTATCGGTCTATTATTAGATATGCCACTACGTGATATTGAACGCGTACTTTATTTTGAATCATTTATGGTTCTTAATGGCGGGATGACAAATTTAGATCGTGGTCAGATTTTAACTGAAGAGCAGTATCTTGATGCGCTTGAAGAGTTCGGTGACGAATTTGATGCGCGTATGGGTGCGGAAGCGATTCAGGAACTATTACGTAATTTAGACATTAACGCTGAATGCGATATGTTACGTGAAGAGTTATCGATTACTAACTCAGAAACTAAACGTAAGAAAATCACTAAACGTATTAAGATTCTTGAAGCCTTTATTCTGTCTGAAAATAAACCAGAGTGGATGATTTTAAATGTACTGCCGGTACTACCACCTGATTTGCGTCCATTAGTGCCACTTGATGGCGGTCGCTTTGCAACATCAGATTTGAATGATTTATATCGTCGAGTGATCAACCGTAATAACCGTTTAAAACGTCTATTAGATTTAGCGGCACCTGATATTATCGTCCGTAATGAAAAACGGATGTTACAAGAATCAGTTGATGCACTACTTGATAATGGTCGTCGTGGCCGTGCGATTACTGGCTCTAATAAACGTCCTTTAAAATCTTTAGCTGATATGATTAAAGGTAAGCAAGGTCGTTTCCGTCAGAATCTACTCGGTAAACGTGTTGACTACTCAGGCCGTTCTGTAATTACAGTAGGTCCATACTTACGTCTACATCAGTGTGGTCTGCCGAAGAAGATGGCACTTGAGCTGTTTAAACCATTTATTTATGGCAAATTAGAGCGTCGTGGCTATGCTACAACTATCAAAGCTGCTAAGAAAATGGTTGAGCGTGAAGATGCGATCGTTTGGGATATCTTAGATGAGGTTATCCGCGAACATCCGGTATTATTAAACCGTGCACCAACGCTTCACCGTTTAGGTATTCAGGCATTTGAACCTATTCTCATTGAAGGTAAAGCGATTCAATTGCACCCACTCGTTTGTGCGGCGTTCAATGCCGACTTCGATGGTGACCAGATGGCGGTTCACGTACCATTAACGCTCGAGGCTCAACTTGAAGCACGTGCTTTAATGATGTCTACTAATAATATTCTTTCTCCTGCTAGTGGCGAGCCAATTATCGTTCCTTCACAGGACGTGGTATTGGGTCTTTACTACATGACGCGTGATAAAATTAACGCGAAAGGTGAAGGCATGTTATTAACTGGTCCGAAAGAAGCTGAAAATGTTTATCGTTTAGGCTTAGCTGAGCTGCATGCGCGTGTAAAAGTTCGTATTACTGAACATACCAAAAATAGCGCAGGTGAATGGGAAGCTTCAACGTCTATCGTTGATACCACGATTGGTCGTGCTATTTTATGGTTGATCATTCCTAAAGGTTTACCTTTTGCTTTAATCAACCAGCCACTAGGTAAAAAAGCGGTATCCAAAACGCTGAATGTTTGTTATCGCCAATTAGGGATGAAAGAAACGGTTATTCTTGCTGACCAAGTGATGTATACCGGTTTTGCCTATGCTGCGCGTTCAGGTGTGTCTGTTGGTATCGATGATATGGTGATTCCAGCTAAGAAACTTGAAATTATCAGTGAAGCGGAAGCCGAAGTTGCTGAAATTCAACAACAGTTCCAGTCTGGTTTAGTGACGGCGGGTGAACGTTATAATAAAGTTATCGATATCTGGGCAGCCGCCAATGAGCGTGTTGCTAAAGCGATGATGGATAACTTATCAACCGATACCGTGATTAACCGCGACGGACAGGAAGAGAAACAAGCCTCCTTTAACAGCATCTATATGATGGCTGACTCTGGTGCGCGAGGTTCGGCTGCTCAGATTCGTCAGTTGGCGGGTATGCGTGGCCTGATGGCAAAACCAGATGGCTCGATTATCGAAACACCAATCACGGCAAACTTCCGTGAAGGCTTGAACGTACTTCAGTACTTTATTTCAACCCATGGTGCGCGTAAAGGTCTTGCCGATACAGCATTAAAAACAGCGAACTCAGGTTATTTGACCCGTCGTTTAGTTGATGTTGCTCAGGACTTGGTTATTATCGAAGATGATTGCGGCACAACTGATGGTGTTGTGATGACGCCGGTTATTGAAGGCGGCGATGTTAAAGAGCCACTTCGTGATCGTGTATTAGGTCGTGTCACCGCTGAAGATGTATTAAAACCAGGCAGTGCTGATATTCTGATTCCACGTAATACCTTACTTGATGAGCATTTCTGTGATTTATTAGAAGCAGAGCTGATCGATAGCGTGAAAGTTCGTTCAGTCGTGTCATGTAATACTGATTTTGGTGTTTGTGCGAACTGTTATGGTCGTGACTTGGCGCGTGGTCATATCATTAACCGCGGTGAAGCGGTCGGTGTTATTGCGGCGCAGTCAATCGGTGAACCTGGTACACAGTTAACGATGCGTACGTTCCATATCGGTGGTGCGGCATCACGAGCAGCAGCTGAATCAAGTATTCAAGTGCGTAACAAAGGTACGGTTAAATTAGCGAATGCGAAGTTTGTTATCAACGCTGATAAGAAATTAGTGATCACTTCTCGTAACACCGAATTAACGATTGTTGACGAATTTGGTCGTATGAAAGAGACCTATAAAGTGCCTTACGGTTCACTATTATCGAAAGGTGATGGGGCCGCAGTAAACGCAGGTGAAACTGTGGCGAACTGGGATCCGCATACCATGCCGGTTATTTCCGAGGTGAGTGGTTTTGTTCGTTTTGTTGATATGCTTGATGGACAGACGATTACACGTCAGACAGATGAGTTAACGGGCTTATCCTCAATTGCGGTACTTGATGTTGCAGAGCGTACAGGTTTAGGTAAAGATTTACGTCCAGCGATTAAGATTGTTGATGCTAAAGGCAAAGAAGTGATTGTTTCTGGTTCTGAAATGCCAGCACAATACTTTTTACCAGGTAAAGCCCTTGTTCAACTTGAAGATGGTATCCAGATTAACGTCGGTGACGCATTAGCGCGTATTCCTCAGGCATCTGTGGGTACTAAAGATATTACCGGTGGTCTACCACGCGTAGCCGATTTATTTGAAGCGCGTAAACCAAAAGAGCCGGCAATTCTGGCTGAAGTTGATGGTATCGTTTCATTTGGTAAAGAGACTAAAGGTAAACGCCGTTTAGTCATCAGTCCAATTGATGGTAGCGATCCATATGAAGAGATGATTCCAAAATGGCGTCAGCTCAACGTATTTGAAGGTGAACAAGTTCAACGTGGTGATGTGATTTCTGATGGTGCTGAATCACCACATGATATTTTACGTCTGCGCGGTGTGAATGCGGTCACGCGTTATATTGTGAATGAAGTTCAGGAAGTTTACCGATTACAAGGTGTTAAGATCAATGATAAACACATTGAGGTTATCGTTCGTCAAATGCTACGTAAAGGAACGATCACCAATGTGGGTGATTCACGCTTCTTAGAAGGCGAGCAACTAGAAGTTGCTCGCGTTAAGATTGTGAACCGCGAGCTAGAAGCACAAGGTAAAGCGCCGGCTGAGTACATGCATGATCTATTAGGTATCACTAAAGCATCATTGACAACTGAATCATTTATTTCTGCGGCCTCGTTCCAGGAAACGACACGAGTCTTAACTGAAGCGGCTGTAGCAGGTAAAAATGATGAATTACGTGGTCTGAAAGAAAACGTTATCGTCGGTCGTCTGATTCCTGCCGGTACCGGTTATGCTTATCACAAAGAGCGTTTACGTCGTAAGCAGCGTGACATGGCAACTGCAATTGAAGCTTCTTCAGATGCAGCAACCATTACCGCGGAAGAAGCAACCGCCAATCTGGCAGAGTTGCTGAATTCAGCAGACGAGTAATCAGCTATTTAAGTTTTATATCCAAAGCCCCTTCTTTAAGGGGCTTTTGTATTTAAAGCTATCAAGATGGCTCGCTATGATCATCTTTGCTGAAAAGTCAGTTATAAGATTAACTGTAGTTGGATAAATATTGTTTTGTGATGGATTATCATTGTGAAGCGCCGATATGATGATTCACGGATAGAATAATCATGGATGAGATTGGTACCGATTATCATCAGATAATTGGTTTTTTTATTTTGCTTAAAGATGGTTTTTGAGATCTTTTAAAATGATTGAAGTCATTATTAGTGTTGTTTTTATTATTGCAGTCGGTTATTTAATTGCCAAGAATTTTGATGCCAAGATTATTCTTTTTCTTGCCGGACTGGTCTTGCTCTATTTGGCCGTGATACTGAATCATCCTATTTATGGAAAAGGACAAGGTTCGGGTTCTATCTGGCTCGATCCCTTTACCAAAGCGGCTGATGTGTTTGGTATGCAAATGGGGATTGTTGGCTTAACCATTATGATCTTATTTGGCTTTGCCAGCTATATGACGCATATCGGTGCTAATGATGCGATGGTTCATGCCTTATCAAAGCCGATTAAAAGTATCAAATCTGTATATATCTTGGTACCGGTTGTCTTTTTGCTCGGCAATATGTTACAAATGGTTCTCCCCAGTGCGGCAGGGCTGGCGATTTTATTAATGGCAACACTTTATCCGGCGCTGCGAACCGCGGGCATGTCACCGTTAACGGCTGGCGCAGTGATTGCCACCACCGCAACGATTGCGCCAACACCTTTGGGATCTGATAATGTGGTTGTGGCTCAGCGTCTGGGTATTACACCACTAGAATATATCTTAAATTATCATGCAAAAGTGTCGATTCCGGCATTAATTATTATGGCGATCGTTCATCTACTGTGGCAGCGTTATATGGATAAGCGAGAAGGCACTGTGCGTGTACCTTTCGAAATATCACATAGTGAAGATGAGAAAAAACAGCCGTTACCGCCAACTTGGTATGCCATTTTCCCGATCTTACCAATTCTGTTTTTATTGTTTTTCAATTTAGGTTTTATTGATCCCGCCACCGGTAAGTCAACGATAAAAATCGGCTTATTAGAGATCACCTTAATCTCGATGGTTTTACCACTGATTGTTGAATTAATTCGTAAAAGAAAAATAAAAACAGTGATTAAAGATTTTAATATCTTTTTTGAGGGAATGGGACAGGGTTTCTTTCAGGTGGTTTCATTAATAATCGCCGCAGGCCTGTTCGTGGAAGGGTTAAAAGCGGTCGGTGTGATTAACTTATTAACCCAAAGTCTCGATAATGTTGAAGGCGCGGGATCGATTTTGATGCTGTTCTTTTCGGGTATGGCCGGTTTAATTGGTTTTATCAGTGGTAGCGGTATTGCGGTTTTCCACTCATTTATTAAAATTATTCCTGAGATTACTGAGGCAATGCAGGTCAATACCGTACTGGTCGCTTTGCCGATGCAGCTTACTTCGAATTTAATTCGTTCAGTATCGCCTGTCTCAGCGGTCGTGATTGTCGTGGCTTCGATTATTAAAGTCACACCAATCGCTATTGTTAAGCGCACCTCAATGCCGATTTTTGCCGGTATTTTCACTTGTATCGTATTGTCGTATATCTATTTTAGTTAAATAGAGATAATACCGCATAGCGCCTAGCGTGAGTTGTCGTGTAGTTGTTGACTGTTTTAAAGATCAATAAGGTGGTGAATGCCACCTTATTTTATATCAGCGGGATGGTTTAACGATGGATTTGTGGTCCATATGCGATACGGTGTGATGGATCAATCGTTGGCTCAGAAATGAGTTTTTGACGTAATAAATCAAAACGATTAAGCCATTCATAACGCCATTTTTGTTTGACCGGCTCTGGCTGCCATGCCGCATCAATTCCATTGATAATCAGCTGGCGGATGCCATCCAAATCAAAACCAAAATCTTCAATTAATATCTGATAACATTTCACGCCATTGGTATCATGCATATGCCAATCATCAGTGGCGGGAATAATTTTCATACCCGCCTTAGCCATAACGCGAATCGGATGTTTAGTGCGCCATTCATGATGATCTGGCCATTTTTTCAAAAAGAAGGTATTACTTGGTACGACCGTAAATGGTATTCCCTCTTTCACACACCGAGCCATTAAGGTGGGGTTTTCAGTAACGGTATAGCCGTGATCAATCCTCTCCAGACCGATAAGATCCAGCCCCGTTTCCACATTGCGCCAATGAAGACCAAATTCAGCGCAGTGCCCTGTTAATCTTAATCCGTGTTGCTGTGCTAAGCGGTAAGCTTTCCAGAAGTGCTCAATCGGGGCATTATCTTCACGGTAATCAATGCCAATGCCCAGGACTCTGGGATGTGGATAGTTAATGGCCATCTCAACCATCGTAATGGCCTCTTCTGGGCTTTTTTCTCGATTGATCGAGGGAATCAGATAAGCGCTGATATCCCAGGCGGTTTCTGCTTGCTTAAAAATACTAACTAACGCTTCAGTAACCTCATTATAGGGTAATGAGGTATCGGAAGGATTCCAGAAAAATTCGACATAACGAATACCAGTATTTTTCGCATCTTCTAAGACTTCAAACGCAACCCGTTGGTAGTCTTCTATTGATCGCAGCAGTGGATATAAGAAGTTAAGTGCCGCAATTCCGCCTTTCATTACTTCATTTTCATGTGCATAGGCTCGATAATAGGTTTTCGCTTCTTTTTCTGTCAATGCCACATTGTATTTTTTGGCTAAATCAAGCATGGTGTTTAATCTGACACCACCTAATAGATGATAATGGAGCTCTGCTTTAGGAATTTGACATAAAAACTCCGTGAGCGTGAGAGAACGAGACATAGTTTAACGATTCCTTTTAGCTGATAATGAAAGCCAATTGATTATACCATTAGATAGGTCCAGAGAAACCCTACCGATTAATTACTTGGATACAAACAAGTAGATATTGGTCAGTTAGCCGATAAGATGTGCATCCTATTTTGGCGCTGCCGGTATAGCTTCATCGCTATTTTTTTGCGCTTTATCTTTATAGCAGATGATTGACCATGATAAAATAATGAAGCAGCGAATATCGAGAAATTATCACTAAAATAGTCAAATTGTTATAGCTAATCGTGCCGTTATCTATAATACTAAATTATGATGTCATAAGTATGGGATTGATGATGAATAAGAGACTGGTCATTCAGATTGAGATTAATCCGGCGGAACTATTCTTGAATCGGCATTATCAACAGTTGTGTACTATTGTAGCCTCATTAGGTTATCAGATTGAACTATACGCTGACTTGATTATATCCACTGATGTGAGTGGTATGATTAGTGAGTGCCCGACTATAGATGAAGCCGCCGTACCCTGTATCACTATCGATAAGCTTTCATCGCCTAAGCATCTCATCAACTATTTAGTTCAGTTACTCACTATCAATGAGTTAAAGCAAATCCAGCCGACTAAGCAGGCTTTAATTGATTATCATAGTCGGTTTAAACTGCTGTTATTAGCCTATTCACAACCTGAATATAGAAAAATAGGGCCCTATGTCGCACAGCTACAAGCGGTGACTGAAGAGACTTTGCAAATCTATAAAAAAAAACTACTCACTATTTTTGCTTTGGGTTCAAGTAAACAAAACCATAGCAATGTCGTACAACATCTGCAAGGCTACTTTCGTCCTTATTTGAATGCACAGCAAAAACAGCAACTGGTTGAGCAGATTGAGGCATTCCGACAAGGCCAGTTATCGCTTTTAGTCGTGATCAATCAGTTAAATGACTATCTGGCTTTATATCCGAATGATTATTTACGTCAGCAGTATTATTTAACCGGTTACCGGGATATATTACAACACAGTTATCTTATTTTAGAGGATTCTGCCCATGTCGAATAAAAGATCTACGCACTTAGTTTGGTTTCGTAATGATCTACGAGTGACTGATAATCCTGCCCTGTCTATGGCATGCGAAGATCCACAAGCGAATGTGATAGCCGTTTTTATTGCAACGCCAGGGCAATGGCGGCAGCATGATATGTCAGCCAGACAAGCGCATTTTATCTATGATAATTTGTTAGCTTTACAACAATCCTTAGCGGTATTAGGTATTCCACTACTTTATCAACAATGCGACGATTTTACGGCATCTGTTGATATTTTGGTTACGCTTTGTCAGCAGCATGCTGTCAGCAAGTTATTTTACAATCATCAGTATGAGTTTAATGAACAACAGCGGGATATTTTGCTTGGGCAAAAATTGTCAAATTCAGTCAATGTCACAGGTTGTCATGGTAATCTATTTTTGCCGCCGCTGTCGGTTTTGACGGGTAATCACGAAATGTATAAAGTTTTTACCCCTTTTAGGCAGTCATTTTTGCAAACATTTTTTGCTGCGAATATGACGGTTACGCCAAAGCCACAGCCTCGAAATCACCCGATAAGTCAGAGTCACATACCCCCTTTTGATTATCCATATGCCGATTATCACGATTTGCCGGCTGGAGAAGCGGCCGCTTTAGATAGATTGCGGCATTTTTGTGCGCAGCAGGTGCATGATTATGCACAAACGCGCGATCGTCCGGCACTAGATGGAACCAGTAAGTTGTCGGCCTATTTAGCGTTAGGGATTATTTCAGTTAAACAGTGTTTTATGCGACTCTCGTTGGAAAATCCGCTGTTTTGGCAGGATCAGCAAAGTGGCGCTTTTGTTTGGTTTAATGAGTTAATCTGGCGTGAATTTTATCAGCATTTACTGGTTGCTTATCCCAGATTGAGTAAAGGAAAACCATTTATTGATTGGACTGATAGTGTGATTTGGCAAAACAGTCCGGCTGATTTTTCTTTGTGGCAAACCGGGATGACCGGATATCCGATTGTTGATGCTGCAATGCGTCAGTTAAATCAAACTGGCTGGATGCATAACCGGTTGCGAATGATCTGTGCCAGTTTTCTAGTCAAAGATCTCTTAATTGACTGGCGTTGGGGTGAACGTTATTTTATGTCACAGTTAACCGATGGGGATTTAGCTGCGAATAATGGTGGATGGCAGTGGGCGGCCTCAACCGGTACCGATGCAGCGCCATATTTTCGTATTTTTAATCCAACGACGCAGGGCGAGCGCTTTGATACTCAAGGTGATTTTATCCGGCACTGGCTGCCTGAATTAGCGCAGGTACCGGATAAGTTTATTCATGTGCCACATTCATGGGCTAATGAACAACAGAAAACACTGGATTATCCCTTACCGATGGTCGATCACCAGTCCGCCAGAAAATTGACTTTGTCGGCCTACGAACAGGCTAAAACCATTTAGCCCGTTAAGATAGAGGAAATAAAAGTTTAGTGAGAAATTGATTTGGATTAGCGTCTGATTGTCATCGACAATCGATACAGGCAAACCATATACTATAACGATTAAAATATCATTATGAAGGAATAAATTATGACCGCGATGTCGATTTTTTTATCTGCTGAGGCTGCGCCAATAACCTGGGGCAAAAACGCGTTAATCAGTTTCAATGACGTAGGCGCGATCATTCATTATCGAGAAAATCACCGCTTAGGCGCAATTCAGCGTGCGGGACGCAAGCTTGATGGTCAGGGAATTAAAAGTATCAAGTTAGCCGGCGAAGGTTGGGATGTTGAAGCTTGCTGGCATTTTTGGCAAGGATTTCGTCATCCTAAATGTAATAACGTGATTGCGTGGCCAGAATTAAGTGAATCCGATATGGCTGAACTGCGTCATCGTTTACTGATCATTGATTGGGTTCGCGATACCATCAACATGCCAGCCGAAGAGCTAGGCCCGGTGGCACTTGCTCAGCGAAGCGTCAGTTTAATCGCATCAGTAACCGATCAATTTGAATATACGTTAACCGCGGGTGAAGCGCTCAATGATAAAGGCTATCACGGTATTTATACAGTTGGTCGAGGTTCCACGCGTGAGCCAGCTCTATTAACACTCGATTTCAATCCGACAGGTGATGTGAAAGCGCCTGTCAATGTCTGTTTGGTGGGTAAAGGAATTACTTTTGATTCAGGTGGTTATAGCCTAAAACCGAGTAATTTTATGGAGTCAATGAAATCAGATATGGGCGGTGCGGCGACGGTTGCCGGTGCACTAGCGCTGGCGATTGTACGTGGACTGAATAAACGGGTAAAACTGATCTTGTGTTGTGCCGATAATATGGTCAGTGGCAGTGCCTTCAAATTGGGGGATATTATTCATTATCGTAATGGTAAAACCGTTGAGGTGACTAATACCGATGCTGAGGGGCGGCTCGTATTAGCCGATGGTTTAATTGATGCTGAGCAGTATCAACCAGAACTAATAATTGATTGTGCGACGTTAACGGGTGCGGCAAAAATTGCGGTAGGTAATGATTATCATTCATTACTGAGTTTTGACGATATCATGGCTGGCCAGTTATTAGCGTCTGCTCAGCAAGAATATGAGCCTTTTTGGCGTTTACCACTGGCTGAATTTCATCGTAGTCAGTTACCTTCAGCTTTTGCTGATTTAAATAATGCGGGGCAAGCCAATACGGCGGGCGCAAGTACAGCCGCTGCATTTTTATCCCATTTTCTTGAATCTTATCAACAGGGTTGGTTACATATTGACTGCTCGGCGACTTATCGTAAAAGTCCCGTTGATTTATGGGCGACAGGTGCGACAGGGCTTGGGGTGCGAAGCTTAGCGAATTTTTTATTGCAGAGATAAATGGGTACAGATCAAAAAACGGCAGGATTGCCGTTTTTTGAATATCACGCAATGCGCGTAAACTTATTGAATCACTTTTGCTTGAATAATCTTAATCGGTTCTAGAGGAACATTGTCATAACCTTTCGAGCGTCCTGTTTTGATCTCGGCAATTTTATCCACGATATCCATGCCGTCGATCACTTTACCAAATACGGCATAACCATAATTTTTAGGTGATTGATAATTAAGAAAATCATTATTGACTAAATTGATAAAAAACTGACTGGTCGCACTATCTATGACGTTGGTTCTGGCCATCGCAATCGTGCCACGTTGATTTTTAAGACCGTTATTGGCTTCATTTTTGATTGCAGGATTCGTCTCTTTTTGTTCCATAGTACTATTAAAACCGCCCCCTTGAATCATAAAATTGGGAATAACACGATGAAAAATCAGACCATCATAAAAACCGCTATTAACATATTTCAAAAAGTTGGCACTTGAGATTGGCGCTGCTTTTGTGTTGAGCTCAATCACAATATCCCCTAAATTCGTCACCATTTTCACTTTAGTATCGGCAAATGATGCCGCAGAGATAAGTGAAAACATCATCGCAATAATCCAAACTAGCCCTTTCTTAAACATAACAACCGTTCCCTTATTGAGTTTATTTTTTTGTTTTCTACTGAGCGTAACAAAACAATCCATGTTGATATTTCTATTCATATTATTGCACCATTTAAAAGATAAATAATGCATTTTTTACCTGCTATTTGAATTAAGACATATTTTATGGAAATAGTTCCCAAAATTTGCATAATTATTGTTTGACGATTAAAAAAACAGCGATAAAGAAGATGTCTTTGATATATCAAGACTATTTTGGTTGATATATCCTGTTTGAAACTATTTTATCATGGGGGCTGTTGATGATCGGTTTTCTACAAACGCGATGTTTTTTATGTCATTTATCTTTGCGATTATCTCAGCACGGTATCTGTAGTTACTGTTTAAAACAACTAACAGCCATCGACTGCCCTTGTTTACTGTGTAGTCTGCCCTCTTTTTCTACGCCTGTTTGTTATTCTTGTCGACATAAATCGCCATTATGGTCGATTTTGATGGCGGTAACCGCTTATCGTGAACCGTTGAAACAGTTGGTTCATCAATTAAAGTTTAATCGACGGATTGAATTATCTTATCTGTTTGGACGCTTACTGCTATTAAGATGGCTGGATTATCGACGTATACAGGGATTACAAAAACCAGATCTGGTTCTGTCAGTCCCCTTATCTCAACGTCGACAAGCACAGCGAGGTTTTAATCAAACTGCCTTGATGGCTAAGTTAGTGGCTTATTGGCTTGATTGTGATTATAGTCAAGACCAATTAATTCGAAAAAAATTGACACCCGATCAAAAATATTTATCTGCACGCGATCGTCGCGCCAATTTGCATAATGCTTTTGATTGTCAGGATTTATTATCGGGTAAACGTATCCTATTAGTTGATGATATTGTCACGACGGGCAGTACTATTGATGAGATTTGTCAGGTTTTAGCCCGCAATGGTGCAAAAGATATTCAAGTAATTTGTTTATGCAGAACCTTGTAGAAACAATAAACAGCCCCTATAATAACCTACAATAGAGGTCAACTATTTTAGGATAATAAGTTATGTCAATTGTCACAATTACAGAATCAGCACAGACTCATTTTAAAAAATTGTTGGAAAAACAGCCAGAAAATACACAAATTCGGATTTTTGTTATCAATCCTGGCACGCCATCGGCGGAGTGTGGTGTCTCTTATTGTCCACCGGATAGTGTCGAAGAAAAAGATGTGAAACAAGTTTTCGCTGATTTTTCGGTCTATATTGATGAAATTAGTGCTCCTTTTTTGGAGGAGGCATTGATTGACTTTACTATAGATGATCTTGGATCTCAGCTGACGTTAAAAGCACCTAATTCGAAAATGAGAAAAGTGGCTGATGATGCACCTTTAATTGAACGTGTTCAATATGTTTTACAGTCAAAAATTAATCCTCAGCTAGCTGGCCATGGTGGTTATGTCTCTTTGGTTGAAATAACCGATGATCATTTCGTTATTTTACAATTTGGTGGTGGCTGTAATGGATGCTCTATGATTGACGTGACATTAAAAGAGGGCATTGAAAAAGAGCTAATGGCAGAGTTCCCTGAACTTGCAGGCGTAAAGGATCTTACTGAGCACCAGCGTGGCGAGCACTCTTACTATTAAGTGTTGTATAAGCGAATTAACTTACATGTCAGTATCATCATTGAGTTCTCATTTATTCAGGTTGAATAAGGATGTTTGTGCGAATAAATCAATATTTCGCAACGATGCGATAAACAAAAATGTCTATTATTTAAATTAAAATTGATTAATAGTTATATTTTATTTGTTTTTCGATTATAATTACTGATTATTTTTTAGGTAAGATAGTTCATTTTAGGGTATTTTCACAGTGATAGTGGTACAAATTTTATGAATCAAATACACATTATTTCTGATTTGATTAAATGGATTGAAAAAAATTTAGAGCAGCCGCTATCGATAGATAATGTTGCTAAAAAATCCGGCTATTCTAAATGGCACTTACAGCGTATGTTTAAAGAAGTTACCGGCTGTATTCTAGGTACTTATATTCGTCATCGTCGCTTAACGCATGCAGCGTTGGCGCTGAAGCTCACCAGTAAACCGATTTTAGATATTGCTATGCAGTATCGATTTGATTCGCAACAAACTTTTACGCGTTCATTTAAAAAGCAGTTTAGTTTAACACCCGCGAGCTATCGTCGTGCTGAGTATTGGGATCCTGCGGGATTAACGCCACCTATTGAATTGGATAAGAAGCCGTTAATGTTGCCTGAACCTCAATTTATTACATTTCCGGATAAAGTTTTCTGGGGCGTGGCTTATAAGAGCCGCTGTAATCTGAATGAGATACTGAGTGAGAAAATCAAAATTCGAGAGAACTTCTTCAAAGATTATGTGAAGAAGTATGTTAAGAGTAAAGAACATTTCCCATCACAGGTTTTTGCTTTTAGTATGCCACAACCGAGTATCGATAATCCTGATGAACAAGAGATGATCTATACGATAGCGCTAGAAGAGAAGAAAAATATCGAAGATATTTATGCCTTTCATCGTAAAGAAGGCTTATATGTCTGCTTTAAATATATTGGTCCTACTGATGGTTTTTGGGCCTTCATTGAGCAGATCTATCTTGCTGCATTACCGGCACTTAGCGTTAAACGTCGTAAAGATCCTGATATTGAAATTCATTATCATTGTGATACGCATGACTTTAGTAACGGCTTGTTTGAGAGCCCAGAAGAAATTGAGTGTGACTATTGCATTCCGATTATTATGAAAGAGTAATCGATTGATTTGATGGCGGTCGATGTGACCGCCAATATTATCGATAATCTCTACATGATTGACTGTTTTACGCCGATTTGCTACTACCGACCTATTCCTTACACATCCGATTTAACTAGCAGATTTTTTTCTAGCCAGGTTTTGAGCTCAGGTTTCGCTTCTTTGAGGCTATTAGAACCGCGCGTGACCGTCGCTATACCAATACCTAAGCGATTTTTAAGCTCACGTTGATTGATACTCCCTTCCAGCAGAAGTTTAATAATCTCAACTCGTGTGGCAATCGCGTCTCGCTCATCTAGTGTTAATAATAATTTCAGTAAATCAAATTCTACATTATCTTTAAATGCTTGTTTGAGCAGTTCGACAGTATTTTGCCAATCATCTTGTTGCATAACTTACCCTTTCTATATGGCCTTAATTAAATTGATTATCTGGTTATTGGTTGGCCCCGAAAATCATTTTACCAGGGTTTTCAGGGCGGACTATTTGGTGATGAGAATAGTGTCTATGTTATCCAGTTAGTCAAGTTTAATATCTATTATTAATAAGTTGCTTTTAACTCATCATCAGTGAGCAATTGTTGTGGCTGATGATTCAAAATAAGTCGATAGATATAATCGTAAACCAGTACATTTTTTACATAATTGCGTGTTTCTGTAAAAGGAATGGTTTCGATAAATACATCGACGCCGAGCGTACCATGAGTATCATTGAGCCAGCGTTTGACTCTATTGGGTCCGGCATTATAAGCGGCGGAAGATAAAACCCGATTTTTATTAAATTGCTGATACATATTTTCAAGAAATTGCGTACCGAGTCGAATGTTAGTTTCTGGCTCATATAATTGATCCGCTGAGGCGTAATTCAAATCACTGATTTTACTGGCGGTATCTTTTGCGGTTGCTGGCATTAATTGCATGAGTCCCCGGGCGCCTGCAGGAGAAGAGACTGTTGGTTCAAGTGCACTTTCTTGTCTGGAAATCGCTAATGAGTAGGAAACGGGCACATCCTTATCCGCTAAAGCACTTTTAAATGTCTCCACGTAGACGACAGGAAAACGTTCTACCCAATTGTTCCATAACTTACCCGCAATCGTTGCTTGTACACTATGCTCACCCCAACCTTGAATATAGGCATAGCGCGCTAATGTAGCCAGGTTGGCTTGTTGCGATGGCTGTGAGAGTAAAAAACGCCATTCACGACTAGCGGCAGCATAATCTTGCCAGTAGCGAAGCTCCCGGACACGCTGAATAACCTTATTATGATCATATTGTTGTTTTAATGCGGTTTGCTCTGCTTGTGAGGTTAAACCCTCGATGACCGGATAGTTGAGATCATACGCGTAGTTTAACCCTAATTTTTGTGCGCTCAGCATGGCATAGTAGCCACGGCTTTGTGAAACTGAGGTGAATAGCGTTTTTGCAGCAGTCTTTTTATTTTGTTTTTCTAACAAAATAGCTTTCCAGTAACGCCATTCATCTTTTTCTTGATCGGCATCAGGCAAGACATTGATCCAGTTAGCGAGGGCTTTATCATCTTTATCACGTAGTGCTTGACGAATTCTGCGTTCAATTAAAGCGGTATTTTTGCTGTTCGCGATAATCTTATCACGCCACGCAATCTGTGTTTTGGTGGCTGATGGACTGAAGAACTGCCAGGCGATAGCTATTTTTAAGCTCTCTTGCTCTGCTACCGATAAATGTTGTTGTTTAGCAATAGTCGGTAATATTTTTAAGGCATATTGTGGATCTTTACGCGCGAGTCGGCTAAAACTACTCAAAACGATATCTTGGGTAAATTGGCTATAAGTGACTGTTTTAGAAAAGGAGACCAGCTTTAAGGGATCATTGAGCATATTTAATAGAGCGCTACGTGTCGTTTTATAAGTATCCGGTAGCTGATTTGTCAAATAACGCGCCAGATTGATATTACCTGCTTTCAGCGCTAATTCTATTCGTAGTAAAACCAGATTAGTGGTCCGTGCGCCGGATTTTTGCCAAATATCCAGAATAGGATCACAAGATGATGGTAGCTCCTGACCGGTTAACCATAGATTCTTAATCGGCTCCAAGGCTTTTTTATTATGATTATTATACCGAGCCACATAACTATAGCAGCGTGATTGCAATGAATTATCAATCGGGAATTTAGCAAGATCTTGCCACTGCTGGTTATCGTTAAGGATTTTGGTATATAGACGCTGTAAATCACCTGATAAAGGGGAATCAGCATAAGTTTTGATAAAATCGATAACTTGTTCAGCCGGCACGGTTTTGATATTGTTAACCAGATAACGATAGAGGGCATAGGGATAGAGCGGATAATCTTTGAACTGCTCTAGCTGCTTCAGTTGTGTGGCACTATCCAGGCTACTTTGATTATCTTGCCACTGCTGATATAACTTTCGCTGTTCAGCGATCGGTAATGAACTATTGGCGAAAACATAGCCACTGAGTACCGTCATTATGCTGATAATGACCAAAAACTGTTTCATTATTTTCCTCATGATAAAAATCTTCCTTGCTGAACAAATCAATCGATAATATCGCCTAATAGTGTAACATGCTGATATGATAATACTAGCGATTATCGTATCATCTGGCCTTATATGATGCGGTAATACCATCACGACTCGCTGATGATAAAAGTACAAGGTGTGCTTAAAATAGTGTGAATTTATTTTTTAACTGTATCTATCGCGGTTAAGTGACTGATTTTTCTGGCGTGGTGTGAGGTTAAATTCAGCCTATAGTGACACTTTGCTCAAACTTTAGTAATAAGTTGTGTATAAATTAGCGCTTCACTCAATTTGTTCATATTTATTCACTTATTCCCTTGCAATTAATCTCTTTTGCTATATTATATGCAGCTCTTGACGCGGGGTGGAGCAGCTTGGTAGCTCGTCGGGCTCATAACCCGAAGGTCGTTGGTTCAAATCCAGCCCCCGCAACCAATTTCCTCTTCCATTGGTCTACCTTCAAAAAATTCTCTGTATTCTTCAATATTTCTGCTATTTTTTCCAGATGCTCTGCTTTCAGGATATGGCTTGTTATAATCTTTTTTATACAACAGTATTATGGCACAGAGTGCTTTCAAACACTGACGAATCTGAAGTAATTCCGCTTTATTGTTTAAGATTAATATCTCGGTTAGCACACTTAATCCGGTAATAAGCTAAACTTTTCTCTGCGTTAGATAACTTTTAATCCCATTTAAAATCGATTTGGCGACTTGGTTTTGGAAGTTAGCTGATCGTAAGCGATTTTCTTCTGCCGGATTACTAATAAAGGCTGTTTCTACCAATACGGATGGAACATCTGGTGCTTTTAATACGGCAAAGCCAGCCTGTTCGACGGTTTTTTTATGTAATGGATTCACGCTTTTGAGATGATTTAAGATAGCCTCACCGAGGAGTAAGCTATTACTAATCGTGGTTTTTTGGACTAAATCTAAGATAGTGTGATCGAGATATTGATCGCCACTTCGGCTCACCCCACCAATTTCATCTGCTTCATTTTGGGTTTGTGCCAGATAACTCGCTGCTGAGCTACTCGCGCCTCTGGTTGAGAGCGCAAAGACAGATGAGCCTTTGACTTGTCGGCTGGTGAACGCATCGGCGTGAATGGAAATAAACAGATCAGCATGTAACGTACGTGCTTTTGCCACTCTGACCTTTAAAGGTAAAAAAACGTCTTCATTACGTGTCATATAGACTTTCATGTTAGGCTCTTTTTTTATCAGATCACGTAAGCGACGTGCAATTTGTAATACGATGACTTTTTCTTTTGTTTTATAATAGCCGATTGCCCCGGGATCTTCGCCACCATGACCCGGGTCGAGCATGATAACAATTCTATTATCGACTTTAATCGGTTTATTGCTACTGTCTGACTGGGAAAGTTGTCCTTTATTATACTCTTCTAAAAGAGCAATAAGCGGATCATCATCGACCGCTTGCTGGCTCTGCGGATAGAGATCAATGACCAAGCGATATTTAAATTCCGCAATCGGCTTTAAGGTAAAAATGTTAGGATTGACTTTTTGTTTCAACTCAATCACTAAGCGAACGGTATTTTTATCAAACTGCCCGACACGTAAATTTTTAATATAAGGGTCATCGGGGCTGACCAGCTCAGTGATATTGCGAAAGACTGAATTAAACGATAAATCATCAATATCCACGACAATCCGATCTGGTGATGATAAAGAGAATTGACGGAACACCAGTGGCAGATTTGATTCGAGTGTTATGCGTGTGTAGGTTGATGATGGCCAAACTCGCACTGCAACCATTTGCGTTGATGCAGCAAAGCCGACGCGACTCACGCTTAGTACGCAAGCCGCCATAATTCCCTTGAACAGTAGTCGACGTGTTGAACTATGCGAATCTGACATAACAATGAATCTCTAAGGCAATAACGATAAAATTAAATTGGCCTAATCATATCATTAATTTGTATTGAAATCTCATCATTAACACGATCTGTTGATGGAATATAGCGTGTTTTGTTCTGTGCTTAGCGTGTGAAAAAGCTATTTTATGCGTATTCCGGCATCATTGCTGATTATCATTATTGTAGTGGCTGATTTTATTCATCCGCTTATGGCAATGTCGATATAAATGCGATTTATTGATAGCGCGGTATTCTAAATAATTATTATTTTCCTTTGTGTTATTATCATTTTTTGCTTTAATGAGACAATCTTTTCGGTGATGGCAAATCTTGATAAAAAGAAACCAGCAATGAGCGGCATGATTATCTCTCAATGACGGATTTGCTTAACGATTGACGTATCTCAGTGAGATGAATCAAAATGAGTCGATATTGTTGATAGCGCTTAAACGATGATGCTTGTACGCGCAAGGTGTAATCAGTATATCCTGTGGCATGAATAAATAACATGGAATGATAAATATGAAAAATGTAGGGTTTGTTGGTTGGCGGGGTATGGTGGGTTCTGTACTGATGCAGCGAATGGTTGAGGAGCGTGATTTTGATTTAATTAATCCGATTTTTTTCTCAACCTCTCAAATGGGTCAGACTGCCCCTGCCTATAATGGTAAAACCGGTGTATTGCAAGATGCTAATGATATTGAGGCACTTGCGGCACTCGATATTATTATCAGTTGTCAAGGTGGTGATTATACTGCTGAAATTTATCCTAAACTACGTGCAGCTGGCTGGCAGGGATTTTGGATTGATGCCGCGTCAACGTTAAGAATGCACAAAGAGGCGCTGATTATTCTTGATCCAGTGAACCGCGCGCATATTGATCAAGCGCTGGATAAAGGTATTAAGGCATTCATTGGTGGAAACTGTACGGTAAGCTTAATGTTAATGTCACTAGGTGGCCTATTTGCCCATAATCTGGTCGATTGGGTTTCAGTTGCTACTTATCAGGCGGCTTCTGGTGGTGGTGCTCGTCATATGCGTGAGCTGCTGACACAAATGGGGATGTTACACGCTCAGGTCGCTAAAGATTTAGAAAATCCAGCTGCCTCCATTTTAGATATTGAACGTAAGGTCACCGCAAGAATGCGCGATGGTACTTTACCAACTGATAATTTTGGTGTGCCACTGGCTGGCAGTTTGATTCCATGGATTGATAAACAACTGGAAAATGGTCAAAGCCGAGAAGAGTGGAAAGGCCAGGCGGAAACCAATAAGATTTTAAACACGAGCACGATCATTCCTGTTGATGGTTTATGTGTACGTGTTGGTGCGCTGCGCTGTCATAGTCAGTCATTTACGATTAAGCTGAAACAAGATGTATCAATTCCTGACATTGAACAAATATTAGCACATCATAATGAGTGGGTTAAAGTGATCCCTAATGACCGAGAATTATCGATGAAAGGGTTAACACCAGCAGCCGTCACTGGTACGTTATCAACCCCTGTGGGCCGTTTACGTAAACTCAATATGGGTAAAGAGTATTTGTCTGCTTTTAATGTGGGCGATCAACTGCTATGGGGTGCGGCAGAACCGTTACGCCGTATGCTACGTATTCTACTCTAAGTCTTGTCTTATATAGTGTGAGAGATGGCGGAGATTATTCCGCCATTCAATCGTCTTTATTTCAATATTTTCATATTACGAATCAGGCGAGAATTTTACCAATACCTGAACATCAGTCTCTTATTCGGTATGATCTGACAGTAAGTCCATCAGCAATCTGCCACTAAACATCGCTTGCTGAACTAACGCGAAGGCACCGATCGCCGAACAGTCATTCAAGGTTGAACTGCTGAGTTTGACACTATCTCTAAATACTTTTAATGCTTGTGAATCGAGCACACTTTGAATCGCCGGGAAGAGAATCTGATCTGATTTTGATATCTCACCCGCAATCACGATTTTTTGTGGATTAAACAGGTTAATTAACATCGCCACCGCATAGCCTAAATCTTTACCAGCCTGACGAATGAGATCGGTACATAATTTATCGCCTTGTTGAGCAAATTGGCAAATATGTTTAATATGGCACTGCTCCAGCGTTAATAGCGTATTATAGCCTTGTTCGATGAGGCGTTTGGCGCGAGACTCAATCGAGCAATTGATGACGCTATTTTCCAGACAACCAAAATTACCACAATGACAACGCTCGCCGAGCGGATCAACATGAATATGGCCAATCTCTCCCATGCTTTGATTATAGTTAACAAACAGCTGCTGATTAATAATCACGCCGGAGCCTATCCCGTGATGTACGCGGATCAGAATTGAATCATTGGTATCTTGTGTTGAACCAAAATAGCTTTCAGCCAGCGCTAAACTTTGTACATCATTACCAATAAAACAGGGTGTGGCAAATTTTTTATTGATGGACTGGCTGATTTGCCAGTCATTGACTTTAATATGTGGCGTATATTTAATCACGCCTTTTTCTGCATCAATTAATCCAGGCATGACAATCGCAATCGCAATCAGCTTTTTAATCTTTGTTTGATGATGTTGAATAAAATTATCGATGATGGTCAGTAAATAATTTTCGGCTAAGCGCTGAGTGAAATCACTCAGTGGATAGGTCTCCGAAATTGATGACTTACCATCCAAATCATAAAGTTCAATCGTGATATCAGTGCGACTAAACTGTATCGCAATAGTTTGAAATAACGAGGTTTGAACAATAATTGAGACAGCGGGTCGACCGCCCGTTGACTGCTGGGCATCCACTTCTTTGATAAGATTATTTTTTAATAACTGTTTAGTGATTTTTGTGATACTTGCTGGGGCCAGATGACTGATCTCGGCAAGTTGAATACGAGAGATTGGACTGTGCTGGGCAATTAATCGATAGATCATTGCATAATTAAGCTGTTTGACCAGTTCAGTATTGCCGACTACATTTAAGTAATTGAGAGCCATTCTTTATCCATTTTATTGGCATCATATGCCGCTGTATTATATTTATGCTAACGATTCAGTTTACCATTGATAATGGTTTGATAAGTGACAAAATGGCGATCAAATACCACCAGATTGGCTATTTTTCCTTTCTCAATACTGCCTAGCTGATGATCCAAGCCAATTGCTCTGGCTGGATACAGTGAGGCCATTCTTAATGCTTCAGCCAGTGGAATATCGGTATGATGAACAATATTGGCTACAGCTTGCATCATCGTTAAGCTAGAGCCACCTAAGGTTCCCGCTTCATCAACACATTTACCAGCTTGATTATAAATTGTTTTTCCGGCAAAAATAGCTGAGGTCAGCGTAGATGCGGCTAATAATATCGCATCCGTGACTAAAATTAATTTATCCTGTTTTATACGATAGCTATTACGTATGTTAGCCCAGTCAACATGTAAACCATCCGCGATAATGGTGCTATAGACTGCCGGTGTATCATAAATTGCGCCGACAACGCTAGGTGCTCTGCCTGAAATTGGGGACATGGCATTAAACAGATGTGTTGCGAGCGTAATACCATCATCAAAACTTTGACGACAGGTTTGATAAGTGGCATTTGAATGGCCGATTGCGACATGAATACCCGCAGCGGCAAGCTGCTGAATGTAGGCTGAATTTACGCACTCTGGTGCTAAGGTGATCACTTTAATGACATCGGCATTATGACACAGAAAATCAATCATTTCGGCCGTTGGTTGGCGGACATGACTGGCGTTATGAATGCCCTTTTTTTCCGGATTAATAAACGGTCCTTCAAGATGCAAGCCCAGCGCCTGATTGGTATGCTTACTCAAATACTGACGCATAGTTTCAACGGCTTTAAAAATCAATGCATCCGCTGAGGTAATTAATGTGGGCAGAAAACTGGTACAACCCGATTGTAAGTTGATCTGCTGCATGGTTTCGAGTGTTTCAACGCTAAGGGCATCAAGGCTTTCGTTAAATTGTACGCCGCCGCATCCATTGAGCTGCAGATCAATGAAACCGGCAGCAATCAGATTGCCCTGTAAATCATAAGTCGTGATATTGTCAGCGATATGATGGTCAGCACAGATATCGACGATATGCTGATCATCAATGATGATAGCATGTTGCTGCAGTACATCCTTACCTGTATAAATTTGCGCGTTTTTTAATGCATACATCTGCTGCTTTTTCTCCAATCATTCGGTTATCCTGTCATCTGCAAAACGATTCATCTTGATCACTAAACCTCGATTCATTTGCGCATTTTATCTGGTGATGGATATGATTAATATTAATCAGGTATTCACTTATGTAGATTATCAGTCGATATGTATTGAGGGGTAAACTGGCCAATATGATCGGTTCAAATCTATATACGATTAAGAGGCCATATCGCTCATTTTAACCACGTCACTGTTATATGCGGTTATCATTCGCCAGCTTAAGTAATGTTCGACTCTCATTCATAAAGCGCTGAGCATATTCACCAAACCAAGCTGATACTTCATTAAAGTTTTTAATAAAGGTGGTTTTATCGCCGCTTTCGAGTAATTTAATCAGCTCACCGAGACGTTCATAATAACGTTTAATCAACGAAATATTTTGTGTCGATGACATGATAATATCAGCATAAAGTTGCGGATCTTGTGCAAATAACCGGCCGACCATCATCAGTTCTAAGCGATAAATAGGCGAAGACAGTGCCACCAGCTGATCTAAATTGGCTTGCTCTTGTTGTAAATTAACCCCATAAGAGAACGAGCTAAAATGGCGTAATGCCTGAATAAAAGACATACTGCGGTCATGATCAAGCGCTGCAATTTTATAAAGATGTGCTCCCCAAACCTGCATTTGTGACAATAACCACTGATATTTTTCCGGATAGCGGCCATCACAGGCAACGACCACTTGTTTGGTGAGATTAGGCACATCGGGACCAAACATCGGGTGTAGACCGACAACCGGGCCATCATGCTTATCTAGCATTGCCGATAAGGGTTGTTGTTTAATCGAGGTGAAATCAGTCAAAATACACTCTTTGGGGAGTGGCGGTAACTGAGCTATGATTTCAAGGGTCTTATTAATCGGTACGGAAACAATCACCACATCTGCATCAGCAACCGCGTCAGGTGCTTCATGCCAAGTTTTAGAGCCTAATGCTTTTACTTGATAACCGGATAAACTAAACAGGCGCGTAAAGAGCCGCCCCATGAGACCGTTACCACCAAAGATAACAATTTTACCTTTACCACTAAACGTTTTCTTGAAACCTTCATTATTTTCACGATTATAAGCCTCACGAAAAATACGACGCAAAATATCTTCAGCCAGTTCCGGCGATAAGCCATGCTTTTTAGCATAATCGCGACGATCTTTTATCATCAAGGATTCGCGTTCCGGCGAATAAAGCGGTAAGCCAAGTTGATCTTTAATTACGCCGACCTGATTGACTAGATTTAAGCGTTTTTCAAGCAGCGATAATAATGAGTGATCAAGCTCATCGATCTGTTCGCGAAGTGTATTTAAATCTGTCGTCATGAAGATTCACCTTATCCATTTATCATTATAGGTAAAATGGTTATAACCAACCCGGAAATACGCCACGAAGTCCTGTAATCACAAATTCAACCCCTAATGCCATTAATAACAATCCCATAATTCGGGTCACAACATTAATGCCGGTCTGTCGAAAAACGCGGATAATCAGTGGCGCCGATTTAAATAATAACCAACAGCAGCCACTAAAAATAATAATCGCCAAAATAAAACCGAGTGTATGAAACCAGTCAGGATAACGAGAACTCCAAACGATCATTGAACTGATAGCACCAGGTCCGGCCATTAAAGGTAACGCTAAAGGTACAACAGCAATATTTTCTCGTATAATCGATTCGGTCAGCTCTTGTTTAGTTTGCTTATGTTCTCCCAACTTACCATTAATCATACTCATGGCGATAAAAATCACCAAAATACCGCCAGCAATTCTAAATGAGTTGATGGAAATATCGAGAAAATAGAGAATTGAGTTACCAATTAATAGTGAGATAATCAGAATGATGGCGACTGAGATATTAGCCATGTGATTGGTTTTTTGTTTTTGAATTTTATCTTGCCCATCGGTCATACTGATGTAAACGGGCAAAATACCGATCGGATTGACTAAGGCAAACAGACCAATAAAGAATTTTAGATATAGCTGAATATCCATAACTTATGATAGACCTAAAACATCAAAGAGATAGTTTATCATCATAGCATATAAGATGATGAGGAATAAATTAAATCTTAAATGGCGGCCATTTGGTGTGAAAATCACAGACTATCGTAATTTAAGATGAATCTCAGGATATTATCATGAGATTCAGACACTTATCATTCAGGCATGCGTCAGTTTAACCACGAGGCAAAAACGCTGCTCATCTTTTATCTTGACTGATGCAGATAAAAAGAGGATAACAATTAATGATTCACTAACGGATAGCCTTTTTCTTTCCATAAGCGATAACCGCCATCCATTGAGATAACGTTGGTGTACCCCATTTTCTGCAAGCTTTCTGCCGCCAGTACAGAGCGAAAACCACCACCACAATATAGGATCATCTTTGTATTTTTATTGGGTACTTGGGTTTCAATATCTCGCTCAATAATGCCACGACCAAGATGGATCGCCTGTGGTAAGTGGTCAGTAAACCATTCGCTGTCTTCTCTCACATCAATCAATAGTGGCAGCTCGTCATTATCCATGTGTGATTTCACTGCATCAACTGTTGTTTCTGTGACCTGCTGACGTGCGGTAGAACATAGGTTTTCAAAACCTGGATTATGTTGCATAGTGATAACCTTTTAATCATAACGAGGAGAATATTATTATGCATATTACCATTTTTACTTCTGCTCTGCGATAGTCTAGCGTGGTAAATATTGGTAGTTTTGACTGGCGATATTGCCAGGCTAATGGAAGTGATAGCTGGGATAAACTTAACAAGTTTGGTTATCTCTGATAGGATAATGATAAATTCCGCACAGAATATGACAACATGAAATTTATCTCTTTTAATATTAATGGATTACGCGCCAGACCTCATCAGCTGAGCGCCATTATTGACAAACATCAACCCGATGTGATTGGTCTACAAGAAACCAAAGTACATGATGAGCAGTTTCCCTTAGCTGAGCTTGAGCAGTTTGGTTACCACTTAATTTATCATGGGCAGAAATCACATTATGGTGTTGCGCTGATGACAAAAGCCAAACCATTATCAAGCCAAAAAGGCTTTGTTTGTGATGAAGAGGGGGCGCAATGTCGTTTAGTGATGGCCGAATTACCAACTGAAAAGGGGAAATTGACGGTTATCAATGGCTATTTTCCGCAAGGGGAAAGTCAGGATCATCCAACAAAATATCCGATGAAACGCAAATTTTATCAAGATTTGCAGACGGTTTTAGTGCAGTCCAATAGTGATAACGATTTGGTTCTAGTCATGGGCGATATGAATATTGCCCCAACTGATCTGGATATTGGCCTCTCTGCCGATAGTCAAAAGCGTTGGTTGCGCACGGGGAAAACCTCTTTTTTACCGGAAGAGCGCGTGTGGATGGACGCTCTTTTTGCGCTTGGCTACGTCGATACATTTAGAGCAATGAATCCGACGACCACCGGTCAATACTCTTGGTTTGATTATCGTTCGCATGGCTTTGATTCGAATACCGGTTTACGTATTGATTTGATTTTAGCCAGTAATAAGCTTGCGGCATTGTGTGACAATACGGGAATTGATTATGAAATAAGAGCGATGGAAAAACCTTCCGATCATGCACCGATTTGGGCCGAGTTTAAACTCTGATGATGCTTTCAATGCAAAATAATGTCATGTCAGTCAAAGATCTTAATCAGATGGTAAAAGATCTCTTAACTGATGCCGTTGGCCAAGTCTGGCTGTTGGGTGAAATTTCTAACTTTTCAAAACCCGCCTCTGGTCATTGGTATTTTACCCTGAAAGATGATGTCGCGCAGGTGCGTTGTGCGATGTTCCGTAATTGTAATTTTCGTACGGGCTTTATTCCGCAAAATGGCCAGCAGATACTGGTTCGGGCGACGGTGACACTGTATGAGGCGCGTGGTGAATATCAACTCGTCATCGATAAATTGCAGGTGGCCGGTAATGGGCTGTTACAGCAAAAATTTGAGCAACTGAAAAAGCAGCTACAAGATGAAGGCTTATTTGAAAGTAGCCATAAAAAAACACTGCCCGATACCGTGCGTGTGGTGGGTGTTATCACCTCCTCTACAGGTGCAGCTTTACATGATATCTGTCAGATTTTAAAGCGGCGAGATCCGAGCTTGCAGGTGATTATTTATCCAACCTTAGTTCAGGGAAATGAGGCGGCACCTCAAATCGCCAAAATGATTGCGATAGCAAATCAACGCAATGAGTGCGATATATTAATTGTCGGCCGTGGCGGTGGCAGCCTTGAGGATCTTTGGCCGTTTAATGAAGAGGTCGTGGCCAGAGCGATTTTTGCCAGTCAGTTACCCATCATTAGTGCCGTGGGGCATGAGGTCGATTTTACTATTGCCGATTTTGTGGCTGATTTACGTGCGGCAACCCCTTCAGCTGCCGCTGAATTGGTGAGTAAAGATAAACAAGAACGTTTAAATCGTTTACAAAATGTTCAACAACATTTATTGATGGTGATGGACTATCTGATTTTGCAAAAACGAGAATATGCCAGTAAGTTATTTCATCGGCTCTCCCAGCAGCATCCGCAATTACGTTTAGCGCGTCAACAAACCCTATTTATCCAATTACAAAATCGGGCGAGCGAGTTCATGCAACAAAAAATCGTCGCATCCCAGCAGCGATTACATCGCGACACCACTCGCTTATCGTATTATTCGCCGCAAAAACGCTTAAATCAGCATCAGGTCTATTTTAAGGGTCTGCAAGAACGCTTAAATTATTCAGCACAAACGCAAATCAACCAAATACGCCATCGTATTGAATTACTGGCTGAAAAACTGCATAGTATGAGCCCTTTGCAGACACTATCACGGGGTTATTCTGTCACAACCAGAGACCAGCACGAGGTGATTACGTGCGATGAACAGGTCAAGGTAGGGGATACTATCGTCACTCAGCTGCAAAAAGGTAAAATTATCAGTCATGTGACAGAGATAGCCGAGTCCATATAAGTTTAGCGGATAAATCTGTATCAATAGGGTCTGAAAACTGAAAATACCGATGATGATGTTCTGTCCATCATTGTACGGAAAATTGAATAAAATAAAGAAATAGCATTAAAAACAGTCTGTTAAATATTTACAGATATCGATATTGTTAATTATGAAGGAGAAATTTATGGCAAAGCGTATTGAATTTAATCAGTATGGCGACGCAAGCGTATTAGCCTACGCCGATTTTACACCACGTCAGCCTGCGGATAATGAAGTGCTAATCGCCAATAAAGCGATTGGGATTAACTATATTGATACTTATGTTCGCAGTGGTTTATATCCTGCTGCGCAATTACCTTCTAGTCTCGGTACCGAAGCTGCAGGGTTGGTTGAAGCAGTTGGAGCCAAGGTTAAACATTTAAAAGTCGGTGATCGTGTGGCTTATTGCCAATCACCGTTGGGTGCTTATTCGCAGTATCATGTAGTTTCGGCTGAAAGAGTCATTGTATTGCCTGATAATGTCAGCTTTGAACAAGCTGCCGCAGTCATGTTAAAAGGTTTAACGGCTTATTATTTATTGAATCTGACTTATCAGGTGAAACGTGATGAAATTATTTTATTTCATGCGGCGGCAGGGGGCGTTGGCCAAATTGCTTGCCAATGGGCAAAAGCCATCGGTGCCAAACTGATCGGTACAGTGGGTTCTGATGAAAAGATTGCGATTGCTAAACAAGCCGGAGCTTGGGAAGTGATTAATCATAATAAAACTGATATTGTGCAGAAAGTTCTTGAATTAACCAATCATCAAAAAGTGAATGTGGTTTATGACTCGATTGGTAAAGATATGTGGTTAACCTCATTGGATTGTTTAAAGCGTCGCGGACTTATGGTGAGCTTTGGTAATGCATCTGGTCCAGTCACGGGTGTTGATCTGGGTATCTTAAATAAAAAAGGCAGCTTATTTGTGACGCGTCCTTCACTCGCTGGCTATGTAACAACACTTGAAGAGTTACAAGAAGCGGGTAATAAACTCTTTAGTATGGTGGCTTCTGGTGCCATCAAAGTGGAGGTTAATCCCAATCAGATCTTTGCATTAAAAGATGCACAGCAAGCGCATAAAACTATCGAGTCACGTAAAACAACCGGCTCAAGCTTATTAATTCCTTAATCGTATGAGGTTAAATTTAGCTTAATACCGAAATACCGGCAACTAAAAAGGCAGCTTAAGCTGCCTTTTTAGTTTCTGACGGAAGATGATTAGGTCTGAATTTGCTTAGATAGCAACAGGGGCTTTGATGCCAGGATAAGGATCATAGCCCTCAATTTCAAAATCTTCAAAACAGTAATCAAAAATTGTCGGCGGTTTACGCTTAATGATTAATTTCGGTAACGGACGTGGTGTACGCGTTAGCTGTAGATGGGTTTGTTCCATATGATTTGAATACAGATGAGTATCTCCCCCAGTCCAGACAAAATCACCGACAGCTAAATCACACTGCTGCGCAATCATATGGACAAACAGCGAATAGCTCGCAATATTAAAAGGTAAACCTAAAAATACATCACATGAGCGCTGGTAAAGCTGGCAAGAGAGTTTATCATCAGCCACATAGAATTGGAAAAAAGCATGGCAAGGTGCCAGCGCCATTTGGTCAAGTTCGCCAACATTCCAGGCTGAAACAATCATACGACGAGAGTCTGGATTGTGTTTTATCTGTTCAATTACTTCACTAATTTGATCAATGTGCCGACCATCTGCTGTGCCCCAGCTACGCCACTGTTTACCATATACCGGGCCGAGATCGCCATTTTCGTCTGCCCATTCATCCCAAATCGTGACTTTATTATCATGTAAATAAGCGACATTGGTGTCACCTTTAAGAAACCATAGTAGTTCATGAATGATTGAACGCAAATGACATTTTTTGGTAGTGACTAACGGAAAGCCTGCTTGCAAATTAAAACGCATTTGATGGCCAAAAATAGATAAGGTACCCGTGCCGGTACGATCCGATTTTGGTGTACCCCCATCGAGTATTTTTTGCATTAAGTCGAGATATTGTTTCATGTTAAGGCGTTCCTTTAAATATTTACTTTATTCGCTTTATAAGCCCAGATCACGATAGCAAGGCCGGCGATAATCATTGGCAAAGAAAGAATTTGTCCCATACTGATAAACTGACCGAATAAGCCGAGCTGTTGGTCGGGTTCTCTAAAGAACTCGATAATAAAGCGGAACAGGCCATAAAAGAGTAAGAATAGTCCAGATACACTCCCCATCGGTCTTGGTTTGCGAATAAACAGATTTAAGATAATAAATAAAACAATCCCCTCCAGTGCTAGCTCATAGAGCTGTGACGGATGACGGGGGAGTGCTTCATGACAGAGATTGAATGTCTCAACTAAGCTGGGGTTGGCATTGACTATCATGGCATCAGCCATTTTAGCATGTGGGAAGATCATCCCCACCGCCGAGTCAGTTACGCGTCCCCATAATTCACCATTAATGAAGTTGCCTAAGCGTCCTGCACCTAAGCCAACCGGAATTAAAGGGGCTACAAAATCGGCGACGACAAAGAAATTACGATGGGTCTTTTTAGCAAAAATGAGCATAACAATTAACGAACCGACCAGACCACCATGGAACGACATGCCCCCCTGCCAAACATAAAAGAGGCTGAGTGGATTGGCCATAAATTCGGCAAAATTATAGAACATCACGTAGCCAAGTCGGCCGCAAATAAAGATACCAATAAAACCAAAAAAGAGTAAATTTTCAAATTCTGATTTTTTGATACTGACTTCATGGCGTTTGATACGTCTATTTCCCAGCCACAAAGCAAAAAGTACGCCCAGTAGATACATGACACCATACCAGTGTAATGAGATCGGGCCAATACTAAAAGCAATAGGATCAAATTGGGGAGCAATTAAGCATTGTGTCATATTTTTATTATCCAATTTAAATTTAGTACATTAGTGCATTAATGTCGTTTATGCTGTCTTTTGCGATTAAGAAAACCGAAGCGTCGTTTATTGTGCTTCGATTTCTTCTCCGCACTCTCTTTCACCACTGGCGGTTGAGCTGGCTCTGTTTTTATGCCACTCTCTTTTTCAATCGAAAAGACGTGCACGGCAAACTCTTTCATCGCTTTACGGTAAACGTCACGCTTAAAAGCAATGACCTGACGAATAGGATACCAATAGCTCACCCAACACCAGTTATCAAATTCTGGTGCAGGACAGACGTTCAGATTGATATTTTTCTCATTAGTGATTAACTCTAATAAGAACCATTTCTGTTTTTGACCAATGCAGACAGGGGTATTTTCCCAACGAATCATCCGTTTAGGGAGTTTATAGCGTAACCAACCATTTGTGACGGCAAGAATTTTGACATCTTTTGCAGTTAAACCCACTTCTTCATTTAATTCACGAAACATTGCCTGTTCAGGCGTTTCATTTTGTTTTATTCCGCCCTGAGGAAACTGCCAGGAATTCTGCCCAAAACGCCGAGCCCAGAGAACCTGACCATATCGATTACAAATTATTATTCCTACATTTGGACGGTAGCCATCATTATCGATCACTGACTACCTCAAAAAAGCTAAAATTTTCTTGGCTAGATTGTTTCATACAACTGTTGTTTGGTAAACAGCATATCGTGAAAAAATCTAAAATTATCTCTACGATGAGGCTATTTTAATGACGATAGCGCTGTTAACAATCATGTTTTGTCCGATAATTTAAAGCGAATTTTACGATGATAATCGGAGGATATTGAATGAGGCTTAATAAAAAAGCCAGATTGTGTTATCACAATCTGGCGAAACATTGGAAGCAATGTGAGCAATGTCATGCCTTAAAAGAACGAGAGATGATCTCTATAAGACACATGCAAATGATAATTGTTATCATTTGCGGTGTCAAGTACTGTTCACTAAAAACTTGAGGTTATGCGGATAGTATTTTGAGAAAAAATACTGATGTTTTTCTAAAATAGAACCGGATAAACTATCAATAATTTACCTAAGAATGACTGCTAAATAGAGCATGTATGCTTTGTCTCGATGTTTTTACGCTAATCTCAGCTTATTTTTTTATTGAGTGAAAAGGAGAGGCAGAAATAGATTTTTTAGCATATGATTAATCTGGCAACATAATATCACGTTCAGTGAATAGCTTTTTATTTCAGTTTCAACGATAAGGAAAAAATATGAAACAACATTTTCTTATGCCGATGATTGCCGCCGCATTGATCTTATCCGGATGTGATTCTGGTCAAAAGCATGAGGCAACAACGGAACAAAATAGTGTATCTGGGCAAAATATATCGACAGAAGATGAAGGATTAGTTGAGAACAAACCGCAGGATGTAACCGCGATGCCAATCAACCAGATTATGATCAATAATCAATTAATTTTGACCCGTACCGTTGAGGCCTATAGCCCCAATCCGATGACAAAACAGGTAATTATTAAGACTAAAGGTGATAATAAAATTGAGAAAACAATCAGCTATAATAATGAAGGTTTAATTACTAGCTATCTGTATACTTACTCAAATAAGGGACAAGCTTACTTAACCGGTGAGATTAAGTATCAAGATGATCACTGGCAAGAAGATATTCATAACGTGACCAATAATATCCAAATGACCATCATTTATAACACTGATCAGCACCATTTGATTACCAGTTGTACGTTGTCTGATAGCAATATTGATATTAACCAAGACTTTTTCAAAAGTCCCTTTGCGTATAATTCAGCCTATCAGTTAATCAGTATGTATTACATCTTAAATGGTTTAGAACTACAAAGTTTATACCAGTATGATACGCAAGGCCATATTCAACATGAACGTATCATTTTACCCACATTAGAAGCACAAGCTGATGCCAATTACGATTATAATGCACAGGGCCAATTAATGGGTTTTCAGGCCACTGAGCTTTATTCGATGAACGATTCCGCCTTAACTGAGGCGGATAAAAAAATTGATGAGTCTTTTACACGCGTCGATATTAATCAACGCGGTGATTGGATCAAACTCACTTCTGAAAATGGTGATGATGTGATGACTCGCACGATTACTTATCGTTAATCTATCCATAAAAAAAGGCGTGATATTCACGCCTCTTTTTTTGATTTGCTATTGCTCAATCAATATTACTTTTTGTAGATAAATTCGATGCCTTCTTCGTCTGCTTCATCCCAGTCATCAAAATCATCATCGTCATCCTCGACCGGTATCTCTTCAAGAGCTTTTTGATGGTAATCATCCCACATGAATTCGATTTTTTCCGGTTCATCGATCTCTTCTAATTCACGAGGATGCTCATTAATAAAGTGCATCAGATCCCAACATAGTGCTTTCGTGCCTTCACGATTGGCGGCAGAAATGACATAATGCGTATCAGTCCAACCCAGCGCTTGGGCAATTTCTTTCGCTCGTTGTTCTGACGCTTCCTGACCTAAAACATCCATTTTATTAAAGACTAACCAACGTGGTTTTTTAGCCAGTTTTTCACTGTACTGTTCTAACTCTTGCCAGATGACTTTTGCATTTTCAATCGGATCTGAATCATCAATCGGTGCGATATCGATCAGATGAACCAATATACGGCAACGTTCAAGATGTTTAAGGAAACGAATACCCAGGCCGGCCCCTTCCGATGCGCCTTCGATTAAGCCAGGAATATCAGCCACTACAAAACTTTGTTCATTATCCATACGTACGACACCAAGACTCGGGACTAAGGTGGTGAATGGATAATCGGCAACTTTAGGCTTTGCCGCTGAAACTGCGCGGATAAAGGTTGATTTGCCAGCATTCGGTAGACCCAGCATACCGACATCAGCAAGTAATAATAATTCTAGCAGTAAATCGCGTTTTTCTCCGGGTGTACCATTGGTTGTTTGACGTGGCGCTCGATTGATTGATGATTTGAAACGTGCATTACCCAGTCCATGGAAGCCACCTTTAGCCACCAGAATCTTCTGGTCATGCGTGGTTAAGTCACCAACGATTTCGCCTGTATATTGATCGGTAATACGTGTACCAACCGGTACTCTTACTGTTGCATCGGCACCTCTTCGGCCAGTACAATCAGACCCTCGGCCATTTTGGCCACGCTCTGCCCGGTAGGCTTTTTCAAAGCGAAAGTCAATCAGTGTGTTAAGGTTCTCATCGGCAATAAAATAGACATCGCCACCATCGCCGCCATCACCCCCATCAGGTCCTCCTTTAGGGATATATTTTTCACGGCGAAAGCCTAAACAGCCATTGCCTCCGTCACCCGCTTCAACGCGAATTGACGCTTCATCAACGAACTTCATCGCTTATCTCCATCTTGTGATTTGATAAGTAAATTTTTTAGATGCAATATTGGATTGATATATCATGGTACCAACCATAAATCCTGATCGTATGCGTATGATAGGTTAATTGCATCCAACTCAAATATTGTCAGATTGTGTCAGTATAACAGAAAATTTCGGACGAAAAAGCGCGTTTTCTGACTAAACTAAATGGTTAGCGGCTTTGTGCTTAATGGCCCATTTTGTAAAAGATTGACTGATTTAAGTCAGTTGGCTGATAAATCATTCATTATTGATTTAAACATTGATGAGACAGAAAGAATCATATTGGTCGTGACAGTAACGATAACCTTTTATTTTATCTGTATACCTAAATATAAAAAGCCCCGCAATAGATATTGCGAGGCTTATAGACAGTATCAATCAGTAATTAACTAGCAACAACGCTAATATAACGACGATTTTTAGGTCCTTTAACTTCGAATTTAACCTGACCATCAATTAGGGCGAATAGGGTATGGTCACGACCACAACCAACATTTTCACCTGCATGGAACTGAGTTCCACGCTGACGTACTAGGATATTTCCTGCAAGAATTTCTTGACCACCAAAACGTTTAACACCTAAACGTTTACTTTGGGAATCACGACCGTTACGTGACGAACCACCAGCTTTCTTATGAGCCATTTTTAGTTACTCCTATTAAGCAATTGCAGTGATCTTCACATCAGTAAACCACTGACGGTGACCTTGCTGTTTACGGTAATGTTTACGGCGACGGAATTTAACAATCTTAATTTTGTCACCACGACCGTGTTCAACAATTTCTGCTTTAATTGTTGCACCATCAACAAACGGAGCACCAACTTTGATGTCTTCACCATTTGCTACCATTAAAACTTTATCAAAAACGATTTGAGAACCGGTTTCGACTTCTAGTTTTTCCAAGCGAACGATTTGTCCTTCGCTAACTCGGTGTTGTTTACCACCACTTTGAAAAACTGCGTACATACTAAACTCCGCAATATATAAGCAGATCTTAATGTCTGCATAGATTAATCATATAGGGCGTGAATTTTACGCAAAAATCAAATGACTTGCAAGCGGTCATTATAAAAAGATCAAAATTAATTAGTCTTAATGTTTGATTGATATGCAGTATCATCATTTAAAGGCTTGATCCATCGTTAATTTATGTCAGTTATAAAATTTTATAGGGTGGGATATAAAAGCGCATATTGTACTGTTGGCCCTTCCTAGCTTATCACGGTAAAACTTATTTCTGTATCGCCAATATCTATTATAGAATATGCAGAGTTTGTGTTGATACTGGTTGGTAATTGAGCGTTTAATTATGATAAAAAATAGCGTTACTGCGCGTACATCGATTATTCACTGGCTGACATTTTGGATGTCATGTCTTGGTGTGATTGCCTTATTCGCCCTCTCTTTATCGATGCGCGTTGCACAGGATACCCAAGGTAGTGCATATAGTATTAATCAGCTCGGTTTATTGCGGATGAAAAGCTATCAATTACTGAGTCAGGTACCTTTATCGGTATCAAGTCTTGATCAGGCGAAGTCTTTTAGTCAGCCGCTTTTGACGCCAGAGAATCAAGCCATACTTTCACGTTATGGTTTATTGGATGATTTGTTAGCATTACAACAGCAGTGGCAGAATGATATTTTTGTACAACTTAAGCAAGCTCAGCACATCAATCAGGTGAATGAGGCAGTGGCTGTATATGTCGAAAAAATTAATGCACTCGTTAATCATATTGATCAAAAAACCGAGCAACAGATCCAAAAGATCACCCATATTCAGATCTTTTTTATTATTCTGATTTTATTTTTTTTAGTCATTCAGTTTTGCTATTTAAGGCATTATATTTTAAAGCCCTGGAAGCAGCTTGTTTTATTAGCTCAGGCTATTACGCAAAATCATTTCGGACAACGTTTTCAGTCTAAACAAGCGAGATCGAGTGAGTTTATGTTACTGGGTGAAGCCTTTAATCAGATGTCAGACAAGATTGAATCTCAGTATCAATTACTGGAGCTGCGCGTCAACGAGAAAACGGCGCTGTTACAGTACAAAAATGATCTGATGACTTTTCTTTATCATGCGATAAAAGTGCTCAATACCACTTTACCCCTATTGGATCGTTTTTCGATCGTGTTAAGTGAGATTGAGACTTTAGTACCATTACGTGATTTTCGGATTGATTTATATGAATCTGATGAGTTAGAACCGCTTGCAGATAGGCCGCTTGCCATCATGCAACAAAAGATCGGGCATGAACCGGAGACTCGCCGATACTGGCCATTAGAAAATGGTGAACATCAATATGGCGCTATTTCAGCCAATATCGTCAAACCGGCGGTACTGACACAAGAGCAAGAAGCATTATTAGCGACCTTAATTGAGCAGATGACAGTGACGGTTGAATTAACCAGAAAACTCGATTACCAAAAATCTTACTTGTTGATGAAGGAGCGATCGGCTATTGCCAGAGAGTTACACGATTCAATTGCTCAGTCATTGTCCTGTTTGAAAATTCATGTTAGTTGTTTGCAGATGCAAACCGACTTTGTCACACCGGAAAGTGAGTTACTGCTTAAAACCATGCGGCGTGATATTAATATTGCTTATTCACAGCTACGAGAGCTGATTACCACCTTTAGGCTGAAAGTCGATCGCACCGGGTTTTATGCTAGCTTGCTCGAGTTAATTAAAGAATTTAATCAAAAATTGGGCTTTATGATTCATTTAAATTATCATTTGCCGCTACAAATCATTGATAGTCAGCATGCCATTCATCTGTTACAGATTATTCGTGAAGCGCTCAATAATATCTATAAGCATGCCAAAGCCAGTGTGGTCAATGTCTCTCTTATTTTGCAACCAGATAATATTGTTAATCTGGTCATTGAGGATAATGGTATTGGTTTACCGGATAACTGGAAAAAAGATGAGCATTATGGTTTAATCATTATGCAAGATCGCGTTGATTTACTACAGGGATATTTCAATGTGAGTAGTCAATTCAGGCAGGGTACTAAAATAACAGTGACCTATAAAATTCAGGCAGAAAAGTAACACTTTACTGCCGAGAACATTCATTTAAAATCATTAGAAGTATCGCTATGGAACATGCTAAGACATCCGTTTTATTGATCGATGATCACCCAATGCTACGCAGTGGAATTAAGCAATTAATCAATGCCTCACCACTTTTTCAAGTCACTGGTGAAGCCGGTGATGGTGTTACCGGACTGGCAATTGCAAAGGAGCATGAACCCGATATTATTTTACTCGATATCAACTTACGTGATGTCAGTGGTTTATCCATTTTAGGCCAGCTACGGGAATCGGGCGTGTCTAGCCGAATTATTATGTTTACGGTGTCTGATGACAGGCAAGATATTATCACCGCCTTAAAAAACGGTGCTGATGGTTACTTATTGAAAGATATGGAGCCAGAAGACTTGATTTTTGCCTTACAAGAGGCGGCGGCAGGCAAAATTAAGATGGATAGTACGGTTTCCCGAATTGTGCTTGAACATCTCAGTGGAGCGGGATTATCGCAAGATGCTATTCATGATGTGAGTTTGCTTACACCTCGGGAATTAGAGATATTTAATTTATTGGTCCAGGGATTGTCGAATAAACGGATTGCGCGCGAATTAAATATTGTCGATAGTACAGTCAAAGTCCACGTTAAAAATATTTTTAAAAAAATGAATTTCAAATCACGCATGGAAATTGCGGTTTGGTATCTCAATTCTCGTTAAACAGAATCTCTGGCTACTCAGAGACTCACTAATTTCACTAGGATCAGACTCTGCGGCCATTGTCGCCGCTGAGTCTGTGTCTAAAGCTGAGTTTAAATACCCGTAAACCAATTAAGCTTATCGCGTAATTGTACGACTTCGCCAATAATCATTAAACTTGGACTATGGGCGAGTTTGGCCAGTTCAGTCAGTTCTTGTAATGTGCCGGTAAACACTTTTTGTTTGGTTGACGTACCTTGCTGAATGATGGCTACTGGCATATTTTTATCCATACCATGCGCCATAAGCTGTTTTTGGATATTTTCTGCTTGTGATAATCCCATATAAAAGACCAGAGTCTGTTGTTCTGAGGCGATGCTTTGCCAATTTAGCTCATTACCATTTTTTAGATGGCCGGTAATTAAACGAATACTATTGGCATAATCACGATGGCTAAGTGGAATACCGCTATAGGCTGAGCAGCCGGAAGCCGAAGTAATACCTGGCACAACCGAGAACGGAATATTGGCATGATGGAGGGTTTCCAATTCTTCACCTCCTCGGCCAAAGATAAAGGGATCGCCGCCTTTTAAACGCACTACACGTTTACCTTTTTGCGCTTGTTCCAGTAATATCTGATTGATCTGCGCTTGTGGAACGCAGTGATATCCCGGTTGCTTACCGACAAAAATCAGCTCCGCATCGCGTCGTACTAGCGCCATAATCTCTGATGAAACTAAGCGATCGTAAACCACAATATCAGCTTGTTGAATCTGTTGTAGGCCCTTTAAAGTGAGTAGGCTAGGGTCACCAGGACCGGCGCCGACTAAAACAACTTCACCGCGTTTGTCGGTTGGTTCAGCAAAGAGATCTTGCGTGAGTTTGTCCACTTGTTCTGCATCATTATTGGCTAATGCTTGTGCTAATCGGTCATGAACAAATAATTTTTCCCAAAATCGTCGTCTTTCTGTCATGCTGTGATAAAACTGTTTTACACGCGCTCTTAAATAGCCCGCATAAGTCGCTAGCTTACCTAAATGCTGGGGTAATATCGCTTCTAATTTTTCACGTAATAATCGTGAAAGTACCGGGGCTCTGCCGCCAGAAGATACAGCAACAATCAAGGGCGATCTATCAATAATCGATGGCATAATAAAGCTCGCGCATGCTGGTGAGTCCACAACATTACAAAATAGCTGGCGTTTTTCACAGGCTTGATTGATCTGCTGATTCAGCTGATGATCATTGGTTGCGGCAATCACTAACCATTGTTCATCAAGCAATGTTTCGTTAAACTCACCTTCCACCAGCGTCACTTGCATCGATTGTTGCCAGTGTTTAAAAGGTTCAGTGAAGGTTTTCGCACTTACGGTTAGATTGGCACCTGCTTGTAATAATAAGCGTGCTTTTCGTTCGGCAACCTCACCGCCACCAACCAGCAAGCAGGCTCTGTTTTTGAGCTGGCAGAAAATAGGTAAATAATCCATGACGACGTTCCTGTTACTTATTTAATTTTAGGTATAGCATATTTGTCATCTATGGTGAGCAATAGATAGGTGTCAAAAATAGGATCCTATCATTTGATTTAGTGATAAGACCTATTCATCTGTATGCCATTTTATTTAAGTGATGATATTTAATCGCGGAAAAAATATAGTGCAATAGCCTATCTGATAGGTGATAGGCTCAGTTGCATGCTCAAATTAAAATATCATTTTATTCTAATCGACATTAAAATAAAATGATATCAGAGATTATCGGAATGGTGTGCTAAAAACGTTTAGCCTTGTACCTGAATCTGGTCATTTTCAATGCGGACCGCGTAAAATTTGACACTAAACTGCGGATCTTCTAAACAGTGACCGTCTTTTAAGCGAAAACGCTGTTTTTTGAGTGGACTGGCAACCCATAAATCGCCTTGATGCTCAGCAATTAATCCACGGCATAACACGCTAGCTTGCGCAAAAGGATCAATATTGCTGATAGCATAAACTTGTTTATCGCTTGAAGGCCTAAATATCGCGACATGCTCTTCATTAACCAGCGCACAAACCCCGGTTGCTGGCAAGATATCATCGATCTGGCAAATCGTTATCCATTGACTCATGTGAGGCTCCTATTTCATCGTCTGAGTGGTTGTACGTTCTTCTGGCTTAGCCGGTCGATGCTGAGCGCGTTCCGGGACCATTTGGACCAAATTATCTCGCGCATCACTGTTAATGAACTGCTTAAAGCGTGTTTGGTACGCTGGATTTTCGACCGTTTCTTTCCACTCACACACCACTAATTTACGTAAACGGGTCATCTCATTTTCTAATTCACTATTAATCCCTAATTTGTCATGAATAATAACCTGCTGCAGGTAATCAATACCGCCTTCCATACTTTCTAACCAGAGTGAGGTTCGCTGTAATTTATCGGCGGTGCGAATATAGAACATCATAAAGCGATCTAAATATTTAAGCGCGATTTCACGATCGAGATCGCTGGCTAATAGATCGCCATGACGCGGCGTCATACCACCATTACCACAGACATAAATATTCCAGCCTTTTTCAGTTGCAATCAAACCAATATCTTTACCTTGGGCTTCGGCGCATTCACGGGTACAGCCAGATACACCAATTTTCATTTTATGCGGTGAACGAATACCTTTATAACGATGTTCAATCTCTACACCAAAGCCAACACTATCGCCAACACCATAACGACACCAGGTACTTCCCACACAAGTTTTTGCCATACGGAGTGCTTTAGCATACGCATGGCCAGTTTCAAAGCCGGCTTCAATCAGCTCTTGCCAGATTGCGGGTAAATCATCTTTATGTGCACCAAATAAACCGATACGTTGTGAGCCAGTAATTTTTGAGTACAGATGATATTTTTGCGCGACCTGACCAACGGCAATTAAGCCTTCAGGCGTAATTTCACCTCCAGCGGAACGGGGAATGATGGAATAAGTACCATCTTTTTGAATATTGCCCAAAAAGGCATCATTAGTCTCTTGAAGTGGTGCCAGCGTGGTGGTTAATACATAATCATTCCAACATGACGCCATCAATGACGCGACGGTTGGTTTGCAAATCTCACAGCCATAACCTTGTCCGTGCTTCGCGATCAATTGCTGGAAAGATTTAATCCCTTCAACACGGATCAGATGATAGAGCTCCTGACGTGAAAATGCGAAATGCTCACAAAGATGGTTGTTGACCTCAATGCCTTTTTTACTGAGCTCAGCGTTAAGGACCTGGGTCACCAGTGGAATACAGCCGCCACAGCCGGTACCGGCCTTGGTGGTGGCTTTAATTTCGGCAATAGTATGACAGCCAGCATCGACTGCTGCGATAATTTGGCCTTTGGTTACATCATAACATGAACAGATCTGAGCAGAATCAGGCAATGATTCAACGCCCAACATCGGCTTATTTCCCGCATGGGCAGGTAAGATTAAAGCATCTGGATTTTCGGGTAGATCAATCGCGTTGAGCATTAACTGGAGTAAATTACCATAATCGGAGGTATCACCGACTAATACCGCGCCCAGTAATTTGGTATTATCCTGACTGACGATTAGGCGTTTATAGATCGCTTTATTCTCATCCAGATAGAGATAGCTACGTGCGCCAGGCGTACGTCCGCGCGCATCGCCAATACTGCCTACATCAACCCCGAGCAGTTTAAGTTTCGCACTCATATCTGCGCCAGTAAAGGTTTGTGGTGCACTGAGCAAATGGCTGACGGCGACTTGTGCCATTTTGTAACCCGGTGCAACCAGTCCATAAACACGATCGCCCCAGCAGGCACACTCACCGATCGCGTAAATATCCGGATCGTCGGTTTGGCAGTAATCATTAATCACGATGCCACCGCGTGGGCCAATCGCCAGCTGGCTGTCTCGACCTAATTTATCCTGAGCGCGAATACCGGTTGAGAATACAATAAAATCAATATCTAATTGAGAACCATCCGCAAAGGCCATTGTCTTGCCGTGTGCATGGTGCAGGATTTCTTGGGTATTTTTACTGGTATGTACGATAACCCCCATATCTTCTATTTTTTTACGCAGCTGCTCGCCACCCATGGCATCTAATTGTTCCGCCATCAAAACCGGCGCAAATTCGACTACATGTGCTTCAATACCGAGGTTTTTGAGTGCGCCAGCCGCTTCTAAACCGAGTAAACCACCGCCAATGACGGCGCCTTTCTTACTGTGTTGTGCACAGGCGGCAATAGCATCGAGATCTTCGAGTGTACGATAGACATAACAGTCACTTCCCTCAGCGCCTTTGATAGGTGGGATCCAGGGATATGAACCGGTGGCTAAAATTAATTTATCATAACTGACGACCCGACCAGTATGTGAGTGTACGGTTTTATTTTGACGATCAATAAACATCGCCGATTCATTCATCAAGATATTGATGTTATGTGTTTCATAAAAACCAGCACGCACCAATGACAGATCTTCGGCAGTATGGCCAGAAAAGTACGATGATAGGTGAACGCGGTCGTAAGCTTTATGCGCTTCGGCACAAAAAATCGTTATATCAAATTGTTCTGGTGGCGCTTTATCGATCAATTCTTCAACAAAACGATGCCCAACCATCCCGTTACCAATGATAACCAGTTTGATTTTGCTCATAAATTTTCCTAATTTTAATTTTAAATTTTGCTATTCTAATTCATTACCTATCATTGTATTGAAACTATTCAAGAATATAATTATCCTTTAGGGTTACTACTTAGGGGGTATGTAAAGAAATTATTGTTGAGTGCCAGATCGGCGATAGCCGATTTACTGATAATAACCACCACAGTGAGTTGAGATATTGTGATAAAATAATCTGCCAAAATAGTGAGTAAATGTGTGTAGTTAAGCGGTAATTAGATCATCAATACGATGATGTGAACGAAACTTGATATGTACTGAACGTGGTTTTATCTGATGATTAAAATATCATTTAATCAAGTTATTAATTTAAAAGGGTCGTCATATGATAGATTTTTTGAGTATCGATAATCTGCTGGTTTATATTCCTATTGGCGCTGATGGCTATGCGCTTTCCTATATTGAAGCGATCGGTACCCTTTGTGGGTTATTATGTATCTATTTGGCCAGTATTGAAAAAACCATTAATTATCTATTTGGTCTACTAAATGTCAGTCTGTTTGCTATCATTTTTTTCCAGATTAATCTTTATGCTAGCTTATTACTACAACTCTTTTTCTTTGTGGCGAATATTTATGGTTGGTATGCCTGGACGCGGCTGAAGTCTGATTCACAAGAGGCTGAATTACAAATCCGTTGGATGCCGAGAAAGAACGTTTTTGGTTGGTTAGCCGTCTGTATTGTGGCCATTTTGTTGCTGACTGTTTATATTGATCCCGTGTTTGGTTTTTTAGCTGAGATTGTGGTGACGTTATTTAATGCGTTAGGTTTTCAGCTCAATATGCCGCTATTAGAACCCGATGCTTACCCGTTTTGGGATGCGAGCATGACCGTATTGTCGATTGTTGCACAAATTTTAATGACCCGTAAATATGCGGAGAACTGGATTTTATGGATAGTGATTAATTTAATCTCGATTGTGATTTTTTCATTACAAGGCGTCTATGCTATGGCGATTGAGTACGTGATTTTAACCTTTATTGCATTCAATGGCGTAAGATTTTGGTCGATATCAGCGCGCGAGAATCATTCAAAACCGCTGTCAGCAGATTAGTTTAAGCTTGTTGAGGCTGCGTTTTGATAAAAAAGCCGCTTGATGAGAGCGGCTTTTTATCGTGATAAAAACGAAGATCTTCTTATTTAGCAGAAGGGCGCAGTGCGGGAAACAGGATAACATCACGAATTGTATGACTGTTGGTAAATAACATCACCGTACGATCGATGCCAATACCTAAACCCGCAGTTGGTGGCAAGCCATGTTCAAGTGCAGTCACATAGTCTTCATCATAGAACATCGCTTCATCATCACCGGCATCTTTTTGACGAACTTGATCAGCAAAGCGTTCGGCTTGATCTTCGGCGTCATTAAGCTCGGAGAAGCCATTACCAATTTCACGGCCACCAATAAAGAATTCGAAGCGATCGGTCACTGATGGATTGTCATCGTTACGACGAGCAAGTGGTGATACCTCGGCTGGATATTCAGTGATAAAGGTTGGCTGAATTAAGTTAGCTTCGGCCACTTCCTCAAATATCTCCGTGACGATACGCCCAAGTCCCCAACCTTTTTCAATCTCAATACCCACTGATTTTGCAATCGCACTGGCTTTGGCGAAATCATCGAGATCACTGAGGTTGGTTTCTGGTCGGTAGTGGCCAATCGCTTCTTTCATGGTCATTTTGATAAATGGTTTACCAAAGTCAAAAGTGTGTTCGCCATACTCAACGACCGGACTACCGGTAACTTTAATGGCTAAACGTCTAAATAGTGACTCGGTCAACACGATCAGATCTCGATAATCAGCATAGGCCATATAGAGTTCCATCATGGTGAATTCTGGATTGTGACGTGGAGAGATCCCTTCATTACGGAAATTTCGGTTAATCTCATAAACACGCTCAAATCCACCGACGACTAAACGTTTTAAATAGAGCTCTGGCGCAATACGTAAAAACATATTCAGATCGAGTGCATTATGATGTGTCACAAACGGTTTGGCTGAGGCGCCGCCAGGAATCACTTGCATCATCGGTGTTTCCACTTCCATGAAGCTTAATTCCGTCATAAATTGACGAATTTCAGCGACAATCGTCGAACGGGCAATAAACGTATTGCGTGACGTTTCATTGGTGATTAAATCAAGATAACGCTGCCGATAACGCGTTTCCTGATCAGACAGACCATGGAATTTATCCGGTAATGGGCGCAGTGCTTTAGTTAATAGACGTACTTCTTCACAATGTAGTGACAGTTCGCCAGTTTTGGTTTTAAACAGATAACCTTTAGCGGCAATGATATCGCCAAGGTCCCATTTTTTAAATTGTTCGTTATAAAAACCTTCAGGTAATTCATCACGGGTCACGTAGAGTTGAATCGTCCCGCCGACATCTTGCAGTGAAACAAATGAGGCTTTTCCCATGATACGACGCATCATCATACGGCCAGCAACAGCAACAGTGATCTTATTTTCCACTAATTCTTCATTGGTCTTATGACCATATTTCGCGTGAAGCTGGTTTGAGATAGCATCACGACGAAAATCGTTAGGAAATGCAATGCCTTGTTCACGGATCTGAGCCAGCTTTTCACGACGAGCTTTTAATTCATTATTTAACTCTTCTAAGCTGTTTTGGGTTTGATCTTGAGTTTCTGTTGACATGGTTTTACCTTATTACCTGTTTATAATCCTGCTTTTAAACTTTCTACAATGAACTGGTCTAAACTACCATCCAGTACGGCTTGCGTATTGCGAGTTTCGACACCTGTACGTAAATCTTTAATGCGGGAGTCATCTAGTACATATGAGCGAATTTGACTTCCCCAGCCGATATCGGATTTGTTCTCTTCCATCTGCTGCTTATCGGCATTTTTTTTCTGCATTTCCAGTTCGTATAATTTCGCTTTTAGCTGTTTCATCGCTTGATCTTTATTGCTATGCTGAGAGCGATTATTTTGACACTGTGTCACAACCCCTGTTGGTATATGGGTGATACGAACCGCAGATTCGGTTTTATTCACATGCTGACCGCCAGCACCAGAAGCACGATAAACATCGATGCGTAAATCAGCTGGATTAATCTCGATATCAATATCATCGTCTACTTCCGGATAGACAAAGGCGGAACTAAACGAGGTATGTCGACGATTGCCTGAGTCAAATGGGCTTTTGCGTACCAATCGATGCACACCGGTTTCGGTTCTTAGCCAGCCAAACGCATATTCGCCAATGATTTTAACCGTGACAGACTTAATCCCAGCAACATCGCCATCGGAGACTTCAATAATCTCTGTTTTAAAGCCTTTGGCTTCTGCCCAGCGAAGATACATTCTTAGCAGCATTTCAGCCCAATCTTGCGCTTCAGTACCGCCTGATCCGGCTTGTATGTCTAAATAGCAATCAGCACTATCATAATTGCCTGAGAACATACGTCGAAATTCTAGTTTGGCTAATTTTTCTTCTAACTGCTGTAACTCGTTATTTGTTTCATTAAAAGTATCTTGATCTTCGGCCTCGATGGCCAGTTCCAGTAAACCTTCAACATCATCAAGGCCTTGTAACAGGTTATTGATTGTCGAAATGATCGCTTCAAGCTCGACGCGTTCTTTACCGAGTGCTTGTGCTTTTTCTGGCTGAGACCAGACATCGGGTTGTTCTAATTCACCGTTAACTTCTTCGAGCCGCTCTCGCTTGCCATCATAGTCAAAGATACCTCCGAATAACCGCAGTTCGCTCTGTCAGTTCGGTAATTTTATTTTTCACTGGATTAATTTCAAACATATTAATTTTGATTACCCTTTACTTTGCACTACAATCATTTTACTTGCTATCAGACAAGTAACAAACTGAATTGTTGAATAAATGAACATTTGCAGTGGTATGATTTACCCGCTTTAAGTTACGCCTTGCGAATACTAATAATCGTGCAATTTATCAAATTTTATTTACAATAACAGCGTATTTTAACGGATTTATACAACAGAATATAGATCTGTATAGGAAAAATCCCAATATCATTAAGATCAAAAAGGGTTAATTATGTGGTTTATTCGATTTAAACAAGCTGTCGCCATGCTGTTTATGCCATGGCTATTGGCTGTGATTATTCAGTCAGCAGGACGACTATTTTTACTTTTTTCTTACGTAAATAGCGAAAAAATGACCCAGTATAAAGGGGATATCATTGACCTGTTATTGACAGGATTACGTTTTGATATTCGTACTACCAGTATCGCATTGGGTTCATTACTTGTCTTGACCTTATTCACGTTATTTTCAAGGAAGTTAACGCGCTGTTGGCAGCAGTTACTTCCTGTCTTAATCGTCATTATGCTGATGATTATCACGATTTTTACGGTGGTGAATATCTTTTATTACATCACTTATGATCGTCATATCGATGTATTTATTTTTGGACTGATTGACGATGATACCACGGCGATTATTAAGACTATCTGGTCTGATTATCCGGTTATTTGGGGGCTGATTGGCTTCATGCTTTGTGCTTATCTGTTTGCTAAAATAACACGTTGGTGGTGTCGGTTTGTTCTCAAACTTCCTCATCGTCAGCAACCCACTTGGCTTGGTTTGATAGCGGCGCTGGTGGTTTTGGGCTTGATTTTTGTTGGTTGCCGTGGTGGATTAGGCACTTTTCCTTTAAGAGAGTCTGATGCACAAATTTCACGTTATCCGGTTCTCAACATGTTTGTACCGAATGGATTGATGGCGATGCAGTGGGCTTATTCTGGTTATCAGATGGATAATCAATTTACCCTCATCCCTGTCGCACAAAGCCAGCAAGCGATAAAGACCTTTTTTGGTGAAAACAAACCGGATTCAGTCAATATTTTTATGAGTAAAACAGCCGATAATCCCGTGGCTGAAGTTAAGCCTCCGCATGTTGTTCTTGCGGTGATGGAAAGTATGGGGAGTCATCTGTTTGAGTTTGATAATCCAGATCGTGATTTACTGGGATCACTACGTCAACACTGGCAACAAGATTGGCTATTTTCACGTTTTGTCTCTGAAGGTGATGGAACCATTGATTCGCTTAATCGCTTTTTTGTCCGTAGCCCTGTCGATAAGATTAGTCAATCTTCGGCACAAGATGCGCTGTTTATCAGTAATATGTTTAAACCGTTTAAAGCAAAAGGCTATAAGATTATCTATATTACAGCTGGAAATGGTGCATGGCGTAATTTAAATCAGTTTTTACCTCAATTAGGTGTAGACGAGTTTATTGAGCAAAATACCTTATTACACGAGTTTCCCGAGGCGGAAGTGGGCACTTGGGGTGTACCTGATGAGTATATGTTCAAATATGCTGAAAAACGTTTAGCACAGGCCGACAAGGCGGGTGAGCATGTGATGATCATGATGATGTCAATTACTAATCATCCGCCTTATCATCCACCGAAAAATCATCCTGTTTTTGGTTATACCTTTACGCCTGCTGAGCTGGTAAGATTAAAAAATATGGACTCAGAAGATGAGGTGCGGCGCATGTTTAATACTTTCCGATATAGTAATGACCAGCTCGGTAATTTTATGAGTTGGATTAAGTCGCAGCCCCTAGGTCAACACACGTTGGTTGCGGCTACAGGCGATCATAATTTGCGAGGTATAGGCTATCCAAATCCTGAGGAGATAGTACTCAGCCATTCGGTGCCTTTTTATCTTTATGTACCCACTGCTTATCAATACCATACAGTTTATGATAAAAATCGGATTGGTAGCCACAAAGATATCTTTCCAACCCTGTATGGATTAGCGTTATCTGATACGCCTTATTATCAAACAGGCTGTAATTTAGTCGCTGAGCAAATGACCTCATTATGGTGTAATGTGGGTTATAATCCGAACGTGGTGATTGATGATCAAGGTGCCTACGATTTAAATAATAATACGTTTATGTCATGGCAAGATGAGCATGGCTTAAGAGTTAAAGTCACAGATAGTATCACGCCAGTGCAACAACAAACGCTGGAGAAGTGGCAAGCGTGGACAAAATTATTAAACTGGCAGCTGATTAAACAGATCAAACAACCAGAGTAAGATAAAAAAGGACGCTATCAGCGTCCTTTTTATATACTTGAGGATAACTTGAAATAATTAGCTATTAATTACGCTTTATTCTTACATAATAACGGATAAATAAGACCCGCTAATACCGCACCAATAATCGGTGCGACCCAGAAAATCCATAATTGATCAAGTGCCCAGCCTTGTACAAATAGTGCTTGGCTTGTTGCACGGGCAGGATTGACTGAAGTATTCGTGATAGGAATGCTAATTAAATGGATCAGGGTTAAGCCTAAACCAATCGCGATAGGTGCAAAGCCCACTGGCGCTTTACCGTGTGTTGAACCCATAATGATCATTAAAAATGCAAATGTCATCACGACTTCAGAAACAAAACCTGACAGCATTGAGTATTTATCTGGTGAATGCTCACCAACACCATTAGCGGCGAAACCATCCGCTAATGAAAAACCTGCTTTACCCGAAGCAATTAAATAAATGACCGCAGCAGCAATAATTGCACCAATGAGCTGGGCAATAATATAAGGTACCACTTCTTTGGCTGGAAAACGTCTTCCGACAAATAGACCAATCGTCACTGCGGGATTAAGATGACAGCCTGAAATATGACCAATTGCATAGGCCATAGTTAAAACCGTTAATCCAAATGCCAGTGCAACACCAAGAATACCAATATGTGGTGCTGCGAAAACTGCACTACCACATCCACCCAAAACTAGCCAAAAAGTCCCGAAGGTTTCAGCCAGACATCTTGTTTTTAGCGAAAACATAATAAACCCTTATCTTTATAATAATTATAATTGTTAATCTGAAATGGAGAATAAAATCACTTAATGTAAAGCAATCTTAATCTAAACGTTAATTATGAAAATTAAGTGTAAATTATTATAGGCATGGTTATGAATATTAGTCAATTTCGGCAGATTAAAATAGCCTCTCTGCGCATGACTAGGATCGACTGTATTTGTATCACCTAGGTGATGATGAGAGTGCTGATATTCAGCTTACTCGAATTTGAAAGGCGAGGCAATTGATTGAAAATAGTCTGATTCCAGCTTATTCAAAGATTGATGTACTTATCGACTACTTAGGCTTGGATAATCAATTTGAGGTAAAACAGCGGCTCTAACAAAATAGTCTCAACATAAAAAAGACACGTTAATGATTGAATTTAACGTGTCTTTTAAAGATTAAATCATCTCTTTAATGCAAGATTATTTTGCTGCTTCAAAGAGTTCGGCAACTTTATCCCAGTTAACGATGTTCCAGAAGTTAGTGATAAACTCTGGGCGACGATTTTGATATTTTAAATAATAAGCGTGTTCCCAAACATCAATCGTTAAGAGTGGTTTACCGGCAACACCGGCAAATTTTTCTCCCATAATAGGTGAATCTTGATTGGCGGTGGAGACGATAGATAACTTACCATTTTTACTAATAAGCCATGCCCAGCCCGAACCAAAACGTCCTGCTGCGGCTTTAGCAAATTCTTCTTTAAATACATTCACTGAACCGAAATCTTTTTCGATTGCGGCTTTCAATGAACCTTTTAATTCTGTACCGACTTTTAAGAGCGTCCAGAAAAAATTGTGGTTAACATGACCACCAACATTATTTTTTACTGCAGTCAATTTTTCTGCGGGTACTTTATCTAAATTCATTAATAGTTCTTCAGCGGATAATGCTTGTAGTTCAGCTGGCAGTCCTTCAACCGCGGCGTTGGCATTATTAACATAGGTTTGATGATGCTTATCATGATGGATATGCATTGTTTCAACATCCATGTAAGGCTCTAAAGAATCGTATGCATAAGGTAATGCCGGAAGGGTATAAGCCATGACGTTGCTCCTTTATTTTAGAATAATAATCATCCATAAATTGATGTGGATATTTTGTTCAGTATAAGCGTGCTAAAAACGATTCTCAAGCTATCGATCAGATTGATTCAGGCTATTACTTATCCAATTCAGACCATTAAAATCGTTTAAATAGTGCACTAAAAAGGGGTGAGCCATATTATTAATTGCCCACTGACCTGTTTGAAAAATAATCGAAAATCAGTAATGAATCTCATAACAAGGCTGATATGCCGTGCCGCCCGGTAATTTCATCCGATCTTGTTCAACAAAGCTTCGTAATAAATCATCTAACTGTTTCATGATATTCGGATCGCCCTTTAATTTATAACGGCCATGTTTTTCAATTGCCCTCATACCCGCTTCTTTGACGTTACCCGCAACAATGCCGGAGAATGCCTGACGTAGCGCTGCAGCCAGTGATTCAACGGGCTGCTCTTTATGTAAGTCGAGGCTAGCCATATTTTGATGAGTCGGATTAAAAGGATGTTGTAACGCTGGATTGATTTTTAATAGCCAGTTAAAGCCATAGGAATCGCTGGTGGCCAAACGACAGGCTTTTACCGTATTGACGCCTTTGGCAACCACGCGGGCAACTTCTTGCGGATCATCAATAATGATTTGATATAGATCACAGGCCTGTTCGCCCAAAGTGTTACGTATAAAGTTATCCAGTGCGTTAAAGTATTCACGGCTCTCTTTGGGGCCAGTGAGCACCAGTGGCAACACTTGTTTTCTATTTTCAGGATTCAGCATAATACCGAGTATATAAAGCAACTCTTCAGCTGTGCCTGGTCCACCCGGGAAGATAATAATGCCATGCGCCATACGGACAAACCCTTCAAGTCGTTTCTCGATATCTGGCATGATAATCAATTCATTGACGAGTGCATTGGGTGGCTCTGCGGCGATAATAGACGGCTCTGTCATACCGATGAAACGGCTCTCTTTATAACGTTGCTGCGCATGACCTACCGCGGCACCTTTCATCGGCGCTTCCATCACACCTGGACCACAACCGGTACAAATGTTCAGTTTACGTAGACCTAGCTGAGTACCAACCTGTCTGGCATAGTAATATTCGGTATCATTAATTGAGTGGCCACCCCAACAAACAATTAAATTGGGTTCTTCACCAACATGTAATGCATTCGCATTGCGGAGAATAGAGAAAACCAGATTGGTAATATTGCTGGAACCTTCCGGATGAATATTTTTAATTCCGGTCATCGCAGCAATTTGTATATTAACAAACAGAATATCACGCAATACGGCAAAGAGATTGGCTTGAATAGCGGTAATTAATTTACCATCGACAAAGGCGGTTTCCGGTGGATTGATCAGTTCAAGCTTGACGCCGCGTTCACGTGTGACCACATTGATATCAAAATTTTTGTTCTTTTCCAATAATGCCTTGGTATCATCTGTTTTACTGCCTGCATTGAGCGTTGCCAGTGAACAGTTACGAAAAAGTTGATATAACTCACTATTTGCAGATTGTTTTAACATATTCACTTCTATCTGCGACAACATTTCCATTGATCCTAATGGATTAACCTGAGTAATCAAGATACACTCCTTTTTATAGTCGAATAGCAAATTGTTGGTTATTATATCATGCAAATTAACCAACAAATTTACAAGATAAATCGGCACTGATAATGAATAATAATACCGTTCAAGCTTTGCAGCAATTTACCCAGCGTTATACACAATTATGGCAAACCACATTTGAGCATGGTCCCATCTCGACGCAGTACCATGCGATACCCTCGCCTTGTATTGTTAAAACTATCGATATGACAGTTTACTGGCAACCGGTACCGATTGAACCCGCTTTAACTTTATATATAGCTGAATCGCTAATTGGCATCGTGATTCGTCCCGAAATTCATCAGCTATTTGGTTCACAATTTGCCGCGGATATGCGAGCCACATTCGATGATATGCCGGTATGTTTAATTCAAGTTTGGAACGAAGCAGATTTTCAGCGATTAGAAAAAAATCAAATTGCCCATTTGCAAATGCAAAAGAAGTTAAAACGTCAGCCGACGTTGTTTATCGCCAGTGTCACGAATAATGATGCGCTAATATCAGTGAATAATGTGAGTGGTGCGGTTGTTTATGAAGATCTCATTTCTGGTGAACAGAAAATCTTAGCCTCGAGCCTGAATCAGTTTTTAGCTGCGTTAATACCGGATGTTTTAGCGGATAGTAAGGCGCTGGATAAATAGGCAGAATCATGACGTATTGATTTGGTTTTTATAGCATTATCATATAAACTCAATGAGATATTTTACCCTCAAAAGTATTCGGCGTATAATAGCGTAATGTCTCCTCGGATTCTTCTTGTGACTTTTAATATAAATAGGTGATCTATGTTTGAAGATTTAACTGCCGCTCCTGCCGACCCCATTTTAGGTTTAGCTGATTTATTTAAGGCAGATGAACGAACCAATAAAATTAATTTAGGTATTGGCGTTTATAAAGATGAAACTGGATTAACGCCGATTTTAAATAGTGTTAAAAAAGCGGAAGAGTTTTTGTTACAGCATGAGAAAACCAAAACTTATTTAAGTATTGATGGCTTACCTTCATTTGCACAAGCAACACAAGCATTATTATTTGGTGCTGATAGTATGTTGATGGCAGAACTTCGGGTCAAGACTGCCCAGACGCCTGGCGGAACCGGTGCATTGCGTATTGCCGGTGATTTTTTAGCGCGTCGCACTAAAGTCAAACGGATATGGGTGAGTGATCCTACCTGGCCAAATCATCGCAGTGTTTTTCAGGCTTCAGGTCTGGAAGTGCGTGAATATCCCTACTATGCGTCAGATAAACATCACCTTAATTTTGAGGCGATGATTGATTGTTTGAAAAGTGTGCCAGCGGGGGATGCGGTACTCTTTCACGGATGTTGTCATAACCCAACAGGTATCGACCCGACGGCCGAACAGTGGCAAACGCTGGCTGAATTGGCCTTGAAACAAGGTTGGTTACCGATATTTGATTTGGCTTATCAAGGTTTTGGTCAAGGTCTCGACGAGGATGTGCAAGGCCTACGTATTTTTACCAACCAGTTACCGGAAGTGCTTGTGGCGAGTTCATACTCGAAAAACTTCGGTTTGTATAATGAACGTGTCGGTGCATTTAGTTTGGTTGCCAAAGACGCCGATACTGCCGAACGCGCTTTTAGTCAGGTAAAAACCATCATTCGGGCAAACTATTCCAACCCACCAGCTCATGGCGGTATAGTGGTTGCCCATATCCTGAATGATGAAGAGTTGAAAGAGGAGTGGGTGAGTGAGTTAACCCATATGCGACAACGTATCCATCGTATGCGTCAGTTATTTGTGAAAACGCTGCAAGATAAAGGCGCACAGCAAGATTTTAGTTTTATTACTCAGCAAAATGGGATGTTCTCATTTAGTGGCTTAAATCTGCAGCAAGTCTCCATGCTCAGAAACGACTTTGGTATTTATATTGTTAATTCAGGTCGTATTAATGTTGCCGGTATGACACTGGACAATATGTCATTATTGTGTGAGTCCATCATTAAAGTGCTTTAGACATAGCGAGCGTGAACTAGAGCCATCCTAAAGGCTCATGATTTATTTTGCTATTTCCATCGACAAGCACCCCGATTGATCCCCTTGATAGTGTTATCTATTACGGGGATTGATTGTATTAACGTCAAACATATTTAAAAAATTTTCAGGGAAAGTTATGCATAGTCATGATTCAGTGATTGAACGGTCACTATTTTCATTAAGTTGGCCAATTTTTATTGATATCTTTTTGCACATGGCAACATTAATGATCAATACCTATATGATCAGTCATGTATCAATGTCAATGGTGGCAGCGACCACCGTCGGCAATCAGTTTTTTGATATTTTTATTCCTATTTTTAATTTTATTAGCATCGGCTGTAGTGTGGTTATCGCGCAATATCTCGGCGCTGGTCAGCGTGAACAAGCGCGTCGAGTGATTCATCTTGCTGTGGCATTTAATTTTCTTTTAGGTCTGTTTTGTTTTCTGTTTATCTCGTTATTTGGTTACCGTGCGTTAATTTTGATGAATACGCCGCCGGAAATTCTCCCATTAAGTTATGACTATTTTCACATTCTAGGTATTTGCTTAGTGTTTGAAGCGATAACCATTATTTTGGCTTCCTGCTTACGGGTATTTGGTCGTTCGCAAGCGGCGATGTATGTTTCATTAATCATGAATATCGTCACGGTCTTAGGCAATATTATGGTCTTATATGGTCTGTTTGGTCTGCCTCAGATGGGACTGGTCGGGGTTGCCTGGTCGACGGTGGTAGGCCGAGTTGTGGGGATTATTTTATTATCATGTTTAGTGATTTTTGGGTTACGAATTAAGCTAGAAATGTCGCTATTTTTCCATTGGCAAAAAACCTTATTGAAAAAAATCTTTAAGATAGGTCTACCTTCGGCGGGAGAGAATCTATCCTGGTCAGGTCAAACGTTAGTGATGACCGCATTTATTGGTCTTATGGGACAGTTATCACTTGCTGCACATTCAATCTATTTTCAACTATCCTATTTTATGATGCTTTTTTCTATCGCATTAGGGATTGGTAATGAGATTATCGTTGGTCATCTGGTTGGTGCCAAACGTTTTGATGAAGCCTATAAACGAACTTTCCATAGTTTAGGTATCAGCATAATTGTGACTGGTTTGGTGGTGATTGGTTTCTATTTAATGCGTAAACCATTACTTACCTCTTTTACCACTGACCCGGAAGTGTTAAATATCTTACTGCCGATCTTTCTATTATCCATTTTCCTCGAGCCGGGTCGAACCTTAAATATTATTATGGTTAACGCCCTACGTGCGACGGGTGATGCCAGATTTCCTTTTTATACCGCACTGATTTTTATGTGGGGTCTTGCGATACCGGTAGGTTATTTTTTAGGTATCAAAATGGGGATGGGACTGCTGGGTATCTGGATCGGTTTTGCTTGCGATGAATGGATTCGAGGTTTGATTAATGCCGCGCGGTGGTATTCACGTCGCTGGGAATCAAAACGACTGGATATTGAGTCATGAGTAGATAACTGATAAACCGACTTGACTGAAAAAGTCGATTTCTATGCGTTGTTTACCGAGGTATTACCGATTCGTTATGCTGAATAAAAAGCGCTATTTTAGGGCATCGCTCATGAGATTAATAATTACTTAATCTTTTCTTGTTTAAATAAATGCCATTATAGTCAAGTTATCAAGCTATGCAGGGAGCCTTAATATGCGAATACTACTGATCGAAGATGATACCTTAATTGGTGATGGCATCTGTGCGGGATTAAAGAAATTTGGTTTTTCATTAGATTGGTTTACTGACGGTAATCAAGGACAAAATGCCCTGTCATTAGCACCTTATGATGCGGTAGTGTTAGATCTCTCATTGCCCAATAAAGATGGTTTAGCTATTCTCAATGACTGGCGTAAAGCAGGACTAATGACCCCAGTATTGATTCTGACCGCACGAGATGCGATTTCTGAGCGCGTAACCGGATTACAATCTGGGGCTGATGACTACGTCTGTAAACCGTTTGCACTCAGTGAATTAGCCGCAAGATTACAAGCTTTAATTCGTCGTAATCATCAACAAGTGACGCCTGAACTGCACTATCATAATGTGACCTTGAATCCACATTCCCATGAAGTGACTAAAGCAGGGGAACGCGTGATACTCACAACCAAAGAGACCCGATTGTTAGAGCTATTTATGCTCAATGAAAATCGTGTTTTGAGTCGCGAATTTATTCAAGAGAAACTCTATAGCTGGTCTGACGATGTGAGTAGTAATACCGTTGAGGTGTATATTCACAACTTACGTAAAAAATTGGGCAATCAGTTTATCAAAACCGTTTATGGTAGTGGTTATATGTTAGGAAAAGTTGAGTGAAGAAACTGAGTTTAAGAGCCCGAATTACCTTACTCGTCAGTGCGGCACTGTTTGTTGCCTGGTGTATTGCCTCGAGTTTAACGTACTTTGAGTTGAAGTCTTCATTGCGAGAGATCTTTGATAGTCAGCAGCTGCTTTTTGCCAAACGTTTGTCTGTGATGAATAATCGCGGTTTGGCTAGGCCAATGGGGCCTTATTTAACCCCGGAGCTGCCGGATGTCAAGCTGCCTATCATCAAGCAACTGGAATATGATGATGATGCCCTGGCATTTGCTATCTTTAACCGACGTGGTGAGATGCTGCTCAATGATGGCGAAAATGGCGAAAAATTTCGTTATAATCCAGCCATTTTTAAAAATGGCAGACCCTTCGCTATTACTGAAAACGATAAATGGCGGATCGTCTGGTTAATCAGTCTGGATCGCCACTCTATTATTGCGGTAGGGCAAGAACTAAAATATCAGCAAGAGTTATTAGAAGAGTTGATGCTTGAACAGATGAAGCCTTGGCTCATCACCTTTGTCATTCTTATCGGTATTCTAATTTTAGTCATCGGCCGAGAGTTTGCGTCATTGAAACAGTTAACTAAGCAGATTTCCACCAGATTGCCTGATGAAGATACGCCGATTAATTTGAAAAATACCCCGAAAGAGGTGCAGCCGATTATCGTCGCGCTGAATATGTTATTTTCGCGTATTACTCAGATGATTCAGCATGAGCGTCAATTCACCTCTGATGCCGCCCATGAGCTACGTACGCCGCTAGCTGCCTTAAAAGTACAGACAGAGGTTGCACAATTATCTGATGATGATCCGAAGGCAAGGCAGCATGCGTTAGATAATTTATTGAAAGGTATTGATCGCACGACCCACTTAGTCGATCAGCTTTTAATCTTATCTCGACTCGATTTTTTGTTATTAAGTGACGATGTTGCCAGCATTGTCTGGGCTGAATTGATTGAACAGGTCATTGAAGATTTACAATTATTAGCAGACAAGAAGCATATTGTGATTCGGTTTGAACGTCATGCGAATCCTGCTATTCTGGGTAATCGATTACTGTTGGGTGTGCTAATGCGTAATATTATTAATAATGCGATTCGCTATATCCCTGCACACAGCCAAATTACGATTACATTAAATCGTGATGGTTTAGTGGTCGAAGATAATGGCTTAGGTGTATCGCCTGATTATATACAGCGGCTTGGCGAACGATTCTACCGACCACCAGGACAGAAAGTTGATGGCAGCGGGCTGGGTTTATCGATTGTCAAACAGATTGCCGTGTTGCATGATTTGTCGGTCAGCTTCGCGAATAAAGTTCAGCCGGCACATGGTTTTTGCGTTAAACTGAATTGGATTTTACCCGCCCAAAAGAGATAAGCAAACTCAGCTGATAAGCTTGCTTGATTTCGCTTTACTCTGCCGATATTTTGCTCGATTGATAGTTTTTAATCCCTGTTGTTAACAGGGCTGAGCAGTATTTGAAAAAAGGGCAAAAAAATAGGACGATAACGTCCTATTTAGCTAAAAATGATGAAATATCAATATTATCCTGGGAAAAAATGACAGGCAAAGATATAAATCCACAGCGTGATGACTAATAGAATTGACAAAAATACGGCGGCTGAACCCAAGTCCTTGGCACGACCAGACAGTTCATGTTGCTCTTCACTGATGCGATCGACGACCGCTTCTATAGCGCTGTTGATGAGTTCGATAATCATCACAAAGCCCACTGAACCGACAAGAATAATACGTTCATAGATCGTAAAATCAATCAGCATCACGATAATACATGATGCAATCAGCGCCACGATTTCTTGTCTGAAGGCGGCTTCATGTTTGAAGGCTGCTTTAAGTCCCAAATACGAGTATTTGGTGGCGTTAATAATTCTGTTAAAACCGGTTGTTTTGCTCATAATCAATTTTTTATCTTAAAACCTTAGCTTGCTGCATGATACCATTTTGGTAAAAAATAAATACCCCAGATTATAGGTTATTTTGCTCTTTTTTTATAGTTTACCGATTTAGTCGGTGTGAGTGTTGTATGTTTAGTCAGCGCGGGACGCGTGTTTTGGCTCATTCGGCGTGACTGCTGTTTCTCTTTAAATGATTCAGCTGGCACCAGACAAGTTTTTTTGCTGCCAATTAAATCAGTTAATCCCATTTCGGTTAATACTTGACGGATAACTGGCCAGTTTTCTGGATCATGATAGCGTAAAATCGCTTTCTGCAGCCGGCGCTGCTTATCGCCTTTGGCGATATAGACATTTTCACTGTCGAAGCCTACTTTATTGAGCGGATTTTTACCCGAATAATACATGGTCGTTGCATTGGCTAGGGGGGATGGATAGAAATTTTGCACTTGATCTAACCGAAAACGATTTTTCTTTAGCCACAAGGCTAAATTAATCATATCCATATCGGTTGTACCTGGATGAGCCGAAATAAAATAGGGAATCAGATACTGCTCTTTATTGGCTTGTTTTGAGTAGAGGTCAAACAGCTCCTTGAAGCGATAATAAGTACTCATACCCGGTTTCATCATCTTCGATAATGGGCCTGATTCAGTGTGTTCTGGGGCAATTTTTAAGTATCCACCAACATGGTGTGTTGCCAGCTCTTTAATATAGCGAGGATCATGCACGGCTAAATCATAGCGCACGCCTGAAGCGATCAATATTTTTTTGATCCCTTGTAGGCGCCTTGCTTGTTGATATAACTGAATCGTCGGCTCATGATTAGTGTCCATATTGACACAAACATCCGGATAGAGACACGATGCGCGTCGGCAGGTCTTTTCTGCTTTCGGATCTTTACAGCGTAGCATATACATATTAGCAGTGGGTCCACCAAGATCGGAGATTATACCGGTAAATCCGGGTACTTTGTCGCGGATTTCTTCAATTTCGTTGATAATTGATTCTTGTGAACGACTTTGAATAATACGACCTTCGTGCTCAGTAATGGAACAAAAAGAGCAGCCGCCATAACAGCCACGCATAATATTGACTGAAAAACGAATCATCTCATAAGCTGGGATGCGTTTACCGGCATAAGCTGGATGAGGGACACGCTGAAAAGGGAGCGCAAAAACACTATCCATCTCTTGGGTGGTAAGTGGAATCGCGGGCGGATTGATCCAAACATATTGATCACCGTGCTGCTGTAGTAAGGCGCGCGCACATCCTGGATTGGTTTCATGATGCAAAATACGTGAAGCATGGGCATAAAGCACCTTATCTTGTTTCACCTGCTCATAGGATGGGAGCAGAACGTACTGTTTTTCCCAGGGTTTAGGTTTCGGCGGTTGAATGGTAATTTTCGTCGTTTGAGTATGGTCCGGCACATTGTCTTGATGACAGTCGCCATAAGGATTGATAATCGGATCAATTTTACTCGGTTTATCAATTAGTCTTGAATCCACACCGGACCAGCCAGGTAGAGCCTGTTTGACAATGATGGCGGTATTGCGGATATCGGTTATATGGTGAATATCTTCACCGTTGGCCATTCTGTGGGCGAGCTCAACCAGTGGTCTTTCACCGTTACCGTAAATGAGCATATCAGCTTTTGCATCAATGATGGCTGAGCGACGAATATTGTCTGACCAGTAATCATAATGGGCAATGCGTCTTAAACTGGCCTCGATACCTCCCAGTACGACGGGCACATCTTTATAGGCCTCTTTACAGCGTTGAGAGTAAACCAAGGTTGCTCGGTCAGGTCTTTTACCGCCTTCATTATCTGGTGTATAAGCGTCATCGTGCCGTAAACGGCGATCGGCTGTGTACCGATTAATCATTGAATCCATATTGCCGGCGCTAACCCCAAAAAAGAGATTAGGCTTACCTAACTTCATAAAGTCATCTTTGTTACGCCAATCTGGTTGAGCAATAATACCGACGCGAAATCCTTGGGCTTCGAGAAAACGACCGACAATACCGGTGCCAAAGCTTGGGTGATCAACGTAAGCGTCACCATTGACTAAGATGATGTCACAGCTATCCCAGCCTAAATTATCCATCTCTTCGCGAGACATGGGTAAAAAAGGTGCAGTACCGAAACATTCCGCCCAGTAAGGTTTATAGGAGAAGAGTTCGGTTTCCGGTGCTAATCGATTATTGCTCATAAATTGTCCAACTGTAAAAATGCAGCGCTCATTATAGCTCGCGTCAAACATAAAGCCTAGCAGAGATCATAACATGATGTTTTTTCGATTATTTGTTGAATTGAGCGAATATTGCAAGCGTGGTATTTACTCAACTCAGACGCTCATTGTATCTTGAGGCTTCATTTAAGGTGGGTTAAATCGATGATAATTAATCCTCAGCGAACTTTAATTATTAGAATCTGATGAGAATAATGGTAAGGGAAAAAGAGCAGAAATTTTTATCATCATAAGGTTAGAGATACTTGGTGATTGTAATGATAAAAAAACCGGCATTAAAGCCGGTTTTCGTTCTGTTCGCAGTGCTTATCGAACATATCCATAATTCATTAAACGTTGATAACGACGTTCAAGCAGTGATTCGGTATCGAGATCAGTTAACTCATCTAAATCTGATAGCAGCTGTTTTTTGAGCGATTGAGCCACTTTCTTAATGTTACGATGAGCACCGCCTAGTGGTTCTGGCACGATGGAATCAATAAGGCCTAGCTTCTTCAATCGGTCCGCAGTCATATTCATCGCTTCTGCGGCTACTGAGGCTTTATCTGCACTTTTCCATAAAATAGAGGCACAGCCCTCTGGCGAGATCACTGAATAAGTACTGTATTGTAACATATTAACTTTATCACCCACGCTGATGGCTAAAGCACCACCTGAACCACCTTCACCAATGACCGTACAAATAGTCGGCACTTTAAGGCGAGACATTTCACGTAAATTGCGAGCAATCGCTTCTGCTTGGCCACGTTCTTCCGCACCAATACCGGGATAGGCACCTGGTGTATCAACAAAGGTAATAATGGGTAAATGGAAACGTTCGGCCATTTCCATTAAGCGCAGTGCTTTCCGGTAACCTTCTGGTGCCGGCATACCAAAATTACGACGCACTTTCTCTTTAGTTTCGCGACCTTTTTGATGACCAATGACCATAACTGGACGATCATTAATGCGTGCAATACCGCCAACAATCGCCTTATCATCGGCAAACGCACGATCACCTGCCAGCTCATCAAAATCAGTAAATACCTCGCGAATATAATCAAGCGTATAAGGACGATTTGGATGACGTGCCAACTGGGCAACTTGCCATGCGGTTAAGTTAGAAAAGATTTTCTTCGTTAATTCTTCGCTTTTTTTATTCAGTTGTTTGATTTCTTCATCGAGATTCACATCGAGCTGAACGTTTTGTGAATCTACATCACGTAGAGCACCAATTTTTGCTTCAAGCTCTGCGATAGGTTTTTCAAAATCAAGAAAATTATTCATATATATACTCTATTATTGCTTTTGCCATCGTTTATTCGACAGCTTGGCGAATTAGGTTTTTTAGTTTATTCGGTAGATTTTACTACGTAATGGTTATTGATCGCCACAAATTAAATCATATTTTGTAGTTAAGTACAACAGAGCTCGCTGAGAGCCCGTTATCCTATGATCTGATTATTTAATCCAGCCCGATAAAAATAGGTCACTTTATTTTCAATCGTCATGTACTAATCGAACTCTAACTCAACTTGTTCATTACCTAATAGTGTTTTTAAATCGATAATGAGGTTATCATTAGGGATCACGCGCCATTGCGTACCAAAGCGGAGCCGAGTACGCGCATCACTGCGCTGATAGTAGAGATGTACGGGGACACTGCCATTTTTATGCGGTTCAAATAATTGCTGTAACCGTTGTAAAAATGGTCGATCAATTTGATTATCTTCAATCGAAATGGCCAGACCACGCACATATTTTTCACGCGCTTCGCTGAGTTCCATCAGTTCCCGTACCGACATGCGGAAACCGCCATTAAAGTCATCGACACTGATCTGCCCTGTCGCAATTAAAATTTTATCCTGAACTAACAAATGCTCATATTTTTCGAGTGTTTCACCAAACAGGATTAAATCAAGTCGACCAGAGCGATCATCGATGGTGCAAAGACCAATACGTGAACCGCGTTTCGTCAGTCGTATACGGGCACTAATGACTAAACCGGCAACGGTAGCCATTTTTCCCCAATCCGTCGGTGTCACTTCACTTAAGCGTGCACCCGTGGTATAGCGATCAAGTTCTTTCAAATATTGTGTAATGGGATGACCGGAAAGATACAGACCAAGCGCTTCTCGCTCACCTTCTAATAACACTTGTTCTGGTAATTGTGGCACATTGGCATAAGCGTGTTCAACTTGTTCTGGCTGTGCGGCGAGTACACCAAACATATCTGTTTGACCAATCTCTTCGGCTTTCGCATGCTGATCAGCGGCTTGCATAGCATCATTAATGGTATTTAAGATTGCTGCACGGTGTGGACCTAAACGATCGAAAGCACCTGACATGGTTAGTTTTTCTAATACCCGGCGATTGATCTTTTTCATATCGGTGCGCGCACAGAGTTCAAAGATATCTTTGAAGTAGCCGCCTTCATTTCGAGCCTCAACGATCGCCTCAATTGGTCCTTCACCTACACCTTTAATGGCACCAATACCGTAAACGATTTCACCACGTTCGTTAACATGAAAATGATAGAGGCCACTATTAATATCGGGTGGATTAATTTTAAGTCCCATCCGTAGACATTCATCGACCAGTCCGACGATCTTATCGGTATTATCCATATCGGCAGTCATTACCGCCGCCATAAATTCAGCGGGGTAATGGGCTTTTAGCCAGAGTGTCTGATAAGAGACGAGCGCATAAGCGGCAGAGTGTGATTTATTAAAACCATAACCGGCAAATTTCTCTACCAGATCAAAGATCTTCATTGAAAGTTCACCATCAACGCCCTGACTCTCAGCCCCTTCTTTAAATACTGAACGCTGCTTGGCCATCTCTTCAGGTTTCTTTTTACCCATGGCGCGGCGTAATAAGTCAGCGCCCCCTAACGTATAACCAGATAGGGTTTGGGCGATTTGCATCACCTGTTCTTGATATAAAATGATGCCATAAGTGGGTTCGAGTATCGATTTGAGTGACTCATGTTGATACTGTTTATCTGGGTAGGAAACCTCTTCTCGGCCATGTTTTCTATCGATAAAGTTATCGACCATCCCAGATTGCAAAGGTCCTGGCCGGAAAAGCGCAACTAAGGCGATCATATCTTCAAAGCAGTCGGGCTTTAAGCGCCGAATTAAATCTTTCATGCCGCGCGACTCTAACTGGAAAACGGCAGTTGTTTCAGCTTTAAGTAATAACTCGAATGAGGTTTCATCGTTTAAAGGAATCGTAGCAATATCGATAGGGGCTTGATGCTCTTTTTCGCGTCTGGCATTAATCATTTTTAATGCCCAATCGATGATGGTGAGAGTTCTTAATCCCAGAAAGTCAAATTTGACTAAACCGGCGTATTCAACATCATTTTTATCAAATTGCGTCACCGGATTATGTCCTTCGGCATCACAGTAAATTGGCGCAAAATCGGTAATCTTAGTTGGTGAGATAACGACGCCACCAGCATGTTTGCCGGCATTACGGGTCACACCTTCTAGCTGTCTGGCCAGATCGATTAAGGCTTTCACTTCTTCATTACTGTCATAGAGTATCTGTAACTGAGGTTCAGCTTCAAATGCTTTGGCCAGTGTCATACCTGGATCAAGTGGGATCAACTTGGAAATCCGATCAACAAACCCATAAGGGTGTCCCAGTACCCGTCCGACATCTCGGATAACCGCTTTTGCCGCCATAGTACCAAAGGTAATGATCTGTGAAACGGCATCTCGACCATACATATCGGCGACATGATCGATAACTTGATCGCGTTTTTCCATACAGAAGTCAACGTCAAAGTCAGGCATTGAAACACGTTCTGGATTAAGAAAACGTTCAAATAGTAAGTCAAATTCGAGCGGATCGAGATCGGTAATACTTAAAGCATAAGCAACTAATGAACCGGCACCGGAGCCACGGCCTGGTCCAACCGGGACATTATTATCTTTTGACCATTGGATAAACTCCATCACGATTAAAAAGTAACCAGGGAAACCCATCTGATTGATAACCGTCAACTCTATTTCTAGACGTTCATCATAAGGTGCGCGTTTATTGGCTCTGACCTCTGGATCCGGAAAAAGCATGACCAGTCTGTCTTCTAATCCTTTACGGGACTGATGGACTAAATACTCTTCAGTTGACATATTGCCGGTCGGAAATTGTGGAAGAAAGTATTCACCCAGACGAATGGTAACATTACATCTTTTGGCAATCTCGATACTGTTTTCTAAGGCTTCCGGAATATCGGAGAATAGTTCACACATTTCTGCTTCTGAACGAAAATATTGTTCAGCTGAATAGTTACGAGGTCTTTTCGGATCATCGAGGGTATTGCCATCATGGATGGCTACCCGAATTTCGTGTGCTTCAAAATCGCTACTCTGCAAAAAACAGACATCATTGGTCGCGACGACAGGTAACTGATGCTGCTCAGCAAGGTTGACAGCTTGCTTGATATAGAGATCTTCGTTAGGTCGCCCTGTCCTGACCAGTTCAAAATAGAAATGATCAGCAAAATGGGTTTGATAGAATGCTAAACTATTGTCGAGGATGGTCGGATTGTTGCGAATGATGGCTAAACCGATATCACTTTGACGGCCGGCTAAGATAATTAAGCCTTCACGATAGGTAATAAGCCAGTCGAGATCAACAATCGGCCCATCGCCGGCATAACCTCTCTGGTAAGCTTGAGATATCAGCAAAGTTAAATTATGATAACCAGTATTATTGGCGGCTAACACTGTCAATAAATAGTGCTCATCACCGAAGTCGGGGCTACAAATCCGCAGATCAGCACCAATAATCGGTTTAATCCCTTTAGCTAGAGATGAACCATAAAATTTGACTAACCCACATAAATTGGTGAAATCGGTAATCGCCATCGCCGGCATCTGTAAACTGGCGGCATGTTTCACTAAAACATCGGTTTTAGCGACACCATCGATCATCGAGTAATCACTGTGCACATGTAAGTGTATAAATTTAGGTTCAGTCATATTTAGGGTAAAAGATATTGGGTTAAAAGTAGATTTAAAAAACAGCCTTAATTATAGCAGCTTTTCCTGCAGAAATCAGATCTCAAAATAGGCAAATAAGATCAAATAGTGATATTTGATCTTAGCGAAGATTGCGTGTGTTATGGTTTATATTGTTGTTCTAATGCGAGCAGCCAACGCTTTCGCCAGACCCCGCCGGCATAACCGGTTAATGTTCCATCAGTGCCAATAACGCGATGACAAGGGATAACGATACTGATACGATTTTTACCATTGGCATTGGCGACAGCCCTTACCGCGGTGGGTTTATCCATCTGATTGGCTTCTTGCTGATAACTACAGGTCTCGCCATAAGGTATTTGCTGTAATGTTTGCCAAACTAACTGTTGGAATGGGGTGCCTGCGGTATCCAGTGCAACATCAAAATGAATTCGATGGCCTTGGAAATATTCAGCTAACTCTTGTTTTAGCTGCATAATATGGCTATTTTCACCCGGCACAATAACGGCTTTAAATTGTAGGCTGATCGTTTTCAGTTCACTTTCTAACTGTTTTTGATCGAGAAATTCGAGTAAACAGATCCCTTTTTCAGTTGCGGCAGTGAACATTGCGCCAATCGGTGTTTCTATGCGATGGAGTAAAATGCGTTGATCCGTTTTAACCTGTGACGGTGAGGTGCCAAAGATAGTCTTAAATGAAGTACTAAAACCGCTAAGTGATTCAAAGCCATTTTCATAAGCACTATTGAGAATACTCTCTCCAGCTTGAATTTTATTAAATGCAGAGTTTACCCGGATAGTGCGCTGATAAGTATGAAATGTCATGCCGTGATGCTTTATAAACCAGCGTCGAATAGTACTGGGTTCAAGTCCCATTATCTGTAAATCGCTGTCTTTAATTTTTTGATCAGGATGTTTGTCCAGCACCTCTAGCAACTGGATGATGTCATCGGGTGTTTGATCCGGTAAATAGTGTGGTTTACAGAGTTTACAAGGGCGATAACCTTGTTCGATCGCTGCTTGATATGTTGGAAAATATTCAATGTTTTCCGGTTTGGGTTTTCTGGCATGACAAGTCGGTCGACAAAAGATGCCAGTTGTTTTGATACCGGCAAAAAATAGCCCTTCAAATTGACTATCTTTTGCCAGAAATGCTTGATACATAATCTGATTGTTGAGTTCCATTTCCTGCCTCCATCTATTTTTAAAATGACTTTAGCTTATTTTCCGTCATCATGACAACCGAAAAATTAACAACTATTTTTATTTGTGATATTGCTTTATGTTTGATTAATCGGCTGGTGGTGACGAGATGGTTAAATCGCTAGTTTAACAGGATAAGATTATCTTTGACCGGATAATCGGTGAGTTGATTAAGTGCTTTATTGGTTAACTGGCCATGAAGGTTTAAAGGCGCGTAACGACCGCTAAGTGAGAGCGTAAAATTGTGCTGCTCATTGGGATTTTCAATGACATGCCATAACTTTAAAAGCTGCGGATCAACGCCATCACCCTGTATTGTTAGATTGGTTATTTGTTGATTTTCAGGAGTGGCGGTTAAGGCTGCATCAATCATTCCACTGTCGGTGAGCGCATTTAAGGACATCTTTAACTGGCGCTGATTATTTTCGGTATCCGCCTTGATAGCAATATCTAAGTAGCGCAATGTAACGGTATTAATGGTGGCGTGATTAGCCTTGATCGTCAAATCTCCCTGCCACAAATCTAATCGTTGGCTCTGTGCTATCACTAGATCATGACCTTCAGCCTCAAGATAGGTAAATTGCGACGGGAATACGGCCTGTGTATCGACAATAATACTGGGCGCCAATGAAAGATGCTTAATGTTGATATTGCTAAGATAATCGGGTAATTTGCGTGTGATAACATCATTAAGCCAGTCTTCAGGTAAGCCAGTGTTAAGGCCCAACAGTGATAATTGAGTAAGTGTGAGTTGGTTATTGTGCCAGTTACCCGCAAAAGAGATAAAACCCTCACGCCATTTAGTCATCGCTTTTTGAATACTGATCTGATTTGGGTTGAGCTGTATCTGTAACATCGGATCGAAAAACAGTTCATTGTGCCAGATAAGGCTGGTTGCATTAAGCTTAAGCTCGGTATCTTGCCAGATAAACTGCTGATCATAGCTGACATTATTCAGTTCTATATTGGCGTTTTCAATGTTGAAATCAGCCAGCGCCACACTACTATCGGTTAGACTAAAATGATTTATCGTAAAAGGTATCTGCATTTTCAGTTTGCTAGCCAGTTGTTCAACGCTAATATCTTCTTGAAAATGAAGGTGATTTATCTGTAATTCATCAATTTGCCATGGTTGATTGAGACGTCTTTTTCCTTTACTAATAAAAAAGCCATCTTGAACAGAACCGCCTAAGTTATTATAAAATAACGTATCATCTTTGTTGAGCCCGCTGATAATAAACGATTGAATATCAATATCGGCAATCTTTACTTTTTCTGCAGTAAATTCAAATTCAACAGCTTGTTGGGGATCGGTTAAGGCGGCTTTGGTCGCCGATTTTAAACCACCGGATAAATGCGTTATCTCGACCATTGTATCGTTATAGGCAAATTGTCCAGACATATTATTAAGTTGTAAACGTTGTATCGGTAAATCCGGTATAGCCTGTTTTTCAGTCAGATTGATCTGACCGTTTTGTATGACCAGATAATCTAAAATAGCATTGTGCCACAGCGTATCAGGCGTTATTCCCAGAGTCATTTTTTCAGTTTTTAGTGTTATTACGCCAGTTGTTTTATCGATAATCGAGACATCGCTGAGTGTGATTTCAGTTGGTGAAGCCAGTGAGTGAGAGATATGGCCGATGTTAAATGAATAGCGACTTTGCTGAGATAGGTAACGGGATACCAAGTTAGCGCCAAAATCAGTCTGCACCACAAAATAAGGTATTATAAAAATAAACCAAATGAGGGTAACTAGTAGAATCAGAGTGAGCTTAAGTTGGCGTATTAGCATATTCGTTATTTTGTTGTTGCTTATTATTATTTATTCGGTAAATTATATAAAAATATTTGCTGCTTGTGAGCTGCAAGCATAGCACATTTCATTTGAAAAGCTAAGTACTTGCGTTTTAGCGAAATTTATTTATGGTTCCAATATGATTAGCTTCCTTTCTTGGGAAAGGTGGTCATATGTTTATTTGTTAAATTAAGTGATTCCAATTTTTGATGGAGAGAGCAAAAATAATGAAACAGATCCCAATGACAGTTAGAGGTGTTGAGTTATTGCGTGAAGAGCTGGAAATGTTGAAAACAGTCCAGCGTCCAAAAATTATCGCTGCAATAGCGGAGGCCCGCGCTCATGGCGATTTGAAAGAGAATGCAGAATATCATGCTGCACGTGAGCAGCAAGGTTTTTGTGAAGGTCGTATTCAAGAAATTGAAGGTAAACTGGCTAATGTGCAGGTGATTGATATCACCAAAATGGCAAATAATGGCCGAGTGATATTTGGTACCACAGTGACAGTCATAAATGTAGATACCGATGAAGAGATCACCTATCGTATTGTTGGTGATGATGAAGCTGACTTTAAACAAAATCTGATCTCAGTTAACTCCCCGATAGCCCGAGGCTTGATTGGTAAAGAGATGGATGATTCTGTACGGATTTCAACACCTGGTGGCGAAGTTGAGTTTGATATTATTAAAGTTGAGTATATTTAAGGCAGTATAAAGAAAGCCTCTTGATTTAAGAGGCTAATACATCGACATCTGAATATTTGAAAGGCATTAATGAATGCCTTTTTGCTATTTTGGCAGTGAGATTTTTTTATCTGTAGTTTGACGATAAAGCACCAGTATAGAACCGATCATTTGCACCTCAATCGCTTGCGTTTCTCGCACGATAGCTGAAGCGATTAACTGTTTAGTCTCACGCTCTTCTGTCGAGACTTTAACTTTGATCAGTTCATGGTGGTTTAAAGCTAGCTCAATTTCAGCGATGACGCCTTCGGTTAACCCATTGCTACCAATCATCACGATCGGTTTGAGGGGATGGGCCAAACTTTTTAAATGCTGTTTCTGTTTATTTGTTAAATTCATAAAATTACTATTAATTAGGGGTTGTAATTCTGCTATTCTAACGCCATATATACTAAAACGGCAATCAAGAAATGTGCCGTTCAGATTTTTTTTGGAAAACAAATGAGTAAAAAAAAGCGTACAGCGAGCTCTAGTCGCTGGCTTGATGAACATTTTAAAGATAAATTTGTTCAACAAGCACAAAAAAAAGGTTTACGGTCGAGAGCTTGGTTTAAGCTTGAAGAGATTCAGCAATCGGATAAATTATTTAAACCCGGCATTACCGTAGTTGATTTAGGTGCTGCGCCAGGTGGTTGGTCACAATATGTTGCGTCGGTGATTGGTCAGAAAGGTCGGATTATCGCTTGTGATCTATTACCGATGGATCCGATTGTCGGTGTCGATTTTCTGCAAGGTGACTTTCGCGATGAAGCGGTATTGGCGGCTTTAATGGCGCGTGTCGGCGAGGGTAAAGTTCAAGTCGTCATGTCTGATATGGCACCTAATATGAGTGGTCAGCCGGCCGTTGATATTCCCAGAGCCATGTATTTAGTCGAGCTTGCTTTGGATATGTGTCGTGATGTCTTGGCGCCTAACGGTAATTTTATTGTAAAAGTGTTCCAGGGCGTGGGTTTTGAAGCGTATCTGAAAACAGTTCGTGATATGTTTAAAATCGTTAAAATTAGAAAACCAGAAGCCTCCCGTGCAAGGTCGCGTGAGGTTTACATTGTTGCTATGGGGCTAAAGTAGCCACAGTTACAAATCTATAGTATGATTATCCGGTTTTGAATTAAGTCGTAGTTATATTTTCTTTAAGAGGTTTAATGTTTTGAACGACATGGTAAAAAATTTGCTTATTTGGGGCGTAATTGCGGTTCTACTGATTGCTGTGTTTAATCATTTTGGTTCAATGTCAGCTACAGGTCCTCAAGTAGACTATACTACGTTTAATTCTGATATTACCAATGGTAAGCTCAAAGAAGTACGTATTAATGGTCGAGAGATTGTTGCTAAAACCAAGAGCGATGATAATTATACAACCTATATTCCCTATATTGATGATCAGTTAGTCAATGACTTAGTGGCTAATCGCGTGCCTGTGTATGGTTCACCAGATGATAAACCTGGATTATTCAGTACTATTCTTATTTCCTGGTTCCCTATTTTATTGTTGATTGGTTTTTGGCTTTTTATCATGCGCCAAATGCAAGGCGGTGGTAAAGGCGGACCGATGGCGGTGGGCAAAAGTAAAGCTAAAATGCTGACGCCTGATCAGATCAAAGTCTCCTTTGCTGATGTAGCTGGTAATGATGAAGCGAAACAAGAGGTTGTTGAGGTCGTTGATTTCTTACGCGATCCAAGTAAATACCAGAAATTGGGTGGGCGGATTCCGAAAGGTATTTTGATGGTCGGTCCTCCAGGCACTGGTAAAACCTTGCTTGCAAAAGCAATTGCCGGTGAAGCTCATGTACCTTTCTTTACTATTTCTGGTTCTGACTTTGTCGAAATGTTTGTCGGTGTTGGTGCTTCTCGTGTAAGAGATATGTTTGAACAAGCACGTAAACATGCACCTTGTATTATTTTTATTGATGAGATCGATGCGGTAGGACGTAAACGTGGTGCCGGTTTTGCTGGTGGTCATGATGAACGCGAACAGACATTAAACCAGATGTTGGTTGAAATGGATGGCTTTGAACCTAATAGCGGTATTATTATTATCGCAGCAACGAACCGTGTTGATGTGCTTGATCCGGCTTTATTGCGTCCAGGTCGATTTGACCGTCAGGTGAATGTGAGTTTACCTGATATGAAAGGTCGTGAACAAATTTTAGCCGTACATATTCGTAAAGTGCCTCTAGCGTCAGATGTGAATATCAATGTATTAGCCCGCGGTACGCCAGGCTATTCTGGTGCTGATTTAGCTAATTTAGTGAATGAGGCTGCACTATTTGCCGCCAGAAGAAATAAACGTGTTGTTTCGATGAATGATTTTGAGGAAGCAAAAGACAAAATCAATATGGGAACAGAACGTCGCTCATTGACTATGACACCTGAGCAGTTGATTTCGACGGCTTATCATGAAGCTGGGCATGCCATTATCGGTTGTTTAATGCCTGAACATGATCCTATTCATAAAGTCACTATTATTCCACGTGGCCGTGCATTGGGTGTGACCTTCTTTTTACCTGAAGGTGATCGTGTTAGTGAGAGTAAACTCAAACTCGAGGGTGATATTGCAACCATTTATGGTGGACGAATTGCCGAAGGATTAATTTACGGTGAAGAGAATATCTCAACGGGCGCTTCAAGTGATATTAAAGTGGCCACTCAGTATGCGCGTGCAATGGTAACGCAGTGGGGATTCTCTGAACGGTTAGGCCCGCTGTTTTATGAGTCAGAAGAGAGTGGTTTGGGTAAAACTCGCGATATTTCTGATGAAACTGCCAGAATCGTTGATGAGGAAGTCAGAGCAATTATTACACGTAACTATGAACGTGCGAAAACGACCTTATCTGATAATATTGATATCTTACACGCAATGAAAGATGCATTAATGAAGTATGAAACGATTGATGCAACACAAGTGGCAGATTTAATGGCTCGTCGACCGGTTCAGCCACCTGCTGGCTGGACTGATAAAGATGAAAAAGCGGTTAATGAGCAACCGGTTTCTGGGAGTAATGTGAAAACCGACGATAGTGGTGATGTTGCACCAGACGATAACCAACAAAGTTAATTAAAAGTAAAACGCGCCTTAGGGCGCGTTTTTCATATAGCGTGATAAATTATTTCAGTGCATTGCGGTAGTGAAGCCGCTAATATGATAGCACGATCTTTTTCTATATTGGTTTACATAATAATGGGTTTTGTAGTATGGATATTCGATTTAATGACACCGTGATAGATTTGACCTATCCGCAGATTATGGGGATACTGAATGTCACACCTGACTCGTTTTCTGATGGCGGTCACTATCGCCAGTTAGATGCCGCACTTCGCCACGTCGATACCATGCTACAGGCCGGTGCGACGTTTATTGATATCGGTGGTGAATCGACCCGGCCAGGTGCAGCAGAGGTCTCGGTTGACGAAGAGTTATCTCGGGTTATTCCTGTAGTTGAAAAAATAGCCCAATATTTTGAGGTCTGGATTTCTGTTGATACCTCTAAACCTGAAGTCATCACCGAAGCAGCAAAAGCCGGTGCACATTTAATTAATGATGTGAGAGCATTGGCACTACCCGGTGCGCTAGAAGCGGCGATAAAAACTCAGTTGCCTGTTTGTTTGATGCATATGCAGGGAGAACCTACTACTATGCAGCAAGCACCAATCTATCAACAAGACGTCTTCACTGAGGTTGATCATTTCTTTGAAACTCAGATTGAACGCTGCATCGCTGCTGGGATCGCCAGAGAGAAAATTATCTTAGATCCTGGATTTGGTTTTGGTAAGAATTTACAGCATAACTACCGTCTGCTCGCTAAACTGGGTGATTTTCATCACTTTGGCTTACCTCTGTTAGTGGGCATGTCACGTAAATCTATGATTGGCCAGATTTTAAATGTGCCGCCAGCTGAAAGACTGATAGGCAGTGTCTCTTGTGCGGTGATTGCGGCCATGCAAGGTGCACAGATCCTTCGTGTACATGATGTTAAAGAGACCTTTGATGCGCTTCGTATTGTACAGGCAACTTTAGCTGAAAGAGACTAATCAATCATCGATATTTAAGCATAATCTAATCTGATAGGTGAATACTTGCTAACATGATTGTCTATCTGAATATATGACCGCATGAGAGGATGTAGATTGAATAACGACAAGGATATTTTTCAATAATTATAGTAATATTAGGCGTAATAAAAATAAGCTTATTTCGATTTTTTATGATGTTATTTATTTTGATTGGAATAATATCGTGTGATTAAAGTAGAATACCACTATATTTTAGTGAATCAATCAGTAAGTTAAGTCGGTTATAACAATAAGGAGCATGTATAAATGTCCAAACAAAAATATTTTGGGACTGATGGGATTCGGGGACGTGTTGGTGATTATCCTATTACCCCTGATTTTGTCCTTAAGCTAGGGTGGGCGGCAGGTCGTGTTCTGGCGAAAGAGGGCGTTGGTCGCGTGCTGATAGGTAAAGATACCCGAATTTCAGGTTACATGCTCGAATCTGCTCTAGAGGCTGGACTGGCCTCAGCTGGCGTAGCTGCTGCATTTACAGGTCCTATGCCGACGCCGGCAATTGCTTATTTGACGCGAACTTTCCGCGCTGATGCTGGCATTGTGATCTCTGCATCACACAATCCGTTTTATGATAACGGGATTAAATTTTTCTCAACTGAAGGAAAGAAATTACCTGATGAGATTGAACTGGCGATTGAAGCAGAATTAGACAAATCGCTGGAATGTGTGACATCTGATAAATTAGGTCGCGCTAGTCGTATTACGGATGCTGCAGGACGCTATATTGAGTTTTGTAAAGGGACCTTTGATCATGACTTGAGTCTTGCTGGTTTGAAGATTGTCGTTGATTGCGCGAATGGGGCAACTTATCACATCGCGCCAAAGGTACTACGTGAGCTTGGCGCAAACGTCATTAAAATTGGCTGCGAACCCGATGGTATGAATATCAATAAAGATTGTGGAGCAACAGAAACGGATGCCTTAAAAGCGCGTGTACTTGCCGAGTCAGCCGATATTGGTTTTGCACTGGATGGCGATGGAGATCGTATTATTATGATCGATCATCTGGGGAATAAAGTCGATGGTGACCAAATTATCTATATTATTGCCCGAGAAGCATTACGACAAGGACAGCTTAAAGGTGGTGTGGTGGGGACTTTAATGAGCAATATGGGGCTTGAAGTCGCCTTAAAGCAATTAGGTATTCCGTTCGGTCGCGCGAAAGTCGGCGATCGCTATGTGCTTGAAATGCTTGTTGAGAAAGAGTGGAAATTAGGCGCTGAAAATTCCGGACATGTATTATTGTTAGATAAAACGACAACTGGAGATGGCATTATTGCTGGATTACAGATCCTCTGTGCCATGATTCGAAATAACATGTCTTTGGTGGATCTGTGCAGTGGTATGAAATTATTTCCACAAACTCTGATTAATCTCCGTTTTAATCATACGGCTGATCCGCTTGAGCATCCAGCAGTCAAACAAGTGACAGCTGACATTGAACAAGCCTTAGCCGGGCGAGGCCGGGTATTACTGCGTAAATCAGGTACAGAGCCTTTAATTCGGGTTATGGTTGAAGGTGAAAATATCGATGAGGTGCAGGCATTTGCTGAACAACTCGTCGCGGTGATAAAAAATATCGACTGATAATCCAGCACTGGTTATTTTTCACCTTGATTTAGCGTGAGTGAAAAGCAACCAGTTGTAGTTATTGATTGATTTACTTTTAGTATATTAAGTGTCATTTATTTGTTAATTATATGTTAAACTTGATTATCTGTTTTTTATTAACTGTTTGATTAAAAACAATTGATCTTTTACTTTGAGAATCAGGCCTCTATCAGAATTAGGTTTAATGGCAATGTGATTTATTGTGTTATTTTGGTATTCTGATATTGACTATTATCGGGCAAACGGTTACAAATAATAGACACACATTATTAAAGTGATTGCTCATACCGTTGTATGAGTGGTTTTTTTTATTTTTGATTAAGGGTAAGAGGTATTATGTCAGTCTCTTCTCCAGAGGGTTTAACAACCCAAGCGTACATCAAACACCATTTACAGAATCTCCAGGTCGGTGATGGATTTTGGTCGTTAAATATCGACTCATTATTCTTTTCTGTCCTATTAGGGATTGTGTTTTTGTGTATTTTTGGCTTTGTTGCCAAAAAAGCGACAAGCGGTGTTCCTGGAAAGCTTCAATGTTTTGTTGAGTTAGTGATTAGTTTTGTTGATAGTAATGTCCGCGAAATTTTTAGTGGTAAAAGTCGCTTAATTGCACCTTTAGCGCTGACGATTTTTGTTTGGGTATTTCTGATGAATCTAATGGATCTTATTCCTGTTGATTTCTTACCTTATGCTGCACAACAAATGGGTGTGTCTCATCTACGAGTCGTTCCATCTGCTGACGTAAGTGTAACGATGTCGATGGCAATTGGTGTCTTCTTCCTGATTATTATCTACACCTTTAAATTTAAAGGTGGTATCGGTTTTATTAAGGAATATACATTACATCCTTTTAATCACTGGATCTTTATTCCAATTAACTTGGTTTTAGAACTCGTGACTTTAATAGCAAAACCATTGTCTTTAGGTTTGCGTCTGTTTGGAAATATGTATGCGGGTGAATTAATCTTTATTTTGATCGCGGGTTTATTACCTTGGTGGTCTCAATGGGTGCTTTCATTGCCGTGGGCAATTTTCCATATTTTAATTATTACGTTACAGGCCTTCATTTTTATGGTGTTAACTATCGTTTATTTATCGATGGCATCAGCAACGGATGAAGATCATTAATTATCTTTAAGTTTTTTAATATCAATATTTATTGGAGTATAAGATGGATAATGTAAGTATGTTGTATGTGGCTGCAGCAATTATGATGGGTTTAGCTGCAATCGGTGCGGCAATTGGTATCGGTTTACTCGGCGGTAAATTCTTAGAAGGTTCTGCACGCCAGCCTGAATTAATGCCTATGTTACGTACGCAATTCTTTATCGTTATGGGCCTAGTTGATGCGATTCCGATGATTTGTGTGGGTATTGCACTGTATATCACGTTTGCTGTTGCAGCTTAGTTCGTGTGGATTGTTATAGTCAATGCAGAATTTTGCACTGGTATATAAACATTAATTTAAGAGGAATTGTCACATGAATATGAATGCAACAATCCTCGGCCAAGCGATCGCATTTATTCTGTTTGTTTGGTTCTGTATGAAGTTTGTTTGGCCGCCAATTATCGGTGCGATTGAAAAACGCCAGAAAGAAATTGCCGATAGCCTTGCTTCTGCTGAATCAGCCAAAAAAGATTTGGAGTTAGCGAAAGCCAATACTTCAGACATAATGCAAGAGGCTAAAGCCGAGGCATCTGTTATCGTTGAGCAAGCAAACAAGCGAAAAGCCGCCATTCTTGATGAAGCTAAACAAGAAGCGATTCGAGAAAGAGAAAAAATCGTTTCACAAGGGCTTGCAGAACTTGAAGCTGAGCGTAAACGTACGACTGAAGAGTTACGCCAAAAAGTTGCAATACTAGCAATTGCGGGTGCTGAACGAATTATTGAACGTTCTGTTGATGAGGCCGCTAATCGCGACATTATCGATAAATTAGTCGCTGAGTTATAGGGAGGACGGGGCTGATGTCTGAATTCGTTACCGTTGCACGGCCCTATGCTAAGGCTGCGTTCGATTTTGCTATAGAACAAAATGATATTGAGCGTTGGCAGCAGATGTTAACGTTCGCCGCGCAAGTGAGTCGTAATCAAGACGTGTCTAATTTACTGACCGCTGACATGAAATCTGAAGCTATCGCTCAACTTTTCATTTCGGTTTGTGGCGATGTCCTGGATCAGTATGGTCAAAATTTTATTAAGATTATGGCTGAAAATGGACGTTTAGGTATACTTCCGCAAGTACTTGAGCTGTTTGTCGGTTTTTGTGCACAAAAAGAGGCTATTGCTGACGTTGTGGTTGTATCGGCGACTGAATTAACCGAAGCACAAAAAGAGAAAATAGCCGCAGCAGTCGAACAACGTTTATCACGAAAAGTGAAACTTAAGTGTACAATTGATAAATCGATTATTTCTGGTTTTATCGTTCGTGCGGGTGATATGGTTATTGATAGTAGTATCAAGGGGCGTTTAGAGCGATTAACTGACGTCTTACAGTCTTAAGGGGACTGATAATGCAGCTAAATTCAACTGAAATAAGTGAACTAATTAAAGAGCGTATTGCTCAGTTCAAGGTTGTGAGTGAGGCTCACAACGAAGGTACAATTATTTCCGTCAGTGATGGAATTCTACGTATTCATGGCTTAACGGATGTAATGCAAGGCGAAATGATTGCGTTACCAGGAAATCGCTTTGCCATCGCTTTAAACTTAGAGCGTGACTCTGTCGGTGCGGTTGTAATGGGGCCGTATGCTGATTTGTCTGAAGGCGAAAAAGTAAAATGTACGGGTCGCGTCCTTGAAGTCCCTGTTGGACGCGGTCTATTGGGTCGTGTTGTCAATACACTTGGCGCGCCAATTGATGGTAAAGGCGCGATCGTTAACGATGGCTTCTCTCCGGTTGAGGTTGTTGCGCCGGGCGTTATTGAACGTCAATCGGTTGATCAACCAGTGCAAACGGGGTATAAAGCGGTTGACTCAATGATTCCAATCGGCCGTGGTCAGCGTGAGCTTATCATCGGTGACCGTCAAACCGGTAAAACAGCGCTGGCAATTGATGCGATTATTAATCAGCGTGATTCAGGGATTAAATGTATTTATGTGGCGATTGGTCAGAAAGCCTCAACGATTGCTAACGTTGTACGTAAATTAGAAGAGCACAGTGCGTTAGAAAATACTATTGTGGTGGTGGCTTCTGCATCCGAATCAGCAGCATTGCAATATTTAGCGCCATATGCGGGTTGTGCGATGGGCGAATATTTCCGTGATCGTGGTGAAGATGCATTAATCATTTATGATGATCTTTCTAAACAAGCGGTTGCTTACCGTCAAATTTCACTGTTACTTCGTCGTCCACCTGGACGTGAAGCTTATCCGGGTGATGTGTTCTATCTACATTCTCGTTTATTAGAGCGTGCTGCACGTGTCAATGTTGAATATGTCGAAGCCTTTACTAAAGGTGAAGTAAAAGGTAAAACCGGTTCATTAACGGCATTACCGATTATTGAAACGCAAGCCGGTGACGTCTCTGCATTCGTACCAACTAACGTTATCTCGATTACCGATGGACAGATTTTCCTTGAGTCTAATTTATTTAACTCAGGTATCAGACCTGCAGTAAACCCAGGTATCTCTGTTTCTCGTGTTGGTGGTGCGGCACAAACCAAGATTATGAAAAAATTGTCTGGTGGTATTCGTACAGCTTTAGCACAATATCGTGAATTAGCGGCGTTCTCTCAGTTTGCATCAGATCTTGATGAAGCAACGCGTAAACAGCTATCTCACGGTGAGAAAGTGACGGAATTATTAAAACAGAAACAATATTTACCGATGTCTGTTTCAGATCAATCTTTGGTTTTATACGCAGTAGAACGCGGTTATTTAGAAGATATTGACCTGACTAAAGTACTCCCTTTTGAAGCTGCGTTAATTGAGTATGCACATCGTGAACATGCTGAGTTTTTAAAGCAGATCAATGAGAAAGGCGATTATAACGATCAGATTGAAAATCAGCTGAAAGCGATTTTAGATACTTTCAAAGCGACTCAATCATGGTAGTTTGGTTTTCATTGAACAGCTTATTTTAAGGAGTAAGCAGCAATGGCTAATGCTAAAGAGATACGAAGCAAGATTGCCAGTGTACAAAGTACACAGAAAATCACCAAAGCAATGGAGATGGTCGCGACTTCTAAAATGCGTAAAACGCAAGATAGAATGAGCGCAAGTCGTCCGTATGCTGAGACAATTCGTCAGGTGATCGGACATCTTGCATTAGCTCACCTTGATTTTAAGCATCCGTATCTTGAAGAGCGTGATGTGAAGAGAGTGGGCTATTTAGTTATCTCCACTGACCGTGGCTTATGTGGCGGTTTAAATATTAATTTATTTAAAGCTATAATTGCTGATATGAAACGCTGGAAAGATCAGAATGTTGATGCTGAACTCGCTGTAATTGGTTCCAGAGGCGTCTCTTTCTTCAATTCTATTGGCGGTAATGTGGTAACGCAAGTTACTGGTATGGGTGACCATCCAACCGTCTCTGATTTGATCGGTCCTGTGAAGACAATGTTGAAAGCTTATGACCAAGGGAAGATTGATCGTCTTTTCATTGTGAACAATAAGTTTATCAATACCATGTCTCAAGAGCCGCAAATTCAGCAATTAATACCACTACCTCCGGCAGAGGATGAGGAACTAAAAACGAAGTCTTGGGATTATATCTACGAGCCTGATGCAAAAGCATTATTGGATATTATGTTGCGTCGTTATATTGAATCACAAGTTTATCAAGCTGTGGTTGAAAATTTAGCGAGTGAGCAAGCTGCGCGTATGGTTGCCATGAAAGCGGCAACCGACAATGGTGCAAATCTGATTAAGGATTTACAGATTGTCTATAATAAAGCGCGTCAGGGAGCGATTACTAATGAGCTTATTGACATTGTCGCGGGTGCTTCGGCAGTTTCGGGTTAAAAAATATAAATTAAGGCGGCGTTTTGAACATAAATCATTGTTTTTAACGCTGCATTTAAGGTCACTATAGTAGAGGATAAAAAATGGCTACTGGAAAAATTATCCAGATTATCGGCGCAGTGGTCGATGTCGAGTTCCCTCAGGATTCTGTTCCTAAAGTATATGATGCTGTAGAAGTAGAAACCGGTGCCAACAAATTAGTATTAGAAGTGCAGCAGCAACTTGGTGGTGGTGTTGTGCGTTGTATCGCAATGGGTACAACCGATGGCTTAAAACGCAATCTGAACGTGACCAATACCGGACACGCGATTGAAGTGCCGGTGGGTACTGCAACGCTAGGTCGTATTATGGACGTCTTAGGCAATCCGGTAGATAACGCAGGTCCGATCGGCGAAGAAGAGCGTTGGGGCATTCACCGTGAAGCACCAAATTATGAAGACTTATCGAGTTCAACTGAATTGCTTGAAACGGGTATCAAAGTCATTGATTTGATCTGTCCATTTGCCAAAGGGGGTAAGGTCGGTCTCTTTGGTGGTGCCGGTGTAGGTAAAACCGTTAACATGATGGAACTTATCCGTAATATTGCGATCGAGCACTCTGGTTATTCAGTATTTACTGGTGTAGGTGAACGTACGCGTGAAGGTAATGACTTCTATCATGAAATGAAAGACTCGAACGTTCTCGATAAAGTATCGTTGGTTTATGGCCAAATGAATGAGCCACCAGGAAACCGTTTACGCGTTGCATTAACAGGATTAACAATGGCTGAGAAGTTCCGTGATGAAGGTCGTGATGTATTATTGTTCATCGATAATATTTATCGTTATACCTTAGCCGGTACCGAAGTTTCAGCGCTGTTAGGTCGTATGCCATCTGCGGTAGGTTATCAACCGACATTGGCTGAAGAGATGGGCGTGCTTCAAGAACGAATTACTTCAACTAAAACAGGTTCGATCACCTCTATTCAGGCAGTTTATGTTCCTGCGGATGACTTGACCGATCCATCGCCAGCAACGACGTTTGCTCACTTAGATGCAACCGTTGTTTTGAGCCGTCAAATTGCCTCTTTAGGGATCTATCCAGCGGTTGATCCTCTCGATTCAACTAGCCGTCAGCTAGATCCATTAGTGGTTGGTCAGGAGCATTATGATTGTGCGCGTGGTGTTCAATCAATTCTTCAACGTTATCAAGAACTCAAAGATATTATTGCGATCTTAGGTATGGATGAGCTGTCTGAAGATGATAAGTTAGTTGTTGCGCGTGCGCGTAAGATTCAACGTTTCCTATCACAACCATTCTTTGTGGCAGAAGTCTTTACTGGTAGTCCAGGTAAATATGTATCATTGAAAGATACCATTTCTGGATTTAACGGTATTATGAATGGTGACTACGATCATTTACCGGAACAAGCTTTCTATATGGTTGGTTCTATTGACGAAGTGATTGAGAAAGCGAAATCAATCTAGTTGAATAACGCAACGGAGAGAGTATTATGGCACTAACCTCCTATCAACTTGAAGTTGTTAGTGCTGAATCTCACCTGTTTTCAGGTGCTGTTCAGCGAATAAGAGTCACGGGTATTGAAGGTGAACTGGGTATCTATCCTGGTCATACGCCGCTATTAACGATGATCAAACCGGGTATGGTTGGTCTGGTTAAAGATAATGGCGATGAAGAGTTTATCTATCTTTCTGGTGGAATTTTAGAGGTGCAGCCAACTTATGTAACGATTCTTGCTGATACGGCAATTCGAGGTGAAGATCTTGATGAGGCGAGAGCAAAAGAGTCTGTTCGTATGGCCGAGGCGCGCATTAATAATCCAACGGATGATATCAATTTTGCTCAGGCTTCAGCCGAGCTCTCTAAAGCACTTGCGAAATTGCGAGTTATAGAGTTGACGCGTAGGATATCTCGATAGTTTACATTTTTACCTATATTTAAAAAGCAGCGTTGGCTGCTTTTTTTATCAGCTCAATTCTTAAATATCCCATGAGTTCTTTTCTGAAGATAATCTGATTTATGGTATGATACCTATTACTATTCTTATTTAAATCATCAGCATATATGTCTTTTCATTTGAAAGAAAGCACCAAAACAGATCTGATCATGGCGCTCTACTGTCTACCGGGGATTATCCTTATCTATATTATTGGACTTAATTACTTGGGCCTTTTACCGACCAGTATTGCAGCAAGTGGAGCCGTGACGGTTGGCTATGGGGCGAACAAAAAGTTGGTTGATCTCCCTTTTGCGCCGATGTTTATTGCCATTATCGGGATGTCGATAACGACATTTTTGGGCTCAGTGCTCGGCCACTATTATTTGGCTTTAGTGATTGTTGGTATGCTGATGGGCGCTTTATGCTCATTAGTTGGTCTGGTGGACGCAAGCGCTTGGTGGATTATTGTGCAGTGGGCGATTGGCTTTTTTGTTGCGGGTTATTATGCTGATAGTTTTTCAGTGGCAACGCAGCGCGCTTCACTGATACTGCTTGGCGGACTATTTCAAGCTGTGTGCATTATGCTACTACTACAAAAAACTAATTTTGAGCGCAATACGATTAAATTACACGATATACGTTGTATGATGTTACGAATTCATCATGATTTTGATAAAAAAATTCGCTTTAATGCCGCGAGTATCTATGGGGCATTGGCTATATTACTCTGTTTTGGATTGACCCATATTTTTTATATCCCTTATAACTATTGGGCTGCAATTACGGTTCTGGTGATTTTAAAACCGGATTTTAAAAATACGTTGCTTAGAACCAGCCAGCGATTATTGGGGACCTTTTTAGGTATCGTACTGGCCACCGCTTTATCAATAGCAACCTCTTCAAATGTGATTATCGTGATTGAGATTATCTTATCTTTATATCTATGTTACGCGCTGTTTAATCATGCATATGCTGTTTTAACCACATTTATGACACTATCTGTTGTGTTAATGTTTTCGATTTCTGGTGTACCAGAAACTCAATTAGCGTTGGATCGTATTCTGGCAACATTGATTGGGGGCATTTCAGCGTTAGTGACAATGACATTAAGATCGCTATATTTACGTCTTTTGTCGGCAAAAGGGAAAAGAAGTCAATAAAAAAGGGCCTTTGGCCCTGGTTTGGTCTCTCACTTTAGCCGCGACTATTTTTGTAATGCTTGTAACATTTGTTGTAAGACCTCGTCTTGTTTGATTGCCGCATCGAGAATATGGTGAGCTGCATCATGATAGAGCGGTTGTCGATCTAGTAATACTTTTTCCATTTCATCGATAATCGATAGACCGGTTAGCGAAGGGCGCTGTGCCACATTAGGATCTGCAGCAAGGCGCTCGGCAAGTACTCTTGCTGGGGCTGATAGATAAAATACAGTACCTTGTGATTTCATAAAATCACGATTACTATCGGCAAGCACCATACCACCGCCTGTTGCAATGACACGCTTAGGTTCTACTACTGCACGGAGCACCTGACTTTCTCTTGCTCTAAAGCCTTCCCAGCCCTCTTTTTCAACAATTTCAGCGACTGTTTTTTGTGTGGTTTCAAGCAAATAAATATCTGTATCAACAAAAGAGTAGTTGAGCTGATTGGCTAACAATTTTCCCATTGTTGTTTTACCCGCAGCACGAGCACCGACTAAAAATATGGTATTACTCATCTTGATATCCTTGAAAACTCAATCTTCTTTTTTTTGATAGTAAATTTTATTTTATGCAGAGAATAATAAAACCGTGTGATTAGCCGTATCGTATGCACTTTTATCGTGAAATGCAATATTTTTTTTACATGAAATAATGGTCATTATCATTTTTATTTAATTTATTGATTTATATTATATTTTTTCGTAATCAAGTGTAAACATAAGTTTACTACCACTGCTGAGTGAAAAATATTATTGTATGATTACATATACTTTGAATATGGCTGGCCTGAGAGAATAGCGACTGATTAATAAAAAAAACGGAGTATAGGTGTTGGCTCCACGCTTCAAAAAAATGTTGTTTGCCAATTACTTTTGAATTTTTATCGGTTATTGCCTATAATGCGCGCCACCTTTCCACTCTTTTATTGAATATTATGACTCATCATATCAACGCTGAATTGATTTATGGTTTAGAAGATAGACCGCCTTTACCACAAACGATTTTTGCTGCTTTACAACATCTATTAGCCATGTTTGTTGCGGTGATAACACCAGCATTACTGATTTGCCAGGCATTAGCATTGCCTCAGGTGGATACCCAGCACATTATCAGTATGTCCCTGTTTGCCTCTGGTGTCGCCTCTTTGCTGCAGATTAAAACTTGGGGACCGATTGGTTCTGGACTGCTCTCTATTCAAGGCACTAGTTTCAACTTTGTTGCCCCTTTGATTGCTGGCGGACTGACATTAAAAAATGGTGGATTTGATGTTCAAACGATGATGGCGACGCTGTTTGGTACGTTAATGCTGGGTTCATTCACTGAAATGATTCTATCGCGTATTTTACACCTGGCGCAGCGGATTATTACCCCACTTGTTTCAGGTATTGTGGTGATGATCATTGGTTTATCGCTGATTCAGGTCGGTTTAACCTCGGTGGGGGGCGGTTTTTCTGCTATGCAAGCTGGTACATTTGGTCAACCGATGAATCTCTTGTTAGCCGGTACGGTGTTAGTCGTTATTATTGTGCTTAATATACAGAAAAACCCTTATTTGCGTGTCTCTTCATTAGTCATCGCCATGGCAATTGGTTATGGTTTAGCTTGGATGCTCAATCTGTTACCGGAGGCGACACCAGTCGATTCAGGTTGGTTTATGATTCCGCAGCCGCTCTATTATGGGCTAAAAATTGACTGGGGCTTGTTGCTACCCTTAGTGCTTGTTTTTCTGATTACTTCACTTGAAACTATTGGTGATATTACGGCAACCTCAGATGTTTCCGAACAGCCAGTTGCAGGACCGATCTATATTAAGCGATTAAAAGGCGGTGTCTTGGCAAATGGCTTTAACTCCTTTGTTTCGGCTGTATTTAACACGTTTCCTAACTCTTGTTTTGGTCAAAATAATGGTGTGATACAGTTAACCGGCGTAGCAAGTCGATATGTGGGTTATTTTGTGGCCGGTATGTTGATTTTATTGGGACTATTTCCTGCCGTAAGCGGATTTGTACAGCATATTCCAGAGCCTGTTTTAGGCGGTGCGACCTTGGTGATGTTTGGTACGATTGCTGCCTCTGGTGTTCGCATTGTCTCTCGTGAAGCGCTGAATCGTCGAGCGATGATGATTATTGCTTTATCCTTAGGCATTGGGCTTGGCGTTTCTCAGCAGCCACAAATTTTCAATTTTATGCCGGAATGGACTAAGTCCCTATTTTCGTCTGGGATTGCAGCAGGAGGCCTTACGGCGATAATCTTAAACTTTATTTTTCCACTCGAGAAAGATAAAAAATCAGCCTAGACTTTAAGTCAATAACGCGATTAGCCGTTTAAGACGGCTCAATCGTGTTTTTGAATATTTGACAGATTCTGATGAATGATTATGGATTTGATGAGATAAAAAACCCATCGTTATAAAATAGCGATGGGTTTTTTTATCTCAGGCTTTGCCGATATTTGCAGAATTAAAATCTTATTCGTAAATACCGAGCTTTTTCTCTAAATAGTGAATGTTAGTGCCACCTTTATTAAAGTTGGTATCGTTCATGATTTCAATATGTAGATCAATATTTGTTTTGATACCATCAATCACTAATTCAGCTAAGGCATTTTTCATTCTTGCAATAGCAATATCACGACTTTCACCGTAGGCAATCAATTTACCTATCATTGAATCATAATGCGGCGGTACAGTATAACCCGCGTAAATATGTGACTCCCAGCGAATACCAAAACCACCAGGCGCATGAAAGCGCGTTATTTTACCTGGCGATGGCATAAATGTTTTAGCATCTTCGGCATTAATTCGGCATTCAATTGCATGTCCGGTAATATGAATATCACTCTGTTTAATCGAGAGAGGCATACCAGAGGCGATACGAATTTGTTCTTTAATTAAGTCGATACCGGTAATCATTTCAGTAACCGGATGTTCAACTTGAATACGGGTATTCATTTCAATGAAATAAAATTCATTATTCTCAAATAAGAACTCGAATGTCCCTGCGCCGCGATAACCGATTTCCACACAAGCGTTCGCGCAGCGTTCACCAATGAATTTACGCATTTTAGCGGTAATACCAACTGCAGGTGCCTCTTCAACGACTTTTTGATGACGGCGCTGCATTGAACAGTCACGTTCACCCAGATAGATAGCGTTACCTTGGCCATCAGCTAAAACTTGGATTTCAATATGACGAGGGTTTTCCAGGAATTTCTCCATATAAACCATATCATTATTGAATGCTGTTTTAGCCTCTAATTTTGTGGTTTTGATCGCTTGCTCGAGATCTTTTTCCTGACGTACGATACGCATACCACGACCACCACCACCGCCAGAAGCTTTGATAATAACCGGATAACCAATTTTTAAAGCAATCTCTTTGTTTTTATTGATATCATTACCTAATGATCCATCCGAACCTGGCACACAAGGAACACCGGCTTTTTTCATGGCTTCAATCGCTGAAACTTTATCACCCATTAAACGAATGGTTTCTGCTTTTGGACCAATGAAAATAAATCCTGAACGCTCAACTTGTTCAGCAAAATCAGCATTTTCTGAGAGGAATCCGTAACCTGGATGAATCGCTGATGCGCCAGTAATTTCTGCAGCAGAGATGAGTGCGGGAATATTAAGATAACTTTTAGCTGATGGAGCCGGACCAATACAGACCGTTTCATCAGCAAGTAACACATGTTTCAGATCTTTATCTGCAACTGAGTGTACTGCAACAGTTTTGATGCCAAGTTCTTTACAGGCACGAAGAATACGTAAAGCAATTTCGCCCCGATTGGCAATAACAATTTTATCAAGCATGTTAAACCTCGTTGGTTTACTTATTCAATGATGAATAGTGTTTGATCAAATTCAACTGGTTGACCATTTTCAACCAAAATTGCTTTCACGACACCCGATTTATCTGATTCGATTTGATTCATCATTTTCATCGCTTCAACGATGCAAAGTACATCACCCACAGCAACAGTCTGACCAACTTCAACAAAAGGTTTTGAATCTGGGCTAGGTGTACGATAGAAAGATCCAACCATTGGCGATTTTACTGCATGACCGGTCATGGCACAGCTAGCAGCCGTTTCTACTTCTGGTAGTGAAGTCGCTGCTTGAGCTGGTTGTGCAACATTAATTGTTTGTACAGGGAATGTTGGTGCGGGTACCACATTGATATTACGACTAATTCGTACTGACTCTTCACCTTCTGAAATCTCTAACTCAGAGATTCCTGATTCCTCGACTAACTCTATTAATTTTTTTATCTTACGAATATCCATGAATAACACCGTATGTTTTGTTTAAGGACAATAAAATCTTAAATTTTTAGTTTTTTCTCTTTCTTGAGAGATAACCGAAATTAATGCTGGTTTTCACCTCGAAAGAAACTCAATTCGATTAATTTAGCTAGTAAGTTACGCTAAATTAGGTCTATTTTAATAAATATTTAGTAAATAACCGGCAAGGATACACTGATAAAATAATTTTGTCACTGACTAGATGTTTAATTCGTGATTTTTTTCAAAAAAAATATCTCTTTATCTGGATAGAAAAAAGCTTCCTTTTCATCGAAAAATTGGTTGCAATTTTTTCAGCCTAGAACTAGGCGTATATGGAGAATTGATATACAATATTGCAATCTTTTTAGATTAAGTGATAGCAATATTCAGATTAACAACTTATATTTATATATTGCCTTTATAATAAAATATCATACACATTTAAAGTTTCAGGAAATAATTTCATTATGTTAAAAAAAATTCGAGGTCTATTCTCAAACGATTTATCTATCGACCTGGGTACTGCGAATACGCTTATTTATGTAAAAGGTCAGGGAATTGTATTAAATGAACCTTCAGTTGTTGCGATTAGACAAGATCGTTCTGGAACGCCTAAAAGTGTTGCCGCTGTGGGTCAAGCTGCAAAGCAGATGTTAGGTCGAACGCCGGGTAATATTGCCGCGATTCGTCCAATGAAAGATGGTGTGATAGCCGATTTTTCCGTTACTGAAAAAATGTTACAGTATTTTATTCGTCAAGTTCATAGTCACAGTTTTTTAAGACCAAGTCCACGCGTATTAGTCTGTGTGCCTGTTGGGGCAACGCAGGTTGAACGACGCGCTATTCGTGAATCAGCATTGGGCGCGGGAGCCAGAGAGGTTTATCTGATTGAAGAACCGATGGCAGCAGCTATTGGTGCTGATTTACCGGTTTCAGAGCCAAGTGGGTCAATGGTGGTCGATATTGGTGGTGGTACAACAGAAGTAGCTGTTATCTCTCTTAACGGTGTAGTCTATTCAGCCTCTGCGCGTATTGGTGGTGATCGTTTTGATGAAGCTATTATTAACTATGTTCGTCGTAATTACGGCGCATTAATCGGTGAAGCAACCGCTGAACGTATCAAACATGCGATTGGTTCCGCTTATCCTGGTGATGAAGTATTAGAGATTGAAGTGCGCGGTCGCAATTTAGCTGAAGGTGTACCAAGAAGCTTCACTTTAAATTCAAATGAGATTTTGGAAGCATTGCAAGAACCATTAAGTGGTATTGTGAGTGCTGTGAAAGTTGCTTTAGAGCAATGTCCGCCAGAATTGGCCTCTGATATTTCTGAACATGGCATGGTGCTTACTGGTGGTGGTGCCTTATTACGTAATTTAGATAAATTATTGGCGGTTGAAACCGGTATCCATGTTGTGATTGCTGATGATCCGTTAACCTGTGTGGCGCGTGGTGGTGGTAAAGCACTCGAAATGATAGATATGCACGGCGGTGATTTGTTTAGTGAAGATTAAAAGTCTGAATGCACATGCCATCATTTTTTCAGCCACTGTTTATTATTGCATATAATTAGGTGGCTTGAAAAATGAAACTCCTTTTTTCTAAAGGAGCACCACCTGGTGTTCAGCTATTTCTTGCATTATTTATCTCTATTGCCTTGATGGTGCTAGATCTTCACTATCACTCTTTCCGTTATGTTCGTTATTATCTCGATACGGCTGTGAGTCCTTTGTACTATGTGTCAAATAGTCCACTGGCCGCATTTGATGCTATGCGTGAAATGTCTAAGACGCGGGTATCATTGATTGATGAGAATATCACCTTACGTAATACGCTGCGAACCAAAAACAGCGATTTACAGCTTCTTGAGCAACTTAAACGTGAAAATGATGAATTACGTAAATTACTCGTTTCACCGCTGCGTCGTGATGAGTACAAGATGGTTGCGCAAGTTCTACTCGCTAACAGCAATCCCTATTCTTATCAAATTGTGTTAAACAAAGGTGATAAAAATGGTGTTTATACGGGACAGCCGGTACTGGATGAACAAGGTATTGTTGGACAGGTTTTTTCAACTTCCGAAACTACTAGTAGAGCGATTTTAATTTGTGACTATCAACACGCCATTCCAGTTAAAATATTGCGTAATGATATGTCAATGGTTGCTGTGGGGAATGGTTGTAGTAATAATTTAATCTTAGATTTTCTTCCCAATAATGTCGATATCAAAGTTGGCGATGAGTTAGTCTCTTCTGGTTTAGATGGCCGTTTTCCTGAGGGATATCCTGTTGCGAAGGTTGCTTCTGTTAATGTCGACCCCCATAGCGCTAACTTAGTTGTTCAGGCAACACCTACAGCAGATTTAAAACGTTTACGTTACCTTTTATTACTTTGGACTAAAGACCGATTACCTTCATCGGATAACCAGATGCAAGTCCAACATGACGCGCACGCTGATACCACCACAGAGATAAAGACAAATGAATAATCGACCGGCCCATAATCGATGGCTTGTTTGGCTGTTACTATTAATTGGCATATTATTACAACTCATGCCATGGACCTCCTCTATTTATGGTATTGAGCCTAATTGGTTGTTATTAATCTTAGTCTATTGGCATATTGCTTTGCCACACCGTTTTGGTATTGGTACGGCCTTTATTATCGGTCTTATTCTTGATCTTTTATCTGGCTCAGTATTAGGCATACACACTTTTGCGTTCTCGGTTGTGGCTTACTTATCGCTATTTAATTTTCAGTTGATTCGAAATTTAGCGTTATGGCAGCAGTTAATTGTGATTATTTTATTATCGATTTGTTATGAATTCTGTCTTTTTATTATTGAAATTCTGATTAATCATTCGATTATGATTTCGCCGATATCACTGGTTTCTTGCATTGTGAATGGTGTATTGTGGCCGTTAAACTTTTTATTTATGAGAATGATCAGAAAACGTTTTTGGATTAGTTAAGAGAGTACTATGTCAATAGAACTATTAATGAATGTGACCCCATCGGAAACTCGTGTAGCTTATATTGAAGATGGTATATTAAAAGAGATACACGTCGATCGCGAATCTAAACGTGGTATTGTGGGTAATATTTATAAAGGTAAAATTATTCGAATTTTGCCAGGGATGCAAGCAGCTTTTGTCGATATTGGATTAGATAAAGCTGCGTTTTTGCATGCCTCGGATATCATGCCACATACGGAATGTGTGGCGGATGCTGAACAGAAGCAGTTTCAGGTTAAAGATATTTCTGAGTTGGTTCGTCAAGGCCAAGATATCATGGTGCAAGTTGTTAAAGATCCCATTGGCACAAAAGGCGCAAGACTCACAACCGATATTACTTTACCATCTCGCTATCTTGTTTTTATGCCGGGCGCTTCTCATGTTGGGACTTCACAACGGATTGATAGTGAGCAGGAGCGTGAGCGTCTGAAATCTATTGTTGATAGCTATTGTGATGAGCTGGGTGGCTTTATTGTCCGAACCGCAGCTGAATGTGCTAATTCACAAGAACTAGAGCAAGATGCCATCTTATTAAAACGATTATGGCGTAAAATTCAGGAACGTGTTGCCCGACCTGGTAGTAAATGTCTAATTTATGGTGAACTGGCTTTAGCACAACGAGTGCTGCGCGATTTTGTTGGTGCGCCGATTGATCGTATATTAGTTGATTCTCGCTTAACCTATGATTTGCTTAACGAATTTATTGCTGAATTTATGCCTGAAGTCGCCAATAAGTTAGAACTTTATCGGGGTAGTCTGCCTATTTTTGATCTGTATGATACTGAAAATGAGGTGCAGCGTGCGCTTGAGCGAAAAGTAAAATTAAAATCAGGCGGCTATTTAATTATTGATCAAACAGAAGCGATGACAACCATTGATATCAATACCGGTGCGTTTGTTGGACATCGTAACTTAGAAGAGACGATCTTTAACACGAATATTGAAGCAACGATTGCAATTGCAAGGCAGCTACGTCTGCGAAATTTAGGCGGCATTATTATTATTGACTTTATCGATATGCAAGAAGAATTGCATCGAGAACGCGTATTACAGTCATTAAATGAGGCGTTACAAAAAGATAGAGCAAAAACGACGATTAACCACTTTTCGACACTTGGTTTAGTCGAGATGACACGCAAACGAACAAGAGAGAGTCTTGAGCATATCTTGTGTGAAGAGTGTCCTAGTTGTAAAGGTCGAGGCCGGGTTAAATCTGTTGAAACGGTCTGTTTTGAAATTTTGCGTGAAATTGTTCGCGTCCACAAAGCGCATCATTCGGAATACTTTTTAGTTTATGCGTCAACCGCTGTTGCAAATACCCTATCCACACATGAGTCTCATGCGTTAGCTGAAGTTGAAGTCTTTGTTGGTAAACGGGTTGTGGTAAAAGTTGAGCCGCTTTATATTCAGGAACAATTTGATGTGGTTTTAATGTAGTCATCAGTATGATTACTATTTAACAAAAGAGCATATATGACGTTTGCGAAAGTATCTGAACACTTATTAGCTGCTAATAATATACGTACTGAGGATTTGGGTAATTTACTTGATACGATATATCAACGCCGTATTGATTACGGCGATATCTATTTCCAGTCAACCTATAATGAATTCTGGTCACTAGAAGATGGCATGATCAAAAATGCTGCCTATCATAATGAGCAGGGCGTTGGTATTCGAGCTATTCTGGAAGAGAAAACCGGATTTGCTTATAGTGGTCAACTTGATTTAAATCGGTTGATTGAGTGTGCTGTTGCCGCAAGAAGCATTTCTGATGCCGATGGCATCTGTATTGCGCCGCCCCTTAATGCGGTGCAATATTCATCTATATATCCGGCGATCAACCCTTTATCACTTTACGCACAGCAGGATAAAATTACTTTATTGCATGCAGTAGATACTTTAGCCCGTTCATTAGATTCTCGCGTTAAGGATGTGCGAGCTAGTTTAACTGGTGATTACGAAGAGGTCTTAATTGCGGCAACAGATGGTACTTTAGCCACGGATATTAGACCGTTAGTTCGTTTATCGGTGACCGTTCTTGTTGAGCATGATAACCAGCGAGAAAGCGGTAGTTGTGGCGGTGGCGGTCGTTTTAAATACCAAACATTTACTGAAAAAAATCCATTGACCGGTGAGTCGTTATACGAAACTTATACACGTAATGCGGTACATTTAGCATTAACCAATTTGTTTGCAATGCCGGCACCAGCCGGTAGTATGCCAGTCGTATTAGGTGCTGGTTGGCCAGCAGTACTATTACATGAAGCGGTCGGACATGGATTAGAGGGCGACTTTAATCGCAAAGGTTCCTCTGTCTTTAGTGGTAAAATTGGCCAGCAGGTGACATCACCTTTATGTACGATTATAGATGATGGAACTTTACAAGGTTTGCGTGGCTCTATCTCTGTTGACGATGAAGGCGTACCAAGTCAATCAACTACGCTCATTGAAAATGGCGTTTTGAAGAACTATATGTTTGATAAGCTTAATGCTAAATTATTTGGCACCTGCTCTACTGGTAATGGCCGACGTGAAAGTTATTCATCGCTGCCAATCCCGCGTATGACCAATACCTATATGCTGGCGGGTGAATCCACTTTTGATGATATTGTGAGTAGTGTTGATTACGGTATTTATGCCCCTAATTTTTCGGGTGGTCAGGTTGATATTACCTCGGGTAAGTTTGTATTTTCAACATCAGAAGCTTATTTGATTGAAAAAGGAAAGATTACGCAACCAGTCAAAGGTGCAACCTTAATTGGCTCAGGGATTGAAGCAATGCAAGGTATTTCCATGGTGGGTAATAATCTCGCTTTCGATAAAGGTGTTGGCGTTTGTGGTAAAGATGGACAAAGTGTACCTGTTGGGGTCGGACAACCAACAGTCAAAGTTGATAGCCTTACGGTTGGCGGTACCTTGAGTGCCAAATAATTTTTATTCTAGTCAGTTGAGATATAGATCATAATGGATACAATTTTATCGTTATATGAAGCATTCAAATCACTCGATTACACTACGTTATCCGATCCCTCGGTGCTTTGGATCCTTTATAGTATGTTATTTGTCATTCTTTTTCTTGAGAATGGTGTATTACCCGCAGCCTTCTTACCCGGCGATAGCTTGTTATTTATTACCGGTATTTTAATTAGTTTAGATATATTTCATTTTGGTTTAATCAATGTGGTGTTGATTGCCGGTGGGGCTTGTGGTACATGGCTCGGCTATATTCAAGGTCGATGGCTAGGAAAAACCAAAATGGTACAAAATTGGATGGGGCACTTACCGACTAAATATCATCAACGCGCTGAGGTACTTTTTCATAAATACGGCTTAGCGGCACTGTTTATCGGTCGTTTTATTCCTTTTGTTCGTACACTGTTACCGATGTTGGCGGGTTTATCAGGTTTAAAAAATATTCGTTTTCATATTTTCAATTGGCTTAGTGCCACTTTGTGGATTTTTCTGATCACAACCGCCGGGTATTTATTTGGTCTGTCTCCGCTATTTAAAGCTTATGAGAAACAGTTTATGACGCTATTTATGTTAATTCCTGTTTTCTTATTAGTATTAGGTCTGATTGCATCATTGTGGGTTGTTTTGAGACGTTGGGCGATAACGAAGAGAGCTGCTGCTAAACAAGATAAACATTAAAGATGACGATTGTTGTAACATTAAAGCAGAAAGAAAAAATGGCTAGATAATTCTAGCCATTCTTATTTGAAATTAACCGATAAGCCGGGTTCTGTCGTGGACAATCATTCATCTAGGCTGATACTCGCGCATCAGCTCAAGCAGTCTACCCGGATCCAACGCGGGCCGCGCCAGTGGATCCCTATTTGACCTTGCTCCGAGTGGAGTTTACCGTGCCACAAACTGTTACCAGTTGTGCGGTGTGCTCTTACCACACCCTTTCACCCTTACCTGTACAAATTGATAAATCAATATGCCATCGGCGGTTTACTCTCTGTTGCACTGGTCGTGAATTTTAGCTCTCGCCAAAACTCCCCAGGCGTTACCTGGCACTCTGCCCTATGGAGCCCGGACTTTCCTCCCCTTTGTAAACAAAGCAGCGATTGTCTGGTTAATTTGGTGGCAGAGGATAGCTTACTTACCACAGAATAGCAATCATTATTTCTCTTCAAAGTAGATAAAACAAGCTATCTATTTCAATAAAATCAATAAATTAAAGATTATCTCAAATTAGCTTTACCAGATAAAAAAAGCGTGGTTTGAGGCCATCTCTTCACTATTAAACAGTTTCCAAGTCAATCTGAATCGCATATCTTATAGACAGTATTACAATTTTAATTAAATGAAACCAATTATTTACCAGCATAATTATTATAGGATGATATAGTACATATGATTAAAGCGTCAAATATGACAGGGAATATCAGTTTTCAAGAGATGAAGCAACAATTACATGCAGAAACCGCTTGTCCTCTTTATATTCAGTTAGCCTTTCTTTTAGAAAAAGCCATCAAAACGAAGTCTTTTCCTAATCATTTTTTACCTGTTGAACGCGACTTGGCGAAAAATTTGGCTATTTCTCGCGTAACGGTCAGTAAATCTTTATCTATTTTAGAAAATAAAAAACTGATTAGTCGTAAGCAGGGATTAGGGACGAGAATCTTATTTGAACAGAACAATCCCCTTCGTTATCGAGGATTTAACTCTTCGTTGACCAGTCTGGATGAGGTAACCACTATTGAGTGGTTATTAAGGCAGCGAATGAAAGCCAGTGATGAAATCGCTAAATATATCGAGCAACCACAAAATAGCGAGATTGCCTATTTAAAGTTACTGCGTTTAGCTAATGGTCAACCAATCAGCTTAGAATATATTTATGCGCCACTCAAATTTTTATCTAATCCTGAGATTTTTGATGGTGCACTTCATGAATACTGGAATGAACGTGGTTTTCATTTAGCTCAAAAATACTATCGAATAAAGGCTATCGCTTGTGATATGGAGAGTGCTATTTTTCTTAATGTAGCTAAAGATTCTGCCGTATTGAAAATGACTGAGATTACGCGTAATCAATTTAATGAAGTGCTACAAGTAAAAATCGCGATCACAATTAGTGATCTGTATGAGTATGAATTTGCGAGTTAACCGCTTACGTTGGCAAAATCAAGCCAAACTCTTAAGCGTTATACCTGTAACCAAAACGTCACGGGACCATCATTGATTAACGAGATTTGCATATCGGCAGCAAATTGGCCTGTTTGTGTCAGTATATCTTTCTGGATACATTGGTGGATAAAATGCTGGTATAGTCGCTCAGCCTCATCTGGTGCAGCGCCTCGCGAAAAACTGGGTCGCATCCCTTTTTGGGTATCAGCCGCCAGAGTAAATTGTGAAACAACCAATACGCTACCGCCGACCTGCTGCACATTCAGATTCATTTTTCCGTCAAGATCATTAAATATCCGATAACCCATAACCCGTTCACACAGACGTGCTGATTTTTCTTCATTATCTTCTTTTTCCACACCGAGAAAAACGAGTAAACCATAGTTGATTGCGCCGATAATTTGGTTGTCCACTTGAACACTGGCTTGCTTAACGCGTTGTATTAAAGCAATCATTTTGTCAGCTCTTGATGGTCACTGTTGCGTTGGCGGTTTTTTCTAAATGCCGTTAGTGTCGCGGCAAATTCAGCGCCAAATAAGACGATACACCAAGATATATAAATCCAAATCAAGAGTAACGGTAATGACGCAAGCACACCGTAGATAAGTTGATAAGTTGGAAAAGAGGTCACATAAAGGGTAAACGCTTTCTTACCTAGTTCAAATAGTGAAGCCGCGATAATGGCACCAATCACTGATTCTAAAACAGGCACCGGTTCTGTTGGCACGATACTATACAGCAGCCAGAAACTGATGATAGAGAGCACAAAAGGCAGCATTCTCAGTAATAGATTAATAGCATCAATATCAGAGAAAAATTGTAATGAAAATACATAAGAGCTGATAACCAGACTAGTACCGACCAAAATGGGACCCAGTGTTAAAATTGTCCAGTAGATGGTTAAGCTATAGAAAAAAGAGCGTTTGCGAGTGGTACGCCAGATTGAGTTCAAAGTGCTATAAATAGAGTTAATTAATAATAATGACGTGACGATAAGTCCACATACGCCAATGACCGTCATTCTATTAGAATTAGCGACAAACTGCTCCAGATAGGGCTGTACGGTCTCTTTGGTAGCGGGTACTAAGTTATCAAAAACAAATTCTTTTATTGTTTCAGTCACTTCGCTAAACATCGGAAATGCGGATAATAGGAAGAAGATAACGGCAATCAGCGGCACTAAAGCAAGAATCGTGGTGTAGGCAAGACTTGCGGCATTAGTCGTTAGCCTATTTTCATTCATGCGCTGCCACAGTAAAATCAAAAAACGCTTAATTTTATCAGATGCAATTAACAAATTATTCATGATTCCATTCTCAGATAGCTAAAATTTTATTGGTTTTTGTTATTTATTACTAATAATACAGTTATTTATACCGTTATGCTTGAGCTGAGCGACAATCGTTTCTGCCTGGGCTTTACTGCCATACTCTGAACCCACGATGACTCGATAGAGTGAAGCTGATTGCACCTTACTTTCTATCCCTGACATGGCAATTCGAGCCCGTTGTGACTCGGCATTACTTTTATCTTTGAAGGCGCCACACTGAATCGCCCATTTTGTGTTTGTTGATGATTTCGGTGGTGTCGTTTCAACTGTTTTTGACGGTGCAGAAACTTGGGCTGTCTTATTTCCAGCTGGTTTTACTGAATTTGATGATGAGGCTTCATTTCGAAATGAATTTAAAATTTGTTCTCGTTCGCTGGCGGTGGTTTGATTTTGCGGACGAATATCTTTCTCGCCGTCTGGATTCTCTAGCTGTTTTAGATAAGCCCATCGCTCTTGTGGTTTTTCCGGCAATAAGACTTCGGGTTTAGATACCGGTTTTTGAACGTTCGTAACTGGTTTACTGTCTGATCTATTTTTAGAGATGACGTATAATATTGCGACAAAAAGCACAATCAGAATGATGCCAATTACCATCATCAATTTAGGAATAACACGGGAGTGGTTTTGCTTAGAGCTTCCTTTCTTTTTTCTCACATAATCACGCTGAGCCATTGTTATTTCTCTCTAAATAGGCGCACTGAATAAAATGTTATGTTACTGAAGTCCTGGCGTTTTAGCTAGTATTTATCTTCTTTTTTGCATAAAAAAAGCGGTTTAAATAACCGCTTTTGATTTGGTAAAACAAATTAAACGTAATCGATTAAGCTAATGCATTAATTTGTTTTGTTAAATTAGATTTATGACGTGCTGCTTTGTTCTTATGAACTAAACCACGTGCTGCCTGACGGTCAACAACGACTTGCATGTCTTTAAATGCTGCTAATGCTGTTTCTTTATCACCTGCTGCAACCGCTGCGTATACTTTTTTGATATAAGTACGCATCATGGAGCGACGGCTTGCATTATGCTTACGACGCTTCTCTGATTGGACAGCACGTTTCTTAGCTGATTTGATATTAGCCAAGGTCAACTCCCGAATTAAAATAATGACTTTTACAAGGCGGGGAAATATACCCCATTTACATTCATTTGTCAATGAACTTTTCTCTCTCATCGCCTAACCAGGATAAATCAAGCTGTCACTTGTCATGACTAATATGATAACTTTTGTTTTGATAGGAAATGGATTACTCAACATTTTAGCGTTTAATGTCTGTGAATTCAAATAGGAAATTTATGATAAGCGTTCACTACTGAAATCTTTTTATGATAGAATATTAAGTAGTTTTTGAATTTTAATATGAAAATGAGGAAGTTCCATGGCAATCATTAAAATGGCCGATCTTGATCTTAAAGGCAAGCGTATATTTATTCGTTCAGATCTGAATGTTCCAGTTAAAGATGGTAAGGTTACATCAGATGCACGTATCCGTGCTTCACTACCGACAATTGAACTTGCGATTAAGCAGGGTGCGAAAGTTATGGTCACTTCTCATCTGGGTCGTCCGACTGAAGGTGAATATGATGAAGCTTTTTCACTACAACCTGTTGTAGACTATTTAAAAGCACACGTGAGCTTCCCAGTTCGTTTAGTTAAAGACTATATTGATGGTGTTGATGTCAAAGATGGTGAGCTGGTTGTGCTGGAAAATGTGCGTTTCAATAAAGGCGAAAAGAAAGACGATGAAGCACTATCTAAAAAATATGCAGCATTATGTGATATTTATGTGATGGATGCCTTTGGTACTGCGCATCGTGCTCAAGCCTCAACACATGGTGTGGGTAAATTTGCACCTGTAGCATGTGCGGGCCCATTATTATCAGCAGAATTAGAGGCTTTAGGTAAGGCGCTAAGTAATCCAGCAAGACCGATGATCGCAATTGTTGGTGGATCTAAAGTATCAACTAAATTAACTGTACTAGATTCGCTGTCAAAAATTGCTGATCAACTTGTTGTTGGTGGTGGCATTGCAAATACGTTTATTGCGGCTGCGGGCTATAACGTCGGTAAATCACTTTATGAAGCTGATCTGATTCCTGAAGCAAAACGTTTAATGGAAAAGTGTCATATTCCAGTCCCAACCGATGTCCGTGTTGCCACTGAGTTTAGTGAAACTGCGCCAGCAACATTAAAATCAGTTAAAGATGTGCAGGATAATGAACAAATTCTTGATTTAGGTGATGATTCAGCCCAAGTGCTTGCGGATATTATCAAAAATGCTAAAACCATTTTATGGAATGGTCCAGTTGGTGTATTTGAGTTCCCTAATTTCCGTCATGGTACAGAAGTTGTGTCTAAAGCGATCGCTGAGAGCGCTGGTTTTTCTATTGCAGGTGGTGGTGATACCTTAGCCGCGATTGATCTGTTCAATATTGAAGATAAAGTCTCTTATATCTCAACGGGTGGCGGAGCTTTCCTTGAATTTGTTGAAGGTAAAGAGCTACCTGCGGTCTCTATGTTAGAAGCACGCGCTAAAGCATAAGTTCTTCCTTTACTATTAAGAAGGATTGGCATCAGTCAGTCCTTCTGTTTTCGAACCATACAAATAGGTATAAACTATGTCTAAAATCCTCGATGTTGTAAAACCAGGCGTTGTTACTGGTGATGACGTTCAAAAAGTCTTTCAAGTTGCTAGAGAAAACAAGTTTGCGTTACCAGCGGTTAACTGTGTGAACTCTGACACGATTAATGCAGTTATTGAATCTGCAGCCAAAGTACGTTCACCGGTTATTGTTCAGTTTTCTAACGGCGGCGCACAATTTATGGCAGGTAAAGGCTTAAAACTTGAAGGTCAAGAAAGTGCAGTGATCGGTGCGATTGCCGGTGCACATCATGTTCATCTTGTTGCACAAAAATATGGCGTACCTGTGTTATTACATACTGACCATTGTGCTAAAAAATTATTACCTTGGATTGACGGGCTATTGACCGCGGGTGAAGCCCATTTCGCAAAAACGGGTAAACCACTGTTCTCTTCTCATATGATCGATTTATCAGAAGAGTCGCTAGAAGAAAATATTGATATTTGCTGTCAATATTTAGCTAGAATGTCAACAATGGGTATGACATTGGAACTTGAGTTAGGTTGTACGGGTGGTGAAGAAGATGGTGTTGACAACAGCCATATGGACAGTTCAGCACTTTATACTCAGCCTGAAGATGTTGCTTATGCCTATGAAAAATTAAGTGCAATTAGTCCTCGTTTCACGATTGCGGCTTCTTTTGGTAACGTTCATGGTGTATATAAACCAGGCAACGTTAAGTTAACGCCAAAAATTTTGGATAACTCTCAAAAATATGTTTCTGAAAAGTTTGATTTACCTGAAAAATCAATTAACTTCGTTTTCCATGGCGGTTCAGGCTCTACGCAAGAAGAGATTGCTGAAGCAGTGAGCTATGGTGTGGTAAAAATGAATATTGATACTGATACTCAGTGGGCTAACTGGGAAGGTATCTTAAATTATTACAAGAAAAATGAAGATTACTTACAAGGTCAATTAGGTAACCCTCAAGGTGCTGATCAACCGAATAAGAAATACTACGATCCACGTGTTTGGTTACGTGAAGGTGAATTATCACTGATTCAACGTCTTGAATTAGCGTTTAAAGAGCTAAATGCGATTGATGTATTATAATCATTGTTGTTGATTAAAACATGATGAAATAAAAAACGACCTTAATGGTCGTTTTTTATTGGATAGCAATTATCTATTTTGCAGGTTTGGTTGTAGCGGTATGGTTATTAGGCTATTTTTGGCTTTTGTCGAGATGATCAATATCGACTAAAAATAGCAGTGCTGCACTACCACCATACTCTTTTGGTGCTTGATGAAAACCCAGTATAGCCGGGTGCTGTGCCAGCCACATTGGCGTTTGTTTTTTCAAAATATTTTTACCATGGCCATACATAATACAGCTACAGTAAGCCCGCTCATTTAAACAAACATTAATTAAGGCCGCAATTTCTTGTTTTGCTTCTTGTTGGGTTAAACCATGTAAATCAAGGAAAAACTCTGGTTCATAGAAGCCTCGACGGAGCTTTTTTATCTCGTTAGGATCCGCATTCTCTCGCACGTAACGAATCGGATCATCTTGTATTAACGGCTGATACTCATCTGAAAAATAGAATCGGGTGTCGATGACTTGTTGTTGTAATTTCTGCTCTTGTTTCTGTTTTCTCGGTAGTTTTTGTGGTTGATGGACAACGGTATCTTGTTTTAAAGTTTGTACTTGACCAATCGAAACTTTAAATAAAGCCAAATCTTCTTTTGTCGCGTTATTCTTCATGGGCATATATTATTCCGGATAAACTTTTTCTTTAAATTCACAAAGATCTTCAATCACGCATGAACCGCAGCGTGGTTTACGTGCAATACAGGTATAGCGTCCATGTAAAATAAACCAGTGGTGACAATCAAGCTTATATTCATCAGGGACAACATTGAGTAACTTATCTTCTACGGCTTCAACGGTTTTGCCTGGCGCAAAATGGGTACGATTACAGACACGAAAAATATGTGTATCGACTGCAATAGTTGGCCAGCCAAATGCCGTATTGAGAACAACATTAGCCGTTTTACGTCCAACGCCAGGTAAAGCGACGAGCGCATTAAAATCTTCCGGCACTTCACCATGATGTTGTTCTATCAATATTTGACAAGTTTTAATAATATTTTCGGCTTTACTATTATATAAACCGATGGTTCGGATATAAGTTTTTAACTTATCAACACCAAGAGAAAAAATAGCCTGCGGTGTATTGGCAATTTGATAGAGTGGCTTGGTTGCTTTATTGACGCTCACATCAGTTGCTTGCGCAGACAAGATGACTGCGATTAATAACTCAAAAGGTGTTTGATAGATGAGCTCTGTTGTTGGATCTTTGATATGCGCTTGCAAACGTTTTAATATTGCCACTCTTTTTAACTTATTCACGATTAAACCTTATTGACAAACCGTATCAATGCTTTTGTTAGTTTACTTTTATTCGAATGAAGAGAGTATACCAAGATTATGAAAAATAGGAAATTTCATCGTCTCTTGTACTTGATGGAATGTAGTAGAAGTATTTTATGCTGGTTATCGCTATCGACAGTATGATTTTATATATTGTTTTTATCAATAAACAGACAAAATAGGGGGATAGCTTTATAGCCCGATATTTTTATGTTATTCTCCTCGGCTGATCTATCTAAAAACAGCCAAACAATAATAAAGAGGAATCCAATGACTTTGCCATTACTTGTGACATTCTTAGTCTATATTAGCGGAATGATCATTATTGGTTTAATTGCATTTAAAGCAACCCGTAATTTTGGTGATTATATTTTAGGTGGTAGAAAAATTGGCGGCTTTGTGACTGCCTTATCTGCTGGTGCATCAGATATGAGTGGCTGGCTATTAATGGGATTACCTGGCGCAGTATTTTTATTTGGTATTTCTCAAAGCTGGATTGCCATTGGCTTGGTTATTGGTGCCTATCTTAACTGGTTATTAATTGCAGGGCGGTTAAGAGTTTTTACTGAGGTCAATCATAATGCCCTCACATTACCCGATTATTTTTCCTATCGATTTGCAGATGATAGCCGTATTTTAAGACTATTCTCAGCGGTTGTCATTTTGGTCTTTTTTACCATTTACTGCGCGTCTGGTATTGTGGCTGGCGCGAAATTATTTGAAAGTACATTTGGTATGAGTTATCCCATGGCAATGATTGCAGGTATGAGCGCAACGCTGATTTACACCCTGATTGGTGGTTTTTTAGCGGTGAGCTGGACAGATACGATACAGGCAAGCCTGATGATGTTTGCACTCATTATTACGCCTATTATGGTGATTATTCATGCTGGTGGTTTTGATGATGCCATGATGATGATTCAAGCTAAATCAGCCTCCTATTTAGATATCTTTACGCATATGGACTGGATTGCCATCATCTCATTGTTAGGCTGGGGTCTGGGTTATTTTGGTCAACCACATATTTTAGCTCGTTTTATGGCGGCCGATTCTCACAAAGTGATGAAAAAAGCGCGTCGCATTAGCATGACCTGGATGATTTTATGCTTAGGTGGTGCGATTGCGGTTGGATTCTTTGGGATTGCTTATTTTGCTGGACATCCTGAAATGATGTATTTAGTCGATCAAGGTAAGCAAGAACGTATTTTTATTGAGCTTTCTAAACTTTTGTTCAATCCATGGATGGCAGGTATTTTATTGGCAGCGATTTTAGCCGCTGTCATGAGTACGTTAAGTTGTCAGTTATTAGTGAGTTCTAGTGCGATAACCGAAGATTTATATCGTGCTTTTTTCAGACCAAAAGCCTCTCAGAAAGAGTTAGTCTGGGTCGGCCGCGCGATGGTATTGTTAGTTTCAATCATTGCCTTTTTATTAGCGTTAAATCCGGAAAGTAGTGTTTTAGGACTGGTTGCTCATGCCTGGGCTGGATTTGGTGCTGCCTTTGGTCCAGTGATAATCTTCTCCGTATTTTGGCATAGAATGACGCGAATGGGTGCCTTACTCGGTATGGTGGTAGGGGCGCTGACGGTACTTGTCTGGATATTTTATAACTGGTTTAATTTATACTCTTTAATTCCAGGTTTTATTTTCTCATCAGTGGCGATTATTGTGGTTAGTTTACTTGATAAAAAACCTGCTGGTGATATTGTAAAACAATTTAATAAAGCGAATGATTTATTTCATAATAAAGCTTAAAATATTGATTTTAAATTTATTTTAAGATTCGAAAAGAAACAGGTGTGACTATGACAATCAATGTGATCAAACAATTACAAGAAAGAGGCCTAATTGCTCAGTTGACAGATGAGCAAGGATTAGAAGAACGTTTAGCACAAGGGCAGGTTGCATTGTATTGTGGTTTTGATCCCACTGCCGATAGCTTACATTTAGGACACTTAGTACCACTACTATGTTTGAAACGTTTTCAGTTAGCTGGTCACAAACCGGTTGCGCTAGTGGGGGGGGCGACAGGACTTATTGGTGATCCGAGCTTTAAAGCGGCTGAACGTAAACTCAATACTGAAGATATCGTGGTTGATTGGGCCAATAAAATCAAAGCCCAAGCGTCGCCGTTCCTTGATTTTGATTGTGGTGATAATTCAGCGATTATAGTGAATAACTATGATTGGTTTGGTGGCATGAATGTATTAACTTTTTTACGGGATATTGGTAAATACTTTTCTGTTAATGCGATGATCAACAAAGAAGCGGTTAAGCAAAGAATTAGTCGTGATGATGTGGGTATTTCTTATACTGAGTTTTCTTATAATTTATTGCAGTCTTATGATTTTGCTTCGCTCAATAAAGCACATCAAGTTGAATTACAAATTGGCGGTTCTGATCAATGGGGTAATATCACCTCAGGGATTGATTTAACGCGTCGTCTTCATCAAAAACAAGTCTATGGTATGACCGTCCCTTTAATCACTAAATCGGACGGGACTAAATTTGGTAAAACTGAAAGTGGTGCTGTCTGGTTAGATGCGAAGAAAACCAGTCCGTATAAATTTTATCAATTTTGGATTAATACCGCTGATACGGATGTCTATCGTTTCCTCAAATTCTTCACTTTTATGCCATTAGCGGATATTAATGCGTTGGAAGAAGAGGATAGAAATAGTGGTGTTGCACCAAGAGCCCAATATGTTTTAGCTGAAGAAGTGACGCGTTTAGTTCATGGTGATATTGGTTTAGCGGCTGCTAAGCGTATCACCCAAAGTCTATTCTCAGGTAATTTAAATGAATTAACTCAGGACGACTTTATCCAGTTAGCGCAAGATGGTATGCCGACAGTTGAGTTAGATGCCGAGGCGGATTTACAGCAGGCGTTAGTCAATGCAGGTCTGGCGCCGTCTCGTGGCCAAGCGAGAACGTTAATTGAATCAAATGCGATTGCGATTAATGGGGCCAAACAGTCGTCAGCGGATTATAAATTTATAAAAGAAGACAAAATGTTTGGACAATATGGTTTACTTCGTCGTGGTAAAAAACATTACAGCCTGTTAATTTGGAAATAATGTATTGAGATCAAATTGAAATAAAGGTATCGAAAATGAAGAATATTTTAGCAATTCAATCTCATGTTGTATTTGGTCATGCGGGTAATGGCGCTGCTGAATTTCCAATTCGTCGTCTGGGTGTTAATGTCTGGCCATTGAATACGGTTCAGTTCTCTAATCATACACAATACCGTCAATGGAAAGGTATGGTGATGCCAGCTACTCATTTAGTTGAAATCGCCGACGGTGTTGCTGATATTGATGAGTTAAAACATTGTGATGCGATATTAAGTGGTTATATGGGATCGCCAGAACAAGGTCATGCCATTATTGAGATAGTCAAAAAAGTGAAAGCCGCCAATCCTCAGGCAATCTATTTTTGCGATCCGGTGATGGGGCATCCTGAGAAAGGATGCTTTGTTGCGCCGGGTGTAGCGGAGTTTTTATGTGATGTTGCTCTACCATTAAGTGATATGATTGCCCCAAATTTATTAGAGCTTGAGGAACTTAATGGTAAACAGCGTGTCAATAATGTAGAAGAGGCGATTTTAGCCAGTCGTGCATTATGCAAAAAAGGTCCAAAAGTTGTATTAGTGAAGCATTTAAGCCGTGCTGGTTATCGCAATGATCGTTTTGAGATGTTGTTAGTCACGAAAGATGAAGCTTGGCATATTCATCGTCCATTAGTTGATTTTGGGGTACGTCAGCCAGTTGGTGTGGGTGATTTAACCAGTGGTCTGTTTCTCGCCAATCAATTATTAGATAAGTCACTCGTTGAGTCTTTCGAACATACTACGTCGGCGGTTTATGCTGTCATCAATGAGACGCTTAAACGTGATCAGTATGAACTACAAATAGTTGCAGCCCAAGACGAAATCGCAAAACCTACGCTTTGGTTCAAAGCCGAAAAAATTAATTAAGAAATTGCAATTGAGCAATCATGATATAAGGGAATATATTATGGGTGAAAGTAACCCTGAAATGAAAGCGATGTTTGGTTCAAGATTAGCTGAGTTGCGACAAGCTGCCGATCTGTCAGTGGACAATATGGCCAGTAAATTACGGATTCGTCGTGCTATCGTTGATGATATCGAATCGGGTTCGATAGAGATGATCCCGCTTGTCTTCTTGCGTGGTTATGTGAAATCTTATGCGGCGATTGTTCAGCTACCTGACGAGGAGTTACAGGGATATTTACAGATGATCGGCACGTCACGACCTAATCCCGCGCTGATCAAGAATTATGCGCTTAAAGAGCAGCAGAAAAAACATGGTAAGCATATCTTGTTTTGGTGTTTGATTATTTTCTCTATCATTATTGTTATTACCGGTGCTTTTTTATGGCAAGATTATCATGATTCACAAACTAGCGTGACGCATTATAAACCTTCACAGCGTATTATGCAGGAGCTTGCTGACGGATAGTTAGAAGGGTGGATTTTCAGAAAACTGGATGAAAATCAAAAAGTTTCATAGAGTAAAAATATCCATTACTCTTTCCATTTGTATTACAGACATTTTTATCAAATCTTGATAAGATGAGCAATTCAATCTTTTTTATCAATTGTTTAATGAGCCGTGTATGAGTAGTAATCAACAGCCTAAAATTGTGCGTCGACAATCAACTCGAATTTATGTTGGTCATATTCCTATTGGCGACGGTGCGCCGATTGCGGTTCAATCCATGACAAACACCCGTACAACCGATGTAGAAAAAACAGTTAATCAAATAAAAGCATTAGAACGCGTAGGTGTTGATCTTGTCCGTGTCTCGGTACCGACGATGGACGCTGCTCAAGCATTTAAGTTGATTAAACAGCAAGTCTCAGTGCCCCTTATTGCGGATATTCATTTCGATTACCGAATTGCCTTAAAAGTGGCTGAATATGGCGTTGACTGTTTACGTATCAATCCGGGTAATATTGGTAAAGCAGATCGAATTCGTGCGGTGGTCGATTGTGCCAGAGATCGCAATATTCCTATTCGCATTGGTGTTAATGCCGGTTCTTTGGAAAAAGATATTCAAGAAAAATATGGTGAACCGACACCTCAGGCGATTGTCGAGTCGGCTTTACGGCACGTTGATATTTTGGATAAGCTCAATTTTGATCAGTTTAAAGTGAGTGTAAAAGCCTCTGATGTATTTACCGCCGTTGAGGCTTATCGTCTATTAGCCAAACAGATTAAACAACCGCTTCATCTTGGCATTACTGAAGCCGGTGGTGCACGCTCAGGGGCGGTTAAATCTGCTATAGGATTAGGCATGTTACTTGCCGAGGGGATTGGTGATACTTTACGGGTATCATTAGCCGCTGATCCAACAGAAGAAGTAAAAGTCGGTTTTGATATTTTACAGTCGTTACGTATCAGAGCTCGAGGCATTAATTTTATCGCTTGTCCAACCTGTTCCAGGCAAGAGTTTGATGTGATTAGTACGGTCAATGCCTTAGAGCAAAGACTTGAGGATATTATCACGCCGATGGATGTTTCTATCATCGGTTGTGTCGTGAATGGTCCTGGTGAAGCCTTGGCCTCAACACTCGGGGTTGCTGGCGGCAGTCAAAAAAGTGGTTTTTATGAAGATGGTGAACGGGTCGGTCGAATTGATAATGATAAAATGATTCAGGAGCTGGAGGCGAAAATTCGCGCTAAAGCTCAATTACTGGCAAATAGAATTACAGCTAAAGAAATTGTGTGAATAAAATGGCAGAGCAAAATAAAGGCAAAAAGATTCAGGCTATCCGTGGTATGAATGATTTACTCCCTGCGGAAAGCGTCGTATGGCAAAAGATTGAAGGTCTTTTGAAACAGACTTTAACTAGTTATGGTTATAGTGAAATTCGGACTCCGATAGTGGAGTCAACCGGATTATTCCAGCGTGCTGTTGGTGAAGTGACGGATATTGTTGAAAAAGAGATGTACACTTTTCATGCCCGTAATGATTCGGATAAAGAGAGTTTAACACTGCGTCCGGAAATCACTGCCGGCTGTGTTCGTGCCGGTATTGAGCATGGTTTATTATATAATCAAGAACAGCGTTTATGGTATCTTGGCCCAGCATTTCGTTATGAAAAACCACAAAAAGGACGTTATCGCCAGTTTCATCAGTTAGGTGTTGAGGTCTTTGGTTTACAAGGACCCGATATTGATGCAGAGTTAATTTTATTAACGGCGAGATTTTGGCGAGCACTCGGAATTGATCAGCATGTTAGCTTAGAGCTCAATTCGATTGGTTCTTTACAAGCCAGAGCTGACTATCGCAACGCTTTAGTGGCATTTCTTGAGCAGCATAAAGATAAACTGGATGAAGATTGTTTACGTCGTATGTATACCAATCCGCTGCGCGTATTAGATTCTAAGAATCCACAAGTACAAGCGTTATTGAATGATGCACCTAAACTATTTGATTATATTGACGATGAATCAAAAGTGCATTTTGACGGTTTATGTCAATTACTTGATTTTGCTGGTATTAAGTATCGCATCAACCAACGTTTAGTGCGTGGTCTTGATTACTATAATCGTACAGTGTTTGAATGGGTCACCAGCAGTCTTGGCGCACAAGGAACAGTCTGTGGTGGGGGGCGTTATGATGGCTTAGTGGCTCAACTGGGTGGGCAAACGACGCCTGGCGTTGGCTTTGCGATTGGCGTTGAACGCTTAGTCTTACTTGTGCAGACGGTTAATCCTGACTTTAAAGCGGATAACGAAATTGATATTTATATGATAGCTTCAGGTCAATTAAGTGATGGCACCAGTGTTGTTGCTGTTGCGCAGCGTTTAGCTGAGCAGTTACGTGATCAATTATCTGATCTGCGTATCATGACTAATTATGGCGGCGGTAACTTTAAGAAGCAATTTTCTCGTGCTGATAAATGGCAAGCTAAAATAGCTATCGTGATTGGCGAAAATGAGGCCTCTGCCGATAAAGCAATCATTAAAAATTTGCAAACCGGTGAACAAATTGAAATCACACAGCAAGAAATTGCTGCAAGCTGTTTAACTATTTTAGCTAAAATCAAGGGAGAATAATGATGAGTCATCATTCTGACGTAGAAGAACAACAAATCAATGAACTAAAAGGTTTTATTAAAAAGTATTGGCAGCTGATTGTGATTATTTTGATTATTGCGCTTGCCGCCGTATGGGGATGGCGATATTGGCAGTCACACCATAGCGCTAAACTTGCACAGTCTTCTGAGACTTTTGAGGCGCTGGTGGTGAAATTAGACGCTAAAAATCCTGATTCAGTCAAAGAGTTAGTCGCTTTTTCTGATAGTGAGAATAATGTGTATGGTATATTAGCATCTTTAAAAGCGGCACAATTTTATGTCGAAGATCTCAAAGATTATCCTGGTGCACAAGCATTACTTGAAAACGCCGCCAAGAAGACAAAAGATAATGCGGTGTTAGGCGTTATTTATACCCGAATTGCTCGCTTACAATATCAACAGGGCTTAAATGATCAAAGCTTACAAACGCTGGATAAAATTAAAGGTGAAGGCTGGTTGCCAGCGGTAAATGATATTCGTGGTGATATCTTTGTTAAACAAGGCCATTATGATGAGGCCATTGCGGCTTATCAAGCCGCGCTTGAGGAGAAACCCGCCACTGAGTTGGCTAGTAATGTCCAAATGAAACTTAATGATGCTTTATACCAACAGCAAAAACAAGCTAATGTAAGTCAGGCGGATAATTCAGCAGCACCCGCGCCAGCTAATTAAAAGAAATCATGACTTGAATGGTTTTTATTGAATAATATCTATAATGGATTTAGGAATATACATGAATTTACTAAAACGAAGTTTGTCCAGTTTATTGGTACTATCATCGGTATTAATGGTGAGTGGATGTTCACTTTTTAGTGGTGAAAAAGATAATATTACGATTTCACCTTCACCGGTAGTTACCAATCAGTTTACTATGTCACAGGTCTGGAAAAACAGTACCAGTGGCAACAAACAGATCTATTCGTTACTAGGGCCAACAAGCTATGGCGATGTCGTGTATATCGCTGGACGCAGTGGTGATATTAAAGCGATTGATGCCAATAAAGGTTCACCGTTATGGAAAACCGATGTTTCAACCAGTTCATTCTTTCGTCGTCAATCGGCACTTCTTTCGGGTGGGGTGAGCGCTGATGAGCAGCATGTATACATTGGTAGTGAAAGAGCACAGATGTTTGCTTTAGATCGAACTAATGGCAAGGTTGTCTGGCAAAAAGAGATGGCAGGTGAAGTATTAGCTAAACCGCTTTCTAGTGATGGACTGCTTTTAGTCAATACGTCAAATGGCTTTTTGCAAGCATTGAAAACAGATACTGGTGAAGAAGTCTGGCGAGTTAATTTAGAAGTTCCGCCACTTTCCTTACGTTTGCAAGCCACGCCAGTGGTAGCTAATGGTGCTGTCATTGTTGGCGATAGTAATGGTCGTGTCAATGCACTGCTCATCGACAATGGTCTGTTAATTTGGCAACAACGAATCTCACAACCGAGCGGTTCAACAGAGATTGCCAGATTGAGTGATGTTGATGCAACACCAGTGGTTGATAATGGGATAATTTATACTATTGGTTATAATGGCGCTCTAACTGCGCTTGAACTCCATTCAGGTCAAACACTATGGAAACGCAATGTGGGTTCAACACACAACTTAGTTGTCCAAGATAAACATATCTATTTAGTTGATCAACATGATGTGATTCAGTCATTTACCACAGACGGTGGTAGTATGGTCTGGAAACAGCCAGATTTAACTAATCGTCGTTTAACTGATCCAGTATGGTATCAAGGCTACATCGCTGTCGGTGATTTTGAAGGTTATTTATATTTGCTTGATCCCAAAACAGGCGATTTTGCATATAAAATAAATGTCAGTAGTAGTGGTTTATTAGCTAGCCCAATTGTGGTCGATAATAAACTGATTGTTCAAGCGCGTAATGGTGATGTTTATGCGTTTGAGCGCTAAGAAAGGATAATTCAGATAAATGATACCTGTTATAGCTTTAGTTGGTCGTCCAAATGTGGGGAAATCAACACTTTTTAATCGATTAACTAAAACGCGTGATGCGCTTGTTGCCGATTTTCCAGGATTAACCCGTGATCGTAAATATGGAAAAGCGCATATTCAAGGCCATGAATATATTGTCGTTGATACGGGGGGTATTGATGGCTCTGAAGAGGGTATTGAACATCATATGGCTGAGCAATCTTTATTGGCCATAGAAGAAGCAGATATTGTGTTATTTATGGTTGATGCGCGTGCAGGTCTTATGCCCGCTGATTATGCGATAGCTAAGCATCTTCGTGCACGTCAAAAACCGACATTCCTGGTCGCTAATAAAACCGATGGTTTAGATGCTGATTCAGTCACTGCGGAGTTCTTTGCGCTGGGTGTGGATGATGTTTATGCAATAGCGGCCAGTCATGGTCGAGGAGTAACTTCTTTAATTGAACATGTCTTGACGCCGATATTTGGTCTGGATCAAGAAGTGGACGATGAGGATGAAGACGACGAGTTTGCTGGTCAAGCTTTAGCTCAAATGAGTGATGAAGAGCTTGAGCAAGAACAGATTGCGTTAGCAGATTTACCGATTAAAATTGCCATTGTCGGCCGGCCAAATGTGGGTAAATCGACCCTGATTAATCGTATCCTAGGTGAAGACCGGGTAGTGGTTTACGATATGCCAGGAACGACTCGCGACAGTATCTATATTCCGATGGAACGTGACGAACGTGAATACGTTTTAATTGATACGGCAGGTGTTCGTAAGCGTGGTAAAATTACCGAAACGGTTGAAAAGTTCTCAGTCATTAAAACCTTACAGGCTATCGAAGATGCCAATGTTGTACTATTAGTGATTGATGCCAGAGAAGGGCTTTCTGATCAGGATCTTTCCCTGCTTGGCTTCATCATTAATAGTGGTCGTTCTTTAGTGATTGTCGTGAATAAATGGGATGGCTTATCCAGTGATGTGAGAGAGAATGTGAAGTCAGTGCTCGACGAACGTCTTGGCTTTGTCGATTTTGCCCGTATTCACTTTATTTCAGCGCTGCATGGCAGTGGCGTAGGTAATTTATTCGAATCGATTAGTGAAGCTTATGACTGTGCAACGCGCCGGGTCAATACCGCATTATTAACCAAAATCATGCAAATGGCGCAGGATGACCACCAACCGCCATTAGTACGTGGTCGCCGGGTTAAATTGAAATATGCCCATGCTGGCGGGTATAATCCTCCGATTGTTGTGATTCACGGTAATCAGGTAAAAGACCTGCCAGATGGTTATAAACGTTATTTGATGAATTATTTCCGTCGTTCGTTAAAAATTATGGGTACCCCGATTCGAATCCAGTTCAAAGAAGGTAATAATCCATTCGAAGGTCGAAAAAATACCTTAACGCCAACACAGATACGTAAACGTAAGCGTTTAATGCAGCATGTAAGAGGACGTAAATAAGCTATATGACGACGATAGCATGTCATGAGAATAGCTGTCCTATTTGCTTAGGGGATTTAGTGGTAGAGAAACCAGATCGCCGCTATTGTCCTCATTGCAAACAACACTTTGTTGAAAAAGTTCTTTGTCCAAAATGTCATGATTTCGTTGAATGCATAATCGGTTGTGGTGCAATCAACTATTTATGTAGAAAAGACGGATTAGTCTCAAAAAGTAAGATTGAATATCAATATTTACCTATTGAATAAAAATATTATTAGAGGTCGTTATGCGAATTATTTTATTGGGTGCGCCAGGCGCAGGAAAGGGCACGCAAGCTCAATTTATTATGCAAAAATATGGGATTCCACAAATCTCAACAGGTGATATGTTAAGAGCCGCTGTCAAATCAGGTTCTGCGCTAGGGGTGCAGGCAAAAGCCTTAATGGATGCTGGAAAACTGGTCACCGATGAACTGGTGATTGCCCTAGTCAAAGAGCGTATTGCGCAAAGCGATTGTGAAAATGGATTTTTGCTCGACGGTTTTCCACGTACGGTGCCGCAAGCCGATGCAATGAAAGATGCTGGCATTAGCATTGATTATGTGCTTGAGTTTGATGTACCTGACGCCATGATCATTGATCGAATGAGCGGTCGTCGTATTCATGCGCCATCAGGGCGTGTTTATCATATAAAACACAATCCACCTAAGCAAGAAGGCTTAGACGATGTAACGCAAGAGCCACTGACTATCCGAAAAGATGATGAAGAGTCAATTGTGCGTAAGCGTTTAGTGGAATATCACCAACTGACTAAGCCATTGATTGGTTATTATCAAGCACAGGCAAATGCGGGGAATACGCAATACTTCAAAATCGATGGTACCCAAGCGGTTGAAGCGGTAACTAAAGAGCTCGGCAAAATTTTGGGTTAATTGCGCTTAATCGTGATAAAAAAAGCGGCATAATGCCGCTTTTTTTATTGGTTTGATAGCAATCTTATGGTTATTTCGCCACGACAACCATCGCCGGTCTTAATAAACGGCCATTTAAGGTATAGCCTTTTTGAATGGCATTAATGACATAACCTGATTGATGATCTGGTGACTCAACCATGGTGATAGCTTGATGTAAATCTGGATTGAGCTGTTCATTTTCTGGTTTCACTTGCTCAATACCAAATTTTTTGACCGTATCTAAAAATGATTTTAAGGTTAATTCTAAACCTTCAATGGTTGACTGTAATTCTGGATTATTTCTATCCGTTGCTTCTAACGCGCGTTCTAGATTATCGATAACGGGTAACAGTTCATTGGAAAATTTTTCTAGCGCAAATTTATGGGCTTTTTCAACATCTTGTTCAACACGACGTCGGATATTATCCACTTCAGCACGAGCACGGATCATCGCTTCGCTTTCATTTTTCTTGGCGACTTGTAGCTCACTCTCTAGCTGCTTAATCTGGACTTGCTGTTCCTGCACTTTTCGCTCAAGCAGTTCAGTTTCCGATTCTGTTGATGGTGCTGTGTCCTCAGATACTGCTTGCTCTTTAGCAATATCAGTCTGATTTTTTTCTTGCTCAGTCATAAAATTCCCCTGATTAAATAAAATAACGTTTATGGCATTTATTATGGGGATTAAAAATTCAATTTCAAGTTTTGTCTCGATAATAATTCGTCTGAATTGATGTTTTTGAGGAGGCAAATAAGTTTATGTAAATGCTCACTAACGGCTAACTTAGCGTAAGATTACACAGATAAAAAATCGGCGTAGTGAGTTTAGTCATAATTAGCGTATAATAGGCAGAAATAATAACAAGGATATCATTTTATGCCGCGTCTTTTTCAATGTATAGGATTAGTCGGAATTCCTCGTCATCAAGAAGCAATTGAAACGCATCGGCTATTATTTAAATGGCTTACTGAGCAAGGATACCGCGTTTTGGTTGAGGAGAGTCTGGCCAAATATTTATCAATTGATAAATCACTTTTTGTTGCTTTAGATGAAATAGGTAAACAAGCCGATCTGGCGATTATTATTGGTGGCGATGGTAATATGTTGCGCGCAGCAAGATCACTTTCCCACCATAATATCAAAGCGATAGGTGTAAATCGCGGTAACCTTGGTTTTTTAACCGATATTGTACCTGAACTCGCTATTGAACAACTCACAGAAGTGTTAATGGGTAATTTTGATGAAGATCCGAGAATGTTACTCGAGGTGAGTGTTCACTCACAGAATAAAAAAATAAGTAGCGGTATAGCTGTTAACGAAGTCGTTGTACACCCAACCAAGGTAGCACACATGGTTGATTACGAAGCTTATATTAACGAGCGTAATGCATTTGCGCAGCGCGCAGATGGATTAATTATTGCTACACCGACAGGTTCGACTGCTTATTCACTTTCAGCGGGTGGGCCTATTATTGCGCCAGGTCTAGATGCGCTTGTCATTACGCCCATGTTTCCGCATTCATTATCGGTCAGGCCACTAGTGATAAAAAGTAAAGATGTGATACGACTGCGTTTTCCAACCGCGAATAAAAATTTACAAGTTGCCTGTGACAGCCAGATATTACTCTCAGTGAAAGCCAATGACGAAGTGGTTATTAAACGTGCCGACTATGATTTTAATTTAATTCATAGCCGTGAATATGACTATTTTCAAAACTTATCAACCAAATTGGGCTGGTCAAAAAAATTATATTAAAGCCACTCCGGCGTCTGTTGCATGACGACAATGTCATTCAACAGACTGACTTATTAAAGATTAAAGATTATTTCAATCGTTAATGTCCCAGCAAACTCAGGCGCTCCTATCCATAGAGCCCTCTCACTGTAATGTCTGCGTATGATTAAAAAGATTGTTGAAGATAAAATAATACTGTATTTATTTACAGCTTATATTATAATCAGCAATAAAAATAATAGAGGTCAGCCAACATGATAACCCAACTTACCATTAATAATTTTGCTATTGTCGATCAGCTTATTATCGATTTTAATTCAGGCATGACCGCGATTACTGGTGAGACCGGTGCGGGTAAATCAATTGCCATTGATGCGCTGGGACTCTGTCTTGGTATGCGGGCAGATTCTGGTGTTGTGCGCTATGGTTGTGACAGGACGGATATTGCCGCTCATTTTTTACTTGATGATACACCGACGGCACTCACCTGGTTAAAAGAGAATCAACTTGATGAAGGTAATGAGTGTATTTTACGCCGAGTGGTGAGTCAGGATGGTCGTTCACGCGCATTTATCAACGGTCGTGCCGTACCGGTTGCCCAACTGCGTGAATTAGGGCAAAAATTGATCCAAATTCATGGTCAACATGAGCATCAGCTGTTACTAAAACTGGAACACCAACAAAGTTTACTAAACCATTATATGGATGAGCAAACGCTGTTATCCTCGATGAAAATAGCGTATCAACACTGGAAGTCGGCTTGTCAGGCTTATGAACAATATGAAAAACAGCGCAATGAAAGAGAAGCACATTTGCAGCTGTTACAATACCAACTGAAAGAGCTGAATGAATTTACGCCAGAAATAGGTGAATTTGAGCGTATTGATGAAGAGTATCGCCGTTTGTCTAATAGTGAGCAGTTGGTGAAACTGAGCCAGCAAACGACACAATTACTGGCTGAAAATGAAGAGTATAACGTCGTAAGCCTATTAAATAATGCTAAAAATACGATTCAGGATCTGGTTAGTCTGGATAGTAAATTGAATGATATCTTTATTATGCTTGATGAAGCGACCATTCAGATCAATGAGGCCAGTCATGAATTGCAGTCTTATGCTGAAAATATGGAATTTGATCCTGCGTATGTGGTACAAATAGAGCAGCGTCTTTCTAAACAAATTTCTCTGGCGCGTAAACATCATATTCCACCCGCTCAGCTGGCTGAGTTTCATCAAGAAAAACTAGCAGAACTTGATCGTTATGAAACACTTGATGAAAGTGGCCAACAGCTAAAACACGCCATTGCTGATAGTCATGATAAAGCGCTGATGATAGCCCAAAAGCTCCATGATAAACGCATCAAAGCAGCTAAAAATTTGGCGAAGTTTATCACGCAAAGTATGCGAGAATTGGCGATGCTACATGGCCAGTTTGATATTCAAGTGAATTATAATGAGCAGCATTTACATGAGGATGGGGCTGATAGCATTATATTTTTAGTCAGCACCAATCCAGGTCAACCACTGCAGCCGATAGCTAAAGTGGCATCCGGTGGCGAGCTTTCGCGTATTGCGCTAGCCATTCAAGTTTTAACCGCTAAAAAGATTGAAACTCCCGTGCTGATTTTTGATGAAATCGATGTCGGCATCAGTGGTCCGACGGCGGCGAAAGTCGGTAACTTATTACGTGAACTGGGCGTTTCAACCCAAGTGATTACGGTCACCCACTTACCACAAGTGGCCGGCAATGCCAATCAGCACTTTTTTGTCGCCAAAGAGAGTGACAAGCAGCAAACGAAAACCTCGATGGTGCCGTTAGATCAAGCTGGACGTATCGCTGAGCTTGCCAGACTACTGGGTGGCGATAAAATTACCGCGAATACTTTAGCGAATGCTAAAGAACTGTTAGTGAATGATATTTTTTAAGCTAGCATAGATGACAAATATCAGCGATAATAAACAATAACGATTTAATATAAAAAATGGATAAATGGTATGCGTTTTATAAAGTATGTTCTAACCGCAGTGTTGGCAACGGCTCTTCTTTCCGGCTGCTCATTATTCAATCGCGTCGTTTATCGACCCGATATCAATCAAGGTAACTATATTACCCAATCAGAAGTGGATAAATTACAAGTAGGCCAGACCAAAGCGCAGGTTGTTTATGTGATGGGCAGTCCTATGTTGCAATCTGTTTTTGGCGATAATATCTGGTATTATGTTTTCCGTGAACAACCAACGCATGGCAAAGTCTCGCAAGTGACTTATACGCTCACTTTTGATAATCAGGAGCGTTTAACGGAGATTAAGACTTCTGGTGATCCGATCAAAGCGATGCCAAACGAAACCGAATAATTCTATCTAAAAAGTACACAGTAACTTGCTGTGTACTTTTTTCATTCATGCTTCATCGCCATTGCTCACATTATTTGTAATGTGTTTTCTCTTATAAAAAGCTCACTTAAGTTTATCATTCAAGCGAACTATTGATGGCAATATGATCACACTGTTTTCGCCATGCGCCTATTCGTTGAGTCGATATCTGCGGATATTTATCGATTTAGGGCTGAGTCAGTTAAATTGATGAGAGGATATCTTACAGCGCGCTCTGATTGGGCACACTGTAGGATTATTTAATCAGTTTAAACCTGACTTATGGATATCTATCACACTATCGAGAACAAGCGAGGGAAGCCGCTTCGTCAGCCTCTTCTTGCTCATCCATTGCGGGAATTTCACCAGTGATACTCATCTGTGACTGTTCAATCAGCTGTTTTAAGGTTTCACTGTCATTTTCATACTCATTGACGACAATCGGTACATACTCAATCAAGGTTGACGTCGGATCTAAATCAAACATCTCGGTGTCTGAGGTAAATTTACGTTTAATCCAGGTATAAAGGACTAACAACGGTTTTTGAATAAAGTAGGTATCTACGTTGCGAAGCGTTCGCTCGACGATGACATATAAGCTATCACCCCGTTTATCTTTAAGTGATGCATAGCGCGAAGATAAACAGACTAATTTTTGCTGCTCCATTTTAGTTGCAATCAGCTGGATATACTGCTCAGCGTGCATATCAACCTTAAAGCCTAAATTGATATTCACTCTAAATACCTTATAAGGTACTAAGATCTCAATATTATAGTCAAATTGATAAGGTTCATCCATTCGGTTAATGGCTACAAACCAATATGTATCAGCGCGTTTTGGTTTTTTCTCAAATAGCGAGTAGCTGATCTTGCTTTCAATTGAGTGAGGGCTCTGTGCTCGGGTTAAATAAAACAGATGTGTAGCAATCTTTTCGACGGTTTTATCATGACTGACTGAGATAATTTTGGACAAGTACTCACTATCTAGGCGGTCAAAGGTATTGTAATCTCGTTTGAGTCGGCGGCCACTAAACCAAGCATACATAATTGAAAATATAAAGCCAGCAATCATAATTGAGGCATATCCACCATGGAAGAACTTCTGCACGTTAGCGACAAAGAAACCGGTTTCAACAGTTAAGAAAAAGAAGGTTAGCGGTATGCTATACCAGAGCGGCTTGTTATTTTTCATAAAATAGAAAAACAGTAAAATCGTGGTCATCAACATACTGAGCGTAATTGCCAGACCATAGGCTGACTCTAAATTGACCGATGACCCAAATCCGAGTACCATCATACAGCACAGTGCAAATAGGATATAGTTGATAGAAGGGATATACATTTGACCTTTAATGAGGGTCGGATACCTAATATGCACATTCGGCCAGAGCTCTAATGAAACAGCCTCACTGATAATCGTGAAAGCGCCACTAATCAGTGCCTGACAGGCGATAAACGCGGCGACCGTTGACATAATAATACCGACTAATCTAAACCATTCTGGCATCATCATATAAAATGGGTTAACTCCTGGGCTAACCAAGCTTGGATTGTTGATAATCCAGGCGGCCTGACCTAAATAGCTTATCAGTAAACAGACCTTAACAAATCCCCATGAAATACGAATATTTTTAAGCCCACAGTGACCGAGATCGGAATACAGGGCCTCTGCCCCGGTGGTACACATAAAGATAGCGCCGAGAATCACTAAGGCTTGTGGGGCATGAATAATAAAATTAATGGCATACATTGGATTAAAGGCCGCGAGCACCTCTAAATGTGGCAGCAATCGATTCAGACCTAAAATTGCCAATGTGGTAAACCAAATCGTCATACCGATACCAAAATAGCGACCCAATGCCGCGGTACCTAAAGGCTGAATTAAGAAAAGGACTGCGATAATCAATAAGGTGACAGGAATAATCGGAATACTCGAATAGAGTGAGTTCAACCCTTCAACTGCGGTAATAATGGTAATGGCCGGCGTAATCGCGCCATCGGCTAATAATGCCGCGGCACCAATTATGGCAATGACAAAGCTCCAGCGATATTTTCGCCTGATTAAGGCATACAGGGATAAGATGCCACCTTCACCTTTATTATCCGCTCTTAAGGTAATAATCACATATTTAAGTGTTGTCTGCAGAGTTAGCGTCCAAATAATACAGGAGACGGCACCCAAAATATAGGTTGGGTTTGCCCATTGATGTTTAGGAAGGCCATAAATAATTGACTTGAGTACATAGAGTGGCGATGTACCGATATCGCCATAAACAATACCAATAGCACTAATAATACCCACTAGTCCAACGGGAACGCGATGATTTGAATTATTCATAATATTTTACATTGTGGTTGAATTGAATCGTTATTGAATCATGAAAGGCAGCAGGATGCTACGTGATGAGGGCGTTGTAGATATTGACATGATATAGCAAACATCACTCTTTTTAAGTGGCTCATTTGATAGCATTATTTAATCAATATTAGGTATGGGTATCATACTACTAAATTTTACATTGTACAGATTTTGTTGCGTCAAGAACATTGGATTATCATCGTGTTTGATGATATTAACAGCTAATAACAGCATTGAGCATCTGTATAAATAAGTCAAGATGTCACGCTTGTCACGGTAATAAATAGACCACCATATCGTTTTACTTGATCTGTCGGTCTGATGTAGAGAGGATAACAACAGAGATATACTCAATTGTTTAAAGCAATTTTTTGTCGATCAATATCATTGATTATTTCGTGTTTGAGCTCGAAGATAGGCTGGTCGGCTGGTCGCTCGATGTATATAGTCGTTAATATCGGCGTTGAGCTCAAGGCCACATAACTGAGCCCATAACAGCGTGTGTGACATAAAAATATCTGCAAGCGTAAAGTTATCGCCCGTGACCCACATATTTCGTGGATCGTATGGGAGCTGGCGAATCACTTTGCTTGACTCGGTTTTAAAATAATTGACAATTTCTAGTGAGCGCTGTGCTTGGGGAATAAAAACTAATTGTTTGAGGAGATTCCAAATGGGTGACTCTAAGTCCGTTAATGCGAAGCTCAATCCAGCATGAATTGAGGCTCTCTTTTCTATTTCAGATGAATAAAGTGTGGTTGCTTTGTATTTCTCACATAAATAGAGACAGATTGCCAATGTTTCTTCTATACTGATATCACCATCAACCATAAAGGGAACTTTGCCACGAGGGTGAGGAGAGACGACATTAGGTTGTTGTTCAAGTAAATCAACTTTAACGGTATCGTAAGAGATACCAAGCTCTTCTAAAGTCCAAAGTACTCTGAGTGAACGACTTTTAGGGTAAGTATAAATTTTCATAATATTTTCTCTCTGGCACTGCGCTAATTCAATTTATTATAGTTGAAAGTAAAGTGGTAATCTAGATAAATCTGGTGCAGATAAAGTCAATAGTAGGTGATTATACGTCCGGTATCGGCTGGGTAAGTTAAACGATATATTGCTATCTGACCAGAATGACTTTTTCTGTGATAAAATAAGTGACGATTATTGTGTTTAAGATTTTGTCTATCTGCAGCAATCTTATCGCGTTCATATTGCTATTCTATGGCGTGATAGACAAAATTGACATTGTTCACGCGTATTTTTAACCGCATTACTATATCGATATCATCATGAAATCAACCTTAAATAAGTTTTCTATCGCGCCAATGCTAGATTGGACTGATAAACATTGTCGTTATTTTCATCGTTTACTGACTCAGCAGACATTGCTTTATACTGAAATGGTCACAACCGGGGCAATTTTATTTGGTAAGGGTGACTATCTGGCTTTCAATCAGCAGGAGCACCCCGTGAGCCTACAGCTTGGCGGCAGCAACCCTGAGGCATTAGCGCAATGCGCCAAACTGGCACAACAACGAGGTTATGATGAAATCAATCTCAATGTCGGTTGTCCTTCAGATCGCGTACAAAACGGGATGTTTGGTGCTTGTTTAATGGGTCATGCTCAGCTAGTTGCTGACTGTGTCAGCGCGATGCAAGCGGTGGTTGATATACCGGTGACGGTTAAAACGCGTATTGGTATTGACGAACAAGATAGCTATGATTTTTTATGTCAGTTTATTGAAACGATCATGTCTGATTGCCAGACCTTTATTGTCCATGCGCGCAAAGCCTGGTTGTCTGGATTGAGCCCGAAGGAGAATCGCGAAGTTCCCCCGCTCGATTATGAGCGCGTTTATCAACTCAAAAAAGATTATCCTCATCTGGATATCGCGATTAATGGCGGCATTAAAACCATCGCTGACATTAAGACGCATTTACAGCATGTTGATGGTGTGATGGTCGGTCGTGAAGCCTATCAAAATCCTATTTTATTGACGCAAATTGATCAACAGATTTTTGGTGACGACAAGCCTATCATTGAGCCCATTGAAGCCATTAAACAGCTTTATCCTTATATCGAAACGCAATTATCGCAAGGCGCCCAGCTTAACCATATCATGCGTCACACATTGGGCCTGTTTAATGGCCAAAAAGGCGCCAAACAGTGGCGCCGCTACTTGAGTGAACATGCCCATAAACCGAGGGCCGATATTCAGGTTGTTGAGCAAGCATTAAGTTATGTCAGGCATGCTTAATGCTTAATCGGCTTTAGTCACTAAAAAGCGACATCAATAATAATGGTGTCAGTATAGGTGCCAGCAGGTGGCGTGGTCTGGTTGGGTAATATCATCGCCCGATACACAAATCCTTGCGTCGATGAACTCACGCCACTGCCACTGCCAGGATTGACATCGGCGTTTGCTGAAGAGCGCCGCTCAGCGGCCAGTGTTCCCCAACGCAGCGTGCCACTATTGCCCTGATAAATTTCATAGTTTAGAAAATTACCATTAAAGGCCAGTCGTCTTTGTTGGCCCAAGGCATTACTACCATTATTCAGACCAATACTATACGTTGAGCCTTTAGTGCAGTAAACAGAAACCGACTGTGATACCGAAGGAAAGAGTGTTGCTAAGGGTTTGCTACCAAAATTAATATCTGGGGCATTAATAATACAGTCATTCGTCACCGTTAATGAAAGGACCGCCGTCCAGGTAGTAGCCCCTGAAGTGGGGTTGATACAAATGAGTGGGGTAATACTGATTGAACAAAAATACCACTGCCAGGTCACGCTTATCGTATCGGTGTAGGTATCGGCACGCAGATTGTAGGTGCCGGTTTGGGTTCTAAAATACATCGGAATATTCTTCGTGTTGCCACCAAAAAGTCCCAATAAATCAATCAGTGATGGTGTTAAATAATAGAAAGTCGTACCGGGTACAATTTCGTTTTGATAATTGGCATCCGCATAGATTTGATAGGGGATACTATCACCTTGGCTATTTTTAAGCAGCCCTTTATTGGTTGTATTGATAGTTGCTCTGACATACTGTTGACCAAGGAGAGAGAGTAAAGCACCGCCACATTGCAATCCAGCATTGCTTGTGGAAGTGGCCCTTTGCGCCGTCTGGATACTGATCGATGAAGCGCTACCATACGACAGGGTTCCGCCCGAGGTAGTGGTCGCAGCACAGGTTGCCGCATAAGCAACATTGGTTATACTATAGAGTAATAATAGTAAGCATAATTTTATTAGATTAGAACCGCTACTCGTCAATATTACTATCCTTTGAATTATTTTTTTCATCATTTCATCCTAATGACAAACCAGTGGGTTAATGGCTAGCGGTTGTTGATCATTATCATTTAAATTTGCCGAGAATGTCGCTGTGCAGGTCTTATCATCAGCATATGTTACAATAACGTGATTATCGGCTTGGGTATTTTCAAAATAAGCAAAGCCATCCCAGCCAATATAGGTGGTCTCTTTTCCGTTGAGCGTGGCTTGAGCGCCTATCGGCAGATATTGCCCTTGTTCATCCACTAAGGTTAGATAAGTCGGTATAATATGCTCAATCGGGAAGCGTAGCAGATAACCGCTTTTAGCTTTTAAAGCCACTTTTTGTTCAATCGTTTCCGCTTTAAGATTATTCGCTATTGATAAGGTATCAATGGCATACTGACCAGCGTAGTAAGCTGGCGGCTGCGTGACTAAGAGATAACCATTTTTATCGGTATGGCCGACTAAGCTGTTTTCATAGAAAACCGGAATATCTGGGACATGATCAGTGGTGACTACGGCAAACGAGTTTGGCACTGCATTAGCAGCAAATAGTTGGTTTTCCATGAAGATTAATGAACCAGAGGCTTCACTCCATAATGTTTCGTTATTTTTTTCCCCATAAACGCCGGCATTAAGATCAATGTGGGCATCACGCCACCCAATCGAGGCTTGTTGATAGTTAGGTTGACCTTGATTATTTTGATAGCTCAAGTTATAACTCAAACCTCTGTCATTGACGATTGCTTTATCGTAACCAATCCGTTGTGCCCATTTCTTATTGGTATCGCGCGTCGTTGACATTGTTAAGGTACTATTGTTATTACTAAATGGTATTAGCCATTGTAGTACACCACTCCAGTTATTCTCATTATTGGCTTTGCTGATAGATAAAAACAGATTACCAAAGCGATTTAGGGAGCGTGACCAGGTAATATTGATCAGTTTAGTGGTCAAGTTTTGACGATCTTTTATGATAAAATAGCCGGCTATCAATTGTCCCAGATTGCCTAACTGTAGCCCTAAAGTCATTTGCGTCGAGGATTGAGTCGCAACCTCTTGCTGATAGTTGGCAAGATCACGATAATTATTGCTGCTTTGAGTATGCTGTAGATCAATACTAAAATTATGGTTAATATATTGGTAACCAACATTAATCAGATGGCCATCCTGACTATCTGCATGACTTTGAGAATAGGCGGCATTGATTACGCCTAATTGACCAATCCGGAAGGCTGAACCTATGCCTAATACTTGCATGTTATTGGCTACTTCAGCATGTGATTCAAGGGTTAAGTAGTTAGTTAGGCCGTAGCGTAAGCTGGCATTAAAAGCAAAATCACCATATTTAAAATTATGAGTGCCATAGTCTTCACGTAAGAAACCGACACCAGCGCTATAATCAGTTAAGCCTTTTGCCAGCAATCGATTAGTCACATAAAGTGGCACTTCGGTTGAAATCGTTTGTCCTAAGGCGTTTTTAGTCACTAGTACTGCCGTACCTGCTCCGTTAATAAACGGAATATTATTCAAGGTAAAAGGACCCGGATTAAGATTGTAGCTTTGAGTTTTATAGCCATCAACGAAAAGATCGACTGTTGACGGTAAGCTATTTTCACCGGAGAATTGTGGTACTGGATAGGTAATAATATCAGGACGAATAGCAAAATTATGCGATAGTTGTACACCGCCCAGACGAACTGGACCAATCCATGCAGGGGTTCGGGTAATAAAATCGCCCGTTTCCAGTGTGAGCATCAGCTCTTCATCAGCATATTCCCAACGCGTATCATAACGGGTATAACCATTATCGTTATTGTTGCTATTATCAAAATTCTGACGATAAATACCGGTATTATTCAGTGCCCCATAGTCACCAAAAACGCGCAGCTCAGTCCAGGTAGAAGCACTACCTGATTCATGCTTAGGCTTATTAACATAAATATCATAATTAAACAGAGCGCCAAAACTGGTTTTTGGCGGATTAAATGTACGCTGTTCACCAGTATTAATCATCTGAGCGGGCAACCATGATGGCGGGACGGTAATAAATAACATTTGTGATTCTGCGTCATACCTCAGCTTTACCCCCTTTACCTGATTTAGATTAATTTTACCCTGATACTCGGTTGCATCAGTTTGCCAATGCGTTTGTGATATACCGGTCGTTTCAAGATCGGATAAAGCGATATAATAGTTATCATGATTCACATCAATAGCGACAATCTGGTAAGTGGGCTGCTCATTGATCACCAGTTCCAGATATAACTGCATATCATTATCTGTAATATGTAAATTTGCTTCTGGCACATTTGCTTTTGTGACTGGCACAATCAGATAATTGTATAGGCCAAATAGCGTTAATAAAATACATGGCCGAAATAGTCTTTTTCGGTTTTCTTTGAGATAATTAGTGCAGAAAACAACCATGAATATTGCCTTCATATTAGTATAGAAAACTAATAAACTAATGTTTGCGAACCAAATAATCCTTACTGTCCAGAGTGACATTTACTTTTGCTACCGATTTCAGATTATTGGGCAACGGTAAACGAACATGGTTGTTTGGCAGTATATAGGGGGTTGCCAACGATGCTTTTTGATCATTAATGTTAATCTGTTCTAAATGAACATGTACATTATTATTGTTATAAATTTCCAGATAGTATTTATTCTTTTCAACAACTGTCTGCCAGGATAAATTGGGCATCAGTTTTTCACCAGATTGCTTTTTAAAGTCAATATTTTGACCGTAAACAAATAGTGGAACAGAATATCGGAATCTGAAATTAACCCCTAAATCTATTGCTTTGGTTGCTTGTGGAGAAGGAATCTCATCAATAACGATACGATAAAAAAGCGACTGATCGGGTGCAACAGGCGCAGTATTAATCACTCTGACCAGCTGCATTTTTCCTGGTGCGATATTGATCATTGGCGGGCTGGCAATAACTTGCTTCTGCTCTTCTAATTTATTTTCACCTTGGTTTTGTGTCCATTTGAATACTCTAACTTGCATAACCTGCGGCTTATCACCGCGATTTTCTAACCATAATGCACTACTCTTTTGACTATTTTCAATAAAAACATTGGTTGGCGAGATCACTATGGCAGCGCTGGCGTTACCGAGTAACATAATATTAAACAAAATAAAGCATATCATTTGTTGGTAATGTTTTAACAGCTGCTTGTGGATTTCTTTCATTGTCAGACCTTTATTAAATATTACAAATTACCATGATAATGTCACAGTTAAAGTATCAGAATAGTTACCTGGCGGATTCGCTTTGGTAATTCTTGCTTGGGCAAAAATAGGCAGCGTAATGGCGCCACTTTGTTGCGTGAACCTCAGCGATACCAGTTGATTCACACTGATAGGTTGTGAATATGCACTGTCACTATAAAGTGTATAAACTATTTTGGAACCACTACTATGAATCATATTTCGATTGGTATCATACTGTAATCCACCATTAATATTCATTGAAATGGTGGTGTTTGGCGTACAGTTGAGTACGATCTGAGAATTGGAGGATAACGATGTAGAAACGGTTCGGTCAGATAACGCTTTATAGGTGCCAAAGGCAAGTGTACCCAATAAACTACTACTCGACTGGCTCGTAATCAAACAACCATTAAAGATGGTGGCTTGCACTAAAAAAGAATAATTTTGTGCACCAAGACTCGTTTGGCTGTTGGTCGCTGCGGCTTCCGCCTGAAACGTCAATAATAAACTAACAAAGAGCAGCCCAAAACGGCTACTCTTTGGCTTAATTGGCATACACCGCTGCATTTGCATGCTTTACTTGATTAGAAGGTCAGTTCAACAGTCAATGTATCGTTATAAGTGCCGGCAGTTAAACCGTCTGTACCAAATGCTCTCGCATAAAGATTGAAGGTTTGAGGTGTGCCATCAGCTGTACCGGTAAAAACGGTGTCACCATTATTAATGACTGTGGTACGAGCCGCTTCTTTATACAAATCATAAGGAACATATTTCGTGCCATTGGCCATCACATGTTTGCGCGGCGCAATCTGATTGGTGTCATTTGCCCCACTAACCAATTTAGCCGATGCAGTAGTACCTGGTGTGCATTGGATAGTTGTGTTGCCGCCACCCGTTGGTTGCAGTGAAGAGTCCACTGAGTTAAAAAACGTGGTACGTGTACCAAAGTTGATTGTACCATAAGTTAAATCTGCGCCGGGTGCTGCACCATTAATAACACAAGAACTGGTTAACGTAATGGTAACACCAATTGTGCCTGAGACAGAGTCGGCTTGCGCTGATTGCGCAGCTAAAAGAAAGGTTGAACCTAGAAGAACGCTTTTGACAAGATTACTTTTGTTAATACTTAATTTATTTTTCATGATATCTCCTTATATCAATTATTATTTTGGGAAAGCCCCGGGTACTACTATTTTTATCATACTATTGTATTTTACTACTGATCCCTAAAATTCCTTTTTAGTCTTTTTACTTTATCAGGAATTAAAAGAGATAAGCAACTAGAAAATGAAAAAAATTTACACAAAAACAAAAGTTTCGCTGCGAATAATTTAAGCGCAATACCTTTGCTCAGTTGGGTGTGAGGGCGGTGTATTGGGTATAAAATAATCATTCAGATTTATTACGCATTTTGAGTGAAATCTGCTAAAATTCTCTCCATTTTTATCAAATCAAAAGACGATATAACATGACTGAACAAGCTTATCAGCAAGCCATTGCAACTCGACGCACTTTTGCGATTATTTCTCACCCGGATGCCGGTAAAACAACCATTACTGAAAAAGTGTTACTGTTTGGTCATGCCATTCAAACTGCCGGTACCGTAAAAGGACGTGGCGCCAATGCTCAGCATGCTAAATCAGACTGGATGGAGATGGAGAAGCAGCGTGGTATCTCAATTACCACCTCGGTGATGCAGTTTCCTTATGCCGATTGCTTAGTCAATTTACTCGATACCCCAGGACATGAGGATTTCTCTGAAGATACCTATCGAACTTTAACCGCGGTTGACTGCTGTTTGATGGTGATTGATGCCGCGAAAGGGGTTGAGGATAGAACGCGTAAATTAATGGAAGTCACGCGTTTACGTGATACGCCAATTTTGACTTTTATGAATAAGTTAGATCGTGATATTCGTGATCCAATGGAAGTGCTGGATGAGGTGGAGAGTGAACTTAATATTATGTGTGCGCCAATTACTTGGCCGATTGGTTGTGGAAAGCTGTTTAAAGGCGTCTATCACCTCTATAAAGATGAGACTTATCTGTATCAATCGGGTAAAGGTCATACAATTCAAGAAGTGAGAGTGGTGAAAGGCTTAAACAATCCTGATTTAGAGCAGGCTATTGGTGAAGATCTGGCTCAGCAGCTACGTGAAGAGTTAGAGTTAGTCAAAGGCGCTGCCAATGAGTTTGATCTGGAAGCCTTTTTAGCCGGCGATTTGACGCCAGTATTTTTTGGTACCGCGTTAGGTAATTTTGGTGTTGATCATATGCTTGATGGTTTGGTACAGTGGGCACCAGCGCCACAGCCGCGCATGACCGATAAACGTGAAGTGATCGCGCAAGAAGAGAAGTTTAGCGGGTTTGTGTTTAAAATTCAGGCCAATATGGATCCTAAGCATCGTGATCGGGTGGCCTTTATGCGCATCGTTTCCGGACGTTATGAGAAGGGCATGAAATTGCGTCATGTGCGAACCGGTAAGGATATGACGATTTCCGATGCCTTGACTTTTATGGCCGGTGATCGTGAACAAGTTGAAGAGGCTTATGCCGGCGATATTATTGGTTTACATAATCACGGCACGATTCAAATTGGTGATACCTTTACGCAAGGTGAAGAGATGAAGTTTACTGGTATTCCAAACTTCGCCCCTGAGCTTTTCCGTCGTATCCGCTTAAAAGATCCCTTAAAGCAGAAGCAGTTATTAAAAGGTCTGGTTCAGCTATCTGAAGAGGGCGCAGTTCAGGTGTTTCGTCCACTGATGAATAATGACTTGATTGTGGGGGCGGTGGGTGTTTTGCAGTTTGATGTGGTTGTCGCCAGATTAAAATCAGAATATAACGTTGAAGCGATCTATGAAACCGTCAATGTCACCACGGCGCGCTGGGTTGAAAGTGCTGACGTCAAAAAATTCGAAGAGTTTAAGCGAAAATGCGAACAAAATCTAGCACTCGATGGCGGCAATAATCTCTCTTATATTGCGCCAAGCATGGTGAATTTAAATTTAACCGAAGAGCGCTATCCGGAAGTGGATTTTAGAAAAACACGCGAACATTAAGGTGATTTTTGTGTATTCAATCATGAGCCGTCAGCCAGCAACGCTGACGGTTCATTTTTATCTAGTCTCTTTTTTTATTCTCTCTCACTACTTGCTGCTCATTCAGCGCCGGTGAATTATCTCAATATCAGTGTGGTGCTATCGGCAGGATAAGTAGACTAAGCGAATCATTGTTTATTGATTGTTTCCATTCCATTGCTATTTCACCTATCTGATCAACGAAGCGTTTACAAAGTCAGTGTAAGACTATTTTATCTATTGCAATCTATCCTCTTCATAAGGTATGTTGTGATCATGATAACGATCATTTCAATCATTAAGTGTATCGGATAATAGCCATAAGGATAGATTATATGTATCGATATTTTTTGCCATTCAAGCCATTTTCCAGTGTTATAACGCGCCTGCTGATACATATCTTATTGATATTTTCAGCGTCTGTCATGGCCAATCAGGCGGGTTATCAGATCCTGCCTGATACGATTATAAAAAGTCAACGAGATGATCGGCAGTATCAAGCGATTCAATTAGCCAATGATATGAAGGTGTTACTGGTTTCTGATCCACAAGCGGTCAAATCGTTAGGCGGACTGGCAGTTTCGGTGGGTTCCTTGCAAGATCCGTCCTCTCAACAAGGACTGGCGCATTATACCGAACACATGGTATTAATGGGCTCGAAAAACTTCCCTGAACCGGATGGTTTTGCTGAGTTTTTAAGTAAACATGCCGGTAACTATAATGCCAGTACTATGCTTAATCGTACCACTTTCTATTTCGAGGTCGAAAATGCGGCGCTAAAACCGGCTTTAACTCGATTATCCGATGCCATTGCATTTCCGCTGCTCGATCCGCACTATGCTGATAAAGAGCGTAATGCGGTGAATGCCGAATTGACATTAGCGCGTTCGCGTGACGGCTTTAGAATCAAACAAATCGATGCTGAAACTATTAATCCAGCACATCCTGCCGCCCAGTTTACCGGAGGTAATCTGGAAACCTTAAGTGATAAGCCTAATAGCGTGTTACAAAATGAGCTGAGCCATTTTTATGACACTTATTATTCGGCTAATCTCATGGTGGGTGTTATCTATGGTCAGCCATCATTAGCTGAATTAGCCAATTTAGCGGTAGAGACTTTTGGTCAAATTAAGAATTATCAGGCTCAAATCAGTCCACTTACCACGCCAGCGATTACTGAAAAACAGATGGCGAAAATGATCTATATGGAGCCGGCACAATCGAAAAGAGTCCTCTATTTACAGTTCCCGATTGCCAATAATCTGGCCGATTTTGCCAGTAAAAGCGATGAGTATATTGGGTACATGATCGCGAATAAAAGTCAACATACCTTAGCCGATACTCTACAAAAACAGGGCTTAATTGATTCTATTAGTGCCGGTGGTGCGCCAACTCATTATGGTAATAGCGGTCTATTCACCATTGCGATTAGTTTGACTGAGCGAGGCCTCGCTGAAAAAGATCAGGTGATTGCTGCAGTATTTGATTATATCAAACTGCTGAAATCACAAGGTATTAATCAGGCTTATTATGATGAAATCGCGCGCGTGATGAATCTCGAATTTAAATATCAGACTATTTCACGTGATATGGACTATGTTCAGTGGCTGACCGGCCAAATGCTCGATTATCCAATCGCGCATATTTTAGATGCCGATTATGTTGCTGAGAGATTTGATCAAGAGGTCGTGCTGGCTAGACTCAATCAGTTGACTTGCGAACGTGCGCGTATTTGGGTGATTGCACCAAATCAAGTCTACGATAAGCAGGCCTATTTTATTCAGGCTCCCTATCGTATTAGTGGATTTACACCACAGCAGCAAGCCCTTTGGCAAGGGCAAGGTAGCCAGTGGCATTTTGCTTTACCTGAGGTGAATCCTTTTATTCCCGATAATTTTGGTATTATCGACGCAGCAGATTTGATAGTGAAATCCTCGGCATTTAATCCACAAGGTAATATTTTATATTTCCCAAGCCACTATTTTGCCAATGAGCCGAAAGCGGTCATCGTGTTATCGCTAAGACAAAATGCCATTTTAGACAGTGCTAAGCAGCAAACGATGTTTGGTCTGCTCGACTACTTATCTAGTCGTGCTATGTCACAATTGCGTTTTCAGGCTGGGGTCGCTGGAATAGATCTCGATACGGGTACCGACGACGGGATTATGTTAACGGCGAGTGGTTTTAGCCAACATTTACCGGAGATGATGATGGCAATGTTAGACAGATATCAACACTTGACCATCAATGAGGACGATTTGGCGCTCGCGAAGTCTTGGTACTTACAACAACTCAGTTCAGCCGATAATGTCACCAGTTATGCGTTGGCGCTGCAGCCAATACAGGCATTGAACAGTTCACGCTATATTGAACGTGAGCAGCGTCGACAAGCATTATCTACCATCTCTGTTGATGATTTACGGGCCTATCGTGATCAATTAATGATCCATTCAGCGCCTTATCTCTTTGCGCTGGGGAATATGCCAGCCAAAACACTGGCTGATTTGTATGAAGAAGTGAAATCATCGTTAAAACTGACCGATCAATTCACGCCAACGGCTCGAATGCAAATTAATCAGCCGCATCAAGTGCTACTTAAACAAACCAGTAGCAGTACGGATAATGCACTGACGATGGTCTACATCGCGACCGGAGATAATGAGATCATCGACAAAACGCAAAGTGTCTTATTAGCCAAAATACTGACGCCTTGGTTCTATCAACAGCTGCGCAGTGAAGAGCAGCTTGGCTATGTGGTCACCAGTTTACCAGTTTCGATGGGGAAAGCGTCAGGCATTGGCTTTTTAGTGCAGAGTAATCAATATACGCCGAGCCAATTGTATCAACGTTATCTGGCTTTTTATCCGCATGCGTTAGCTAAACTCAAGGCCTTAAGTCCGGTAGAATTTGCGCAGTATAAAAATGGTCTGCTTGCTGAGCTGCAAGAGCCCCCCCAAACCATGGATGAAGAAGTTGATCGCTACTTACCGGATTTCTTAAAATCAACGTTTAACTTTGATACGCGCGAAAAGATGATTGTCGCACTCAAACAGTTAAGTCAGCAACAGGTGATTGCGTTCTATCAATCACTGGTTATTAAAAATCAGGGCCTCTCTATCGCCTCGGTTGTCAAAGGCGCTGATGCTGAGGATAAGTTAGCGGCTTTCAATCGATTTGAAGATATTGAAAATGCCTCGACGTTGCAGAAACAGTTACTATCGGAACAGTAACCGATCCGTCTTATCGTTATCATCTCACAGTAACGATGAGACTTACCGGCATTGCATATATTGCATAATAACTGCTCTGCTGGCCAATGAGTGTGCGATTGTCTCGCAAAATCGCTCACATAGCTCAGCGGTATGTGCCTCACGGGTTTGAAACAACGGCTTAATTATCGAGATGAGATAAGATGGCCGAGTAAGGGGATCGGGGCTGTCTGTTGATAGTGAAACGGTAGCTTAGGTGCTTCACCAGTTTAAATAAAAAACCAGCATCAGCTGGTTTTTTTATGGGGCTTATTCATCCACTTCATCGTCTTTTAGCGGTACAATCAGCGTATCGATATGACTGGTATTAATCAGCTGACGCGCGGAAGACATTAACTTGCTCCAAAAATCCTGATGATGGCCACAGACCACTAAATCCACGGTATATTGTTGAATAGCTTCAATCAGTACCTGACCAAATTCACCGTTACCAGAGAGCGTATGTGCAATCGTGTAGCCAGACTCTTCAGCTAGCTTATTTAATGCAATGTGTGCATCTTCAGTGATGCGTTCCTTCATATCATTCATATTGATATCAATCAGACCCGTATAAAGATCCGAATAATTGATACCCACATGGATAAGAGAAACTTCTGCATTATATGGCTTGGCCATAGAAACCGCTTTTTCCACAAGAATATTACTTTCAGGGGATAGATCGACTGCGACTAAAATATGTTTGTAAGCCATAATACGCTCCTTTTTGAACCTAAAAAGTTAAATTTATCTATTCCTTTGTACTACTAAATAAAAAAGTGTGCAAGCCAAAACAGTGAGGCAGACAATAAAATTGCCATGGGTAAGGTCAGTATCCAAGTTAGGGCAATATTTTTAATCGTCTTACTTTGTACGCCACTCCCATCAACAATCATGGTACCGGCAACCGAAGAAGAGAGTACTTGCGTTGTTGATACTGGCATGCCGGTATAGCTGGCAATACCAATAGACAATGCGGTAGTTAATTGGGCAGAAAAACCTTGTGCATAGGTCATGCCTTTTTTACCAATTTTTTCGCCAATCGTGATAGCAACGCGGCGCCAGCCAATCATGGTCCCTACAGCCAGCGCAGTGGCAATGGCAATAATGATCCACAGTGGTGCATACTCAACCGTATCTAAGATGTTGTCTTTTAGTTCATTTAAATAACGTTTATCTTTTGCCGGTGTTTCCGGGAGTTTGGCAATCGTCCCGACGGTATCAGATAAACACAGTAAAATACGACGTGTTTGCGTACGCTGATCAACGGTAAGCTCATCATAAGCGTGAAGCGTATCAAACAGTGATTTAGCAATATTGAGCGTGATAAATGATTTGGTATAATCACAATGATACTGATTTAAATCCGTCACCGGTACGGATTGATCGATCGCGGGCTGTTTACCAATAATATGATTAAGGGCATTATGATGGGTGACAAAGTACTCTTCAATGTGATTAATTGAGTCACGTGTTTGGGTAATTTCGTAAGTAGAAGCATTCATATTCACGATAAAGCCTGCCGGTGCGACACCGAGTAGTACCAGCATTAACAGACCAATCCCTTTTTGACCATCATTCGCACCATGTGAGAAGCTCACTCCGGCTGCTGATAAGATCAACATAATACGTATCCAGAACGGCGGTTTACGCTTACCATCAATTTTTTCACGTTCAGCCGGTGTCATGAAAATGCGCTCTTTCTTTTTGGTGCCGCGCCAAATTTTACGTAAGGCAAAGATGAGCAAACCGGCAATCACGAAACCAACAATCGGCGAAACGATCAGCGAAAGTAAAATAGAGACCATCTTGGGGATATTCAGTGCATCAATAATTGAGGTGTTGGTCATATAGGCATTGGCTAAAGCAACCCCAATAATTGAACCAATTAAGGTATGAGAACTAGAGGCTGGAATACCAAAATACCACGTACCAAGATTCCAGATAATCGCCGCTAATAAGATAGAAAAGATCATCGTTAAACCTTGCACAGAATTCATATTTAACAATAAATCCGTCGGCAGTAGGTGAACGATGGCATAGGCGACGCTCAGTCCACCTAATAAAACACCAAAAAAGTTAAATATCCCGGCCATCGCGACCGCCAGCTGCTCTTTCAAGGCACGGGTATAAATTACGGTTGCTACCGCATTAGCGGTATCATGGAAACCATTGATGGCTTCATAGAAGAGAACAAAACACAGTGCTAATCCTAAAAATATAAGCGTTGATAACTCTAAATCTGAAAATAAATGAAACATATACTCTTCTTTAGTTAACTGATAGACGCCGCTATTATGCAAAAGAATAGCAAGGGAGAAAAGAAAATTTTTTATTAATTTACTGATCGACTCTCGTTATCCTCACTGGGTCTTTTGGCATAATGTGCGGCGAGTATCGCACACACCATTAATTGGATTTGATGAAAAATCATTAATGGTAGCACCATGATGCCCATCACCGAAGTTGGAAATAGCACGCTAGCCATTGGAATACCGCTAGCTAAGCTCTTTTTGGACCCACAAAATACAATCGTAATTTCATCGGCCTTATTAAAGCCAAAATAGCGTGCACTGCAGGTGGTTATGATTAAGACTACGCCGAGTAACAGTAAAGAGAAAATCACAATCGATAGCAGTGACCAACCGTCCACCTGTTGCCAGATACCATTGACCACGGCATCACTAAACGCCACATACACGACCAGCAGGATAGAGGTACGGTCAGTTTGATTTATTAGCTTACGATGTTTCTCTATCCATTTGAGGATCAGCGGTCTGGATAGATGGCCGAGTACAAAAGGCAGCATCAATTTGAGCATGATCGAGGTAATCGCATCGAGCATATCGGTTTTTGCCATATTGGTACTAATCAATAGACTGACAATAAAAGGCGACAGAAAAATCCCTAACAGGGTTGAGGTTGATGCGCTACACACGGCAGCGGCAACATTACCGCGCGCGATAGAGGTAAAGGCAATCGAGGATTGAACGGTAGCCGGGAGTGCACACAAGTATAAAAATCCCAGATAGAGCTGATTGGAGAGAAAATTAGGTACAAACACTTGTAAACCCAGCCCCAATATTGGGAATAGCAAGAAGGTACTTACAAAGATCAGTAAATGTAAACGCCAGTGACGCATGCCGCTGATAATTGACTGCGAGGAGAGCTTGGCCCCATGCATAAAAAACAACAACGCGATAGCAATGGTTGTTAAATTTTCAAAGAAGACTTTATAGTTACCTTCACACGGGAATAGTGTGGCAAGGATCACGACGCAGATAAGAATTAATAAAAAAGAGTCGATTTTAAGACGTTTTAACCAGGACATCATTATTTCCTTCTATACTTATTATTATTTAAAATGACTGATGCTATATTACTGTTAAGTTGATAATTGAGCGATAACTTTTTTTATCTCGAGCTGATTAATCTCTATCACATCCATGCCTGCGGCCAGGGCTGCCTGAATACCTAATAAAGCATCTTCAAATATCAGGCAGTCAGCCGGCCTGATGCTGATAAGCGCCGCACATCTTAAAAAGGTCGCCGGGACCGGCTTCAGCTGTTCAACATCCGAAGCCGCCATGATAGCATCAAAATAATCAGCTAAATGAAAATGGTTGAGGAGCTTAAGGGTTAATTCGCGGTTGGTGCCGGTACCTAATGCCTGCGGTTTTTTATCGTAATAATATTTAACCACCTCGATGAGGGGGAAGAGAGTAGTATTTTGTAATATATGCTGTTCAACGATGGTGGTTTTTCTTGCCAGAGCTATCTGTCATCAATATCGGCATTAAAGTGAGTGATCTGTTTTTGGGCAATGAGATGACCCGAGGAGCCTGTTAGATGATGGATCAGACAATCCTCAAAATCGCTCAAACCTCATTGGCTCAGCGTCTGACGCCATGCCTGATTATGAAAAGACTCGGTATCGAGTAAGGTGTCATCCATATCGAAAATAAGTCACTGATATTGATGATATAACATCATTCTCTCCCTGTTATTCTCTGCATAATCGGCCATGATGAGTACCATCGTCTGAAAATCACAAAAAAAAACGCACAAAAGTGTGCGTTTTTTTAGGCTGGATTACTCATCTTAGAAGTTACTTGTTCAATAAACTATTCATCTAGGAAACTACGTAACACATCAGAACGGCTTGGATGACGCAATTTACGCAGTGCTTTGGCTTCAATCTGACGAATTCGTTCACGCGTCACATCAAACTGCTTACCTACCTCTTCAAGTGTATGGTCAGTATTCATATCAATACCAAAACGCATTCTTAAGACTTTGGCTTCTCTCGGTGTGAGGCCGGCTAAAATCTCATGTGTTGCAAAACGTAAGCTTTCAGAGGTTGCCGCATCGAGTGGTTGCTCCATCGACGTATCTTCAATAAAATCACCTAAATGCGAATCTTCATCATCACCAACTGGCGTTTCCATCGAAATTGGTTCCTTAGCGATCTTCAGCACTTTACGGATTTTATCTTCCGGCATTTGCATGCGTTCAGATAACTCTTCAGGTGTTGGCTCACGACCAATTTCTTGTAACATTTGACGAGAAATTCGATTCAGTTTATTGATCGTTTCAATCATATGTACAGGAATACGAATCGTTCTAGCCTGATCAGCAATCGAACGGGTAATGGCTTGACGAATCCACCAGGTGGCATAGGTCGAGAATTTATAACCCCGGCGATATTCAAACTTATCTACCGCTTTCATCAAACCAATGTTACCTTCCTGAATTAAATCGAGGAATTGTAAACCACGGTTGGTATATTTCTTGGCAATCGAGATAACCAAACGCAAGTTAGCTTCAACCATCTCTTTTTTTGCTCGACGCGCTTTTGCTTCACCAATCGACATACGACGATTGATATCTTTAATCTGTTCAATTGAGAGATTGGTTTCTGTTTCAATTTTTTGTAACAATTCAATTTGAACAGTAATCTCGTCTCTAAATATCTCTAATTTTGATGCATAAGTGGCTTTTGATTTTACCGCTTTATCAAACCAGCTCATGTTATTTTCATTGCCAGTAAACAGCGTCATAAACTGCTTTTTCGGCATCTTAATTTGTTCGACAGCAATTCGCATAATGACGCGTTCGTGCGTTCGCACGCGATCCATCATTTTACGCATGTTATTGACTAAAATATCAAACTGTCTGCCGACCAGACGGAATTGTTTGAAAATTTCAGACAAACTCTCAATTTCTTGCTGGGCTTTTTGATGTCCACGGCCATGCTTTTTGATCGCTGCCATGGTTTTTTCATGTTGCTCACGTAGCAGAGTGAATTTTTGACGCGCAATTTCTGGATCGATAGTATTATCATCATCAGAGTTGTTTGCGTCTTCTTCGTTCTCTTCGTCTTCCTCATCACTGTCATCAAGCGTGATTTCTGCTTCTTCGGTTGGTACTTCCGGCAGTTCTGCCATGCCATCATTGTCAAGATTGGGATCGACGAAGCTGGTAATAATATCCGATAGACGCATTTCACCTTTCTCAATCAGATCATACTGCTCAAGTAAATAGGTAATGGCTTCTGGATACTCAGAGACGGAAGTTTGCACCTGATTGATACCATCTTCGATCCGTTTAGCGATATCGATCTCGCCTTCACGGGTCAGTAGCTCGACGGCACCCATTTCACGCATATACATTCTGACTGGATCAGTCGTACGACCAATTTCGGATTCAACATTAGAGAGTACCATGGCGGTTGCTGCTTCAACCGCATCTTCATCAGCTACGTCACCGTTCAGTAACAATTCATCGGTATCTTCCGGGGCCTCTTCCAGAACCTGAATCCCCATATCATTGATCATCTGAATGATATCTTCTATCTGATCTGAATCAATGATCTCTTCCGGAAGATGGTCATTAACATCAGCATAAGTTAAGTATCCCAACTCTTTTCCGCGAGTAATGAGAAGTTTTAGCTGAGATTGTGAGTTTTGCTCCATAAAAAGATATCCACATTAAAGTTGTTGAATATTTAGGATGATAATCCGGTTAATATCTGTTTGTCTCGTTGAGACATATCTTATTCTATGCCGTATGCACAGAATGTTTTGTTTTTTTCAGCAATAAAGCTGCAGCGTAATGTTCAAATTGTATTTTAAGATTTAATTCATCTTTACTACTTAATGTTTAGCCTTTTTTCAATAAAACAAGTAGGGTGCTCAGTTCTTTTTTTTCTTGTTCATTGAGTTTCGTCGTTCTCGACTTGGCAATCAGTAACTCTTGCCGTTGGGCCAGTATACTATCATAAAGTGCTTTTAATGTATCGGTAAAAATAACAGGTATATCCTCTTCCGAATAGCGGTGATCCCATACCGCTAAGGCTTTTATATGCTGTAACACGGCTTTTTCTGCCGTTTGACTAAATTCCGCTAACAATTGCGCTGTTGTGATATCGGGATAGTGGTAACAAATGGTCAACAGCTGGCGAAAGATATCACTACCGGGTAATTGAGATAATTCGATACTTTTTGTATCAGCAACCTGTTTCGCCAGTTCTGGATACTGTAATAATAAACCGATTAATATACGCATCGTGGTTAATTTCATGCGCATTGGTTCATAATTAATCGTCTCATTATTCGATACGGGTTTCGTGCCGATTAATTTATCCACTTGCGAAACATCTAACAGTCCAAGATATTGGCCTAACTGCTGTCTTAAATAGAGCGAAAAAGAGTCGGCTCTCACCTGACTAATCAAGGGGCTGGCAAGCGTAGTTAATTTAGAACGACCTTCAGGTGCGGTTAAATCGACCTGTTTTAGCAACCCTTCAAAGAGAAATTGCGACAGGGTTTGCGCCTCGGTTAAGCGTTTCTCAAAGGCAATTTTGCCCTCTTTTCTGACCATACTATCGGGATCTTCGCCTTCCGGTAAGAAGACAAACTTAATCTGTTTGCCATCAACCATCGCGGGTAATAACGTCGTCAGGGCTCGCCAGGCAGCGCGTCTGCCGGCATTATCGCCATCATAACAAAAAATAATATTGTCGGTGGTGCGAAAGAGCAGCTTCACATGATCTTCCGTGGTGGCCGTGCCCAATGCCGCGACAGCATAATCTATGCCATACTGGGCTAATGCCACCACATCCATATAACCTTCAACCACTAATAGTTGCACCGGATTGCGATGGGTCTCTAAAACTTCATAGAGCCCGTATAACTGACGACCTTTATGGAAGACACTGGTTTCCGGTGAGTTGAGATATTTAACATTATCATCGGCTTTAATCGTCCTGCCACCAAAGGCAATCACATTCCCGCGGCGATCGCGAATCGGAAACATAATCCGGCCACGGAAACGATCGTACTGTTTTTGATTATCATTGGTAACCAGCATGCCGGCTTGATCATAAAGATCACGCAGGACCTGACTTTTGGCCAAGGTTTGATTGGTTTCATTCCAGCTATCGGGTGAATAACCGATATTAAAACGTTTGATAATCGATTGATCAAGTCCCCGTTTTTGCAGGTATTCCCGTGCTGCAGCGGCTTCAGTCGTATAGAGTTTTTGATGATAAAAATGCGCAATACCGGTCATTAAGGCGTAGAGATCGGCGCGGACATTATGCGCTGAAACATCCGATGACTTGTCGTTATCCGTATTCACATAAGGCACAGTGAGGCCTTGTAGATTGGCTAACTCTTCAATTGTTTCAACAAACGACAGCCGATCAAATTCCATGATAAAATCGATGGCCGAACCGGACGCACCACAACCAAAACAGTAAAAGATCTGTTTTTTGTCGTTGACCGAAAAAGAGGGAGTTTTTTCGTTATGAAAAGGACAACAGCCGAAATAGTTATTTCCTTTCTTTTTAATTTTGACTCGCGACGAGACGACATCAACGATGTTGGTTCTGGCCACTAAATCAAAAATAAAATCTTTAGGAATACGTTTCATGCCAATACTGTCCTTCCACAAGAGCAACAAGCCGTAACAATGTACGGCTTGTTTAGATTCTATCTAATGTTCTACACTATTCGGTTAAAAAGAGCGCGAATAGGTTGATAAAACGAATTAGTAAAGGCGAATACGACGCGCGTTTTCTCTTTCTAATTTTTTAGCATGACGTTTAACCGCAGCAGCTTTAGCGCGTTTACGAATTGTCGTTGGTTTTTCGTAAAACTCACGGTTACGCACTTCTGCTAAGATTCCTGCTTTTTCGCAAGAACGTTTGAAACGACGTAATGCAACGTCAAAAGGTTCATTTTCACGTAGTTTGATTACTGGCATGTGGCCTCTTACCTCAAGTAATTAATGTACCAGATTACTGGTGTTTAAAAATTTAGTGCTGAATTTTACAGCGAACCGATAGTGCTTGTAAAGCTTTTTATCATCGCCATGAAATAATCATTGCGTCGGTCGAAAGTTAAACTTATTATAGATTAGTTTTTGCCTATTGATGAGACGTTTTTTTTAAATCTATTTATCGATAAATAAATGATTATCATCATAGTGTTATCGTCGTTTGATAGTATAAAAATTAAAGATAATATAATGATAAAAAAAATCACGACAATTTTGTTACTCCTGCGATTTACCTGTCTTTGTCTATGGCGCTTCGTTGCAGCTGCAACAGTGATAAATAGTCAGTTATTTTTTCATGTCATCATGGGTCTCTTATTCTCTTCATTGATTATAATTAAAATGATTTATCTCTCATTGGGGTCACCACTGTTCAGCCCGATGTGAAACGTAATATTATAGGGTTAATTGATGTACCTGACTTAGTTGTTTGGTTTATTTATCAGGTGCATTTATCAGGTTTATTTTTTATGTTTATTTATTTAAGTTAAGCTGGAGATTTCGTTATGTTGCCAATTATTGCTGGTCAATATCCACAGCGTCGTATGCGCCGTTTAAGAGCGCACGATTTTAGTCGTCGATTAGTCGCTGAAAACCATTTAACGGTAAATGATCTTATTTATCCGGTCTTTGTGGTAGAAGGTAAAAATGTCACGCAATCGGTCGCCTCGATGCCAAAAGTCAATCGAATGAGTATTGATGTGCTGTTAAAAGAGGCGGAGCAGGTCGCTAAGCTCGGTATTCCGGTGTTATCCCTGTTTCCGGCGATTGAAGGCGAGAAGAAAAGTTTATTAGCGGAAGAGTCGTATCATGAGAATGGGCTGGTTCAGCGTACTGTTCGTGCATTAAAAACGGAGTTTCCGCAGCTGGGCATTTTAACCGATGTTGCACTCGATCCGTATACCAGTCATGGCCAGGATGGCGTCATTGATGAAACAGGTTACGTGCAAAATGATATCACTGTCGATATTTTAGTCAAACAGGCGATGTCACACGCGCAGGCGGGTGCCGATATTATTGCGCCGAGCGACATGATGGATGGCCGCATAGGCGCCATTCGCGATGCGTTAGAAAATGCCGGTTTGGTCAATAAGCAAATTATGGCTTATTCAGCTAAATATGCTTCCAATTATTATGGTCCCTTCCGTGATGCGGTCGGCTCTTCTGGCAATATCAAAGGCGGTAATAAACGTAATTATCAGATGGATCCAGCTAATAGTGATGAGGCGTTACAAGAGATCTATCAGGATTTAGTCGAAGGTGCGGATATGGTGATGGTCAAACCGGGTATGCCTTACCTTGATCTGGTCAGACGCGTCAAAGATACCTTTGCGGTGCCGACCTTTGCTTATCAGGTCTCCGGAGAATATGCCATGCATATGGCGGCAATACAAAATGGCTGGTTACAAGAGCGTGAGACCATACTAGAGTCCTTGCTCTGCTTTAAACGTGCAGGGGCTGATGGCGTTCTGACCTATTTTGCCAAACAGGTTGCGCAGTGGCTGCATGAGCAAGATTAACAAAAATTTTTCTTTCTTTCATTAAGTTAGTGACTTTCTTAACATTGAGACGGTTTTTTTTATGTTAGGATTATGTATAACTATTAACGACAGGATGTTAAGAAATGAAAAAATGGGTCATCTTTTCCTGCATAAGTGTGTGTTCATGTTCCGCTTTAGCGGATACCGTTTGGCTAAAAAACGGTGATGTTATCTCTGGTTCGGTCAAACTGGTGGATAGTAATAAATTACTGCTTGATACCGATTTTGCCGGTACAGTCTCAATTGATCGTAATAAAATCAAGACCTTTTCGGTGGATGCGCCAGTTGAACTGCAAAAAGGTCTGTTTGGTGATAAGCAGCGTGCGGCCCAAGTGCTCCCCGATCCGGATAAAACCGGATCGGTGATTCTGGCGAGCGATAATGAGCAAACCGTTTTTGCACTTAACGATGATTTTATCTTAATGCGCAATAAGCCAAAAACGCTGCTCAGTGAATATCTCTTTAATGGTCGTTTAAATGGTGGCGCCTATTACAATAAAGGCACCAATAAAACCGAACAGTATATGCTCGATGGTAATCTGACTGCACGTCATGATCTCCTGCGTCATAACCTATATGGTAATTTACGTCGAACCTCGGAAAATAGTCAAACCAAAACCTATAACTATACACTGGGTTATAACCTCGATCGTTTTATTACCACCTCGTTCTTCTGGACCAATAATGTGTCGTACAAGCATGATTGGATTGAAGATATCAAAGGCCGCTTAACAGTCGGTACCGGTCCAGGTTATCAGTTGTGGGATGATGAGTTGGGGGCATTTTCACTGTCAGCGTTAATCAACTATCAACGTCTGGAATATCGTGATGATCATACGAATAATAATCCGCTCGGTAGCGTGAAGTGGGATTATGAGCGCTATTTCATGAGTAAAACCGTGCGACTCTTTACCAACGGTTCAATCGGCCGTAGCTTTGATGACTCGGTCGATTACGAATTATCTGGTGTGCTTGGTTTAGGCTATAATCTGACCAGCTGGCTGTCAGTCAATGCCACCCTTTCACGAGATAAAAGTAAAACCAAAGATGGCGATTCCAGTAACACCAACTATGGTTTAGGTCTTGGTGTCAGCTGGTAATTATCCGCTGTCGCTAAGTAGAAAGGTTGCTTTGAATTAAACAATTTTTAGGCAAGCAGCGCCACGCGGCGCTGTTTTTTATGATAGGGCGAGCGGATGCTCGCCATTATCGTTTTGAATCAACAGAAAGGTTCACTAAAAGGCTAATGTGATGGCGGCTTATCGATATTCGTATCAGATGACGGATAAAATCCTGCAGCTAATATCGTCAATGCTTCACCCACTCTCGGTCCCATCCCTAAAATCAGCGCTTGATCAATGGCAATAATACGCCTGTTTTGCCAGGCCTGAGTGTGTGTCAGCCCTGGTATATTAGCTAAATTATCAAGACCGCCAATTGCTTGCAGAGATTGGGTTGTTACAATCAGAATCGCTGGATTGGCAGTAATAAATGCCTCTGCACTATAGTTTTTATAGTTTGCGTGTTGCGCAATATTTTCACCTCCGGCTAATTGAATAATACTATCGACGACGGTATTTTTGCCGGCAACTTGTGTCGCGCCGGCCATACTGAGTAAGAACAGCACAGTCGGTTTATGCTGATACTGCTTCACTTGCGCGGTAGTCTGGGCAACTTGTGATTTAATCTGTGCTATCAGCTGCTCGGCTTCGACCGGTTGATCAATGGCCTTGCCAATCGACTCAACATTGCTCAGTAACAGATCGAGGGTATTAGGTACGCGTTTTAAGTACAGTGTCTGAATATTTGCCTGTTTTAACTGTTCAGAGATTTGTGCCGGTCCAGAATCATCCCAGCCAATAAATATCGTCGGTTTTAATGATAACAGACCTTCAATACTGAGCTGTTTCCAATAACCAATTTGCGGCAGCTGTTTGACATGCGGGGGATAGGTACTGCTCATATCCACGCCAACCACCCGATCGCCAGCCTGCAGTGCATAAACAATTTCGGTAATCGATCCACCTGATGTCACAATACGATCATTAGCAACCACATAAGATATCAATAAACCGCACAATCCGATAACAATATAGCCTAGAGAGTAAATAGATTTCATCATGACCTCGCTTAAAATTTGATACTTGCCGCAATGACTGCATTGAATTTTGCTGAGGGAATCGATTCATATGCCGTCATATAATTTTTGTTCAATAGATTATTCAGATCGATACCCAGCTGATACTGCCGCTTCGGACCGAAAGAACCGACCAGGGATAGGTTGAGTGTCGACCAGCCACCATAGTGATAAGCTTCGCTATCATTGCGGTTATCTGCTGAGCTTGAAAAACGCATAAACAGGTTAGAATCAAGGTCGATTTGTTCGAAATAAGCGGTATGTTTCAGACCTAAATTACCACTGAGCAACGGATTTCCGGAGTCATAGGTGGTATAACTATCGGTCTCAATTTTACGGCGTAACAGATTGCCGGTCAGATAAGGGGTAACTCGCCAGTCTAAGTACTCGATAGAAAATTCTAGTCCATAGGTCTTGGCCCGGTTAGCATTGATATAATAGGTGGCATCAACGCCGATTGCACTATTACAGATCGCATTGCCATCACAGGGAATTTGCGTAATATAATCTTTTGCAGTGGCGTAATACAGTGAGGTATCGAGTAGCCACTGGTTATTATTAAAACGCAGTCCCAGTTCATAGTTATTGGAATGTTCAGCCTGTAGATTCGGGTTGCCGTAAATCGTTTGGGTATGGGCATTGGTCATCGCATACAGATGCGTCAGGGTTGGATAGACATAGCCTTGTGCAAAAGATCCCCTGAGAATAATATTATCTAAACCGTCATAGGTGAGGCCCGTGGAGGCAACTAGGGTATTATCATGATCGGTGCGGGGCGTATCGATGCTGTTTGCCGGACTACAAGGTGAGAGTGAGGGACGATTGATACAGTCACTATTTTGCTGGCCACTGATCAGGTCTGAGGTCACCCAATACTGACGTAAACCCACCGTCCAGTTCCAGTTATCAGTAAATAACCATTCATTTTGGGCAAACAGCGAAAAGTGCTGCTGTTTCCAGCTATTTGCACCTGCGGTGTATTTGGTATAATCAAATACTGGTAACGGCATGGCTTGACTCGGTTTATAATACATATCCAGTCGCTTATCTGAGATCTGATCAACCTTATCTTCAAGATATTGGCCACCGATGATCAATTTCATGTTCTCTTGTGGGATCAGATCGATCTGAAAGTTCAGTCCAGTCGTTTTCTGTTCATCATGGGTTTCGGTATTGGTTAACATGCGCGGATTGGGCAGATCAATGGCATTAATAAAGGTTCGCTTAAGGGTCTGATAGTAAGCATCAATATGGATATTAGTAATCACTTCACTGTCTACGGCATAATCATAAAACAGACCGACCTTTTCTCGTCTTAACTCTGGAATATCCACTAAAAATGAGTTCATTTCTTTGAGCTGATCTCGGCTGGCATAAGATTTAGTATCGAGTTTATAACGGTCGAGTGATAAACCGATTTTATGCCGGTCAAGATGGAGTCCAAACCACGCACTGACACTGTTATTACTAAAATCAGTATTTTCCAGTCGTCCTTCAGGCGTTTTACGATCGCCATGTTCAGCATAAGTGCCACTTATGCGATAATTGAAGATATTATCAATATCGCCATAAACTGAAGCCATCTCGGTTAAGCCATTGGTAGCGCCATCATAGATAAATTTGACATGACCGGCGGCTTTTTCCTGTTCATGGCTGCCTTTGCGGGTAATAAAATTGACGACGCCGGCAATCGCTTGTGAGCCGTAGAGTACTGAATAGGGCCCTTTGATTACCTCAATCCGCTCAACCGACTCCATATCAATCAGTAATCCGGCACTGCTGCCATGGCCAGAGCGATGATAGCTCACCTCTTGCCCGTCTATCATGACTAAAACGCGGTTAGATGATTCTCCTCTGATCATGATCTGTTTTCGGCCAGCCAGTGAATTATCGGCAATTTCAACGCCGGGAATATCGCGTAACGCTTCGGCAATCGAATCGCCGTTCTGTTTTGCCAGCTCCTCTTCGTTCACCGCATTGACTGAAACTGAACTGTGCCAAATGGATTTTTCACTACGATCAGCCGTGACGATGATCGTATCTTGCAGATAAGCTAATTTTTTTTCCGCTTCACTGGCAAGCAGTAGCGGGCTCATCAGGATAACCGGTAAGGCAAAAGAAGAAAGTGTTAATGTGTTTTTCATCATCCAGATTCACCGAGAAAAATAGTTTTTTGAGTTGCAAATGATAATCATTATCAATAAACTTGTAAAGCAGCTGTCTGAAATAAGATAAAAATAATTTAATCTTAAACAAAATCAGAATATTGCTAATATTTAGACAGTTAAGTATTAATAACTTGCTAAATGAGAATAATTATCGTTTAATCAATGGCAATGATTTTTGCGTCGTTGTTCACGCACAGGAGGAGCCCGATCAAATGCAGTTAGAGTTAACGCCATTTTATGCCCAAACAACCGGTATGCCGTTTCAGGATCGTTGGGCGGTGATGCCCTTTCGAGGAGCTGCTCCGGTTGCCAAACCGCAGCTACAATCATCCTGGTCGGCGCTGCATCAAACCACAGCGGTAAAAAATAAACGTTTGATGTACCTGCATATTCCTTTTTGCGCTACCCACTGCCAGTTTTGTGGTTTCTACCAGAATCCATTACATAAGCATGATACCCGGCGCTACACTCAATATCTGATTCAAGAGTTATTGATGAATGCCGAGAGTCAATTAACCCAGTCAGCGCCGATTCATGCCGTCTATTTTGGCGGTGGTACCCCAACCGCCTTGCGGGCGGAAGATCTTTATCAGATAATCACCACAATAAAAACCCACTATCCTCTCGCACCTGACTGTGAAATCACCATTGAAGGGCGTATTCTCGGCTTTGATGATGACAAGATTGAAGCCTGCCTTACCGGCGGTGCGAATCGGTTTTCGATTGGTATTCAAACCTTTAATTCCTCTATTCGAAAGCGTTTAGGCCGTACCTCTAATCAAGCTCAGGCGATCGACTTTATTCAGCGTTTAGGCGAAAAAGATAAGGCGGCGGTGGTCTGTGATCTGATCTTTGGTTTACCGCAGCAGACGTTGCAGATCTGGCAGGATGATCTGGCGATCATTCGTGATCTCCCTCTTGATGGCGTGGATCTCTATGCACTTAATTTATTACCAACCACACCACTTTTTAAAGGCGTTGAAGCGGGCAGAATCAAGCTCCCTGAGGTTGCCGAAAAAAGTGAATTCTACCGCATCGGGGTTCAAACGCTAGATCACTATGGCTGGGCGCAATTAAGTAACAGCCATTTTGCGCGCACCACCCGGGAAAGAAATCTCTATAACCTGCTGATCAAACAAGGTGCTGATTATTTGGCTTTTGGATCGTGTGCCGGCGGTAAGCTTAATGGTCAGTCTTTTATGGTTGAGCGCGATCTTAATCAATATTATCAGCAGCTAGATAATCAGCATAAACCGTTAATGATGTTGATGCAGCCGGCCGCTAATTTGCAGTGGCTGCATCTTTTACAAGGTGATATTGAGTCTGGCCGAATTGATATAACTCGTTTAACCACACAAGCTCAGCAATTAGCACCACTAATTGCGCAGTGGCATCAGGCGGGCCTGCTCACCAGTGCGGCACTCTGCACTAAATTGACGACGGCTGGGCGATTTTGGGCCAGTAATTTACTGTCGGCATTGCAGAAACTGCTAATGCAGCTCAACGAAGCTGAATTAGCTATGCCGACCTCTGGTCAGTTACAAGCATCACCGCCGGTAGCGATGCACGCCGCTTCAGCAAAGCAGCAGATTAATCTGGTTTAGTCAGCCAAAATTTTACCCCATCATCATTCATCATAGAGGAGCTCATATGTCATCACCAAGTTTAACTGAATTTATGGCAACCCATCCTGACGGCACACTAGAGAGTATCGCTCAAGACTATCAGGTCTCTTTATTAACAGTCATCCAAGCCATGCCAGAAAATAATATTATCGCTGGCGATCACTTCGATCAGGTATGGGATGCGGTGGTGAACTGGGGTGAGATTACGATTTTAGTCAATACCAACGATATTATCTTTGAGTTTCAAGGTCATTTACCGACGGGTTACCATCGTCATGGTTATTTTAATTTACGCGGTAAAGCTGGGTTAAGTGGACATATTAAAGCCGAGCACTGCCAGTCTATTGCCTTTGTTGAGCGGAAATTTATGGGTACTGACACGGCCGCTATCTTGTTTCTTAACTTGGCCGGACAGGCGATGTTTAAGATCTTTGTCGGCCGTGATGAGCATCGTCAGCTACAAGTCGCACAGCTGGCCGCTTTTCGTGAATTAGCTTCACTAACTCAGGCAAAAGGATAGTACATGGCACATTTACTGATATTTGGCGCAAGCCGGGGAACCGGCGCGGCAGTACTTGCGTATGCGCAGCAGCAGGGACATCAATGTACGGTAGTGATTAGAGATAAAGCACAGGCTGAAGCATTGATCAAACAAGGTATCAGCGTTTTTGTTGGCGATGCTAATGATGCTGGGCTGGTTGAACAGGCCTGTTTAAAGGTTGGCAGGCAGGCAACCATTATCTCGACGATGGGCGGCTCAAAAGCCAACTATCAAGCGCAAATGAATGTGATCAAGCAGGCTGAAAAAGCCGGTATTTCGCGCATGATTATGGTGACCTCGTTAGGGTGTGGCGATAGTTGGCCTACTCTGTCTGAACGGGCTAAACAGGCCTTTGGTTTGGCGGTTAGAGAGAAAACCTTGGCCGAGGTCTGGTTACAAACCAGTGAGCTTGATTTCTGTATTTTAAGACCTGGTGGACTGCGCGACGGTGAACCGACTCATCGCGCGACAGCTTATATTAATCAGGAAGTACATGGTTTTGTGATGAGAACCGATTTAGCCCTGCTGATCTTAGCGCAAGTGAGTCAGGCGAGCTTAGGTCATCAGATTTTTTCGGTTATCGATCCTGATTTAGATGCCGTACGCAATCGTTAATTACGCATAATGAAACAATTATCTTCTTCTCGCGCACAGCGATATATGCTCATCCTCTTAATAGTGATATTAGGTGGGGCGGTTATCATGGCACTCAATTTAGGTGCGCTGAGGTTATCCTTTAAAACGTTATCAACACTCGCGTATGATGATCCGCTCTGGCAAGTCTGGTTCAATATTCGTCTGCCACGCGTTTTACTGGCCATCATTGTCGGCAGTGCGCTAGCCACCTCGGGCGTGGTCATGCAGGGGGTATTTCGTAATCCATTAGCCGATGCAGGCTTACTGGGGATTAGCAGTGGCTCGGCCCTGTTTGTGGGTATCATCACCCTGTTACCCGTCACATTACCCGCTTTTTTAATGCTCTATCAGCAGATGTTAGCGGCTTTTATCGGTGGTTTGATCGTCTGCTTGGTTATCTATGTGCTCAGTTATCAGCAGCGCAGCTCGACGCAGCGCTTATTACTCACTGGCATCGCGATTAATGCCTTAACTGCCTCATTGCTTGGTCTACTCAGTTACCTCAGTGATGATCAGCAGCTTCGGCAGCTCTCTCTATGGACCATGGGTCACTTAGGTAAAGGTCAATGGCAGTCGGTAGCGATTGCGGCGACCTTAATTATACCGGCAACGTTGGCGGTACTGATGATGAGCAAGCCGCTGAACTTACTGCAGTTAGGCGATGAAGATGCACACTATTTGGGGCTGAATGTACCGAAAACTAAAAGATATCTGTTGCTGTTAAGTGCCCTTTTAATTGGCACGGCGGTGGCGGTGAGTGGCATTATTGCTTTTGTTGGCTTAGCGGTGCCACATATGTTAAGACTGAAAATGGGCGCCGATCATCGCTGGCTGGTGCCGGCAACTATTTTAGGTGGCAGTAGCTTGTTACTTGTCGCCGATACGTTAGCTCGTACGATGGTGGCGCCAAATGAGATGCCAGTTGGCCTGTTGACCAGTTTAATTGGTGGTCCTTACTTTTTATGGTTAATACTCGGTAAACGCAAGGGAATATTATGCTAAACGCGACTCAGCTTAGTTATCAAATTGGTTCCCATACCCTGATCAATCAAGTCTCTCTTCGGCTTAAATCGGCGGAGTTAAGTGTCATTATCGGTCCTAATGGTGCGGGTAAATCAACCTTATTAAAGCTATTAACCGGTTTTCTCATCCCCAGTCATGGGGAGTGTATTTTTCTCAATAAACCGCTTAATCAGTGGTGTCAGCAATCGCTGTCTCGTGTAAGAACTGTGATGCGTCAGCAGAGTCAGCTTAATTTTGCTTTTTCTGCCGAAGAGGTGATTGCAATGGGCAGAGCGCCTTATGGTAAACGCTATTTTAAACAGGCGATGGACAGTGTGATCGAAATGACTCACTGCCAGCCACTCTGCCATAAAGATTATCGTTTGCTCTCTGGCGGTGAGCAGCAGCGTGTGCAGCTAGCGCGGGTTTTGGCACAATTATGGCACCCCACGCCAACGCCATGCATGCTATTTTTAGATGAACCTACCTCAGCCTTAGATCTTTATCATCAACAACACATGTTACGTTTACTGCGTCAGTTGATTCAAGAGCAGGGTTTAAGTGTCTGCTGCATTTTGCATGATCTCAATCTGGCGGCGCTGTATGCCGACCAAATTTTTTTACTCCACCAGGGGCAACTGGTCGCCCAAGGTCGGCCCGGTCAGGTTTTAACGGAAACTTTACTCAGACAATGGTATCAGGTGGATATTGCTGTAAAGCCCCATCCGCAGCATGCTTCACCGCAAGTTTTTTTAAATCGATAACGTTAATTTATGCTATAATAATCGCCAGAATATGATTTAGGTTTGTGATTGACTGTTTAAAATAACCGCTTTTCTCGCTGATAAAATGGCTATTCTGCCGTGATTTGTACATCATCAAAACAATGCTAACCGACAAGAAAGTAATCTTTTCAGATTAACGTTTTTAGGTTAGCTTTATATTGAGATAGGCAAATGAGTGATTATTTTAACACCGATTGAGTGTCGGTAAATTGTTAATAAAAAGAAAATTTAACACTGCCTGTTTAAATAAAATTGGTATAGAATAAGTGTAAGGAATTTGTTTTGATGAGAGTAAAAAACAATATTGATAGTGGACTTGCTTATTTGTTGCGCCTTATTTAGATCAAGTTTTTTAGCAAGCAGATCAATAGGATTTATATCTTTCTTTAGATGCTATTAGCCAATAATAGATAGATTGATTTATAATAAATGGTTCATATTATGAAATGTTTTAAAATATTACTGATCTCATCACTCCCTTTCTTATTATTTGGTTGCGATCCCAAATATGATAAGACCATTAATAATATCGATGAGCCGATTGAGCCCTCAGTTTTAGCAAAGCTCAATAATCAGCTCATTTTTGATCCTGAACGTGAAAGTTTAAATCTATCTAGCATTCGTCTCGAACAGCGCCAAATTCATATTATTGATAGCCAGCAACCTGATTTTAAACAGGTCTCTTATGATGCTCGTGGTTATATTACTGACTCGATCTTTGAAAATATCTCATCCAATGAAAAACTGACGGTTAAAAATCAGATCGATTATGCGCATAACCAGTATGAAAAAACCGCTTACAATAAAGTGAAGACGTTCAATATTCTGATCGACGATCAAAATCAGCAAATTATCAAATTGCAAAATGATTCGGCAAATGAGCAAATTTTGTTTAAATATGATAAACAAGGCCGTTTAATCGAACGTCGCGATAGTGTTAATCGCGTACTTTACTACTATTGGGACAATAATCATCTGAAATATACGGTATTAATCATCCCTTCTGACTATATTTTTGTCACGCTCTATGCTTATAACGATAAAAGACAGTTACTATCGACTATTAAATATGTGTTTAATGTCAAACTGAAAAATGAAGTGATGAGAAATATTACGCAGATAGATAACGTCAGTCATAAAGCCAACGTGATCATTTTAATTCAATATAGTCAGTTTAATCAGCGCAATGACTGGCTTGTTTCGCAAACCACCGTCAATGATAAAACGATTGGTCGCACGGATAGAAAATTGGTCTATTGGGACGAGTAGTCTGACGCTCTTTTAGTGCCTGTTTGGTTATTCTTCAAGTTAAATTGCGTAACCAGCCCTCATCAGCTGAGTGCATCCAGGCTGATGAGAGAGCGCCAACGATAGGCCTCTCAAGCCAGATATTGCGCTAATGATGATCAAGGGTTTTGGCTATCTTTTCGACATTTAAGCTGCGCGCCATGGCATCAAAAATACGTTTGTAAGCCCCAGCCATTTGATATAGTTGCTCATGGCTGCCATGTTCCTGAATACGGCCATTCTCCATCACATAGATACAATCGGCATCAATAATTTGTGAGATGCTGTGTGAAATAATCACCACCGTACGGCCCTCTTTAATCGCATCTAAACTGTTTTTAATTTGCTCCGTCGCAATCGCATCCAGACTGGCGGTGGGTTCATCTAAAAAGATGATAGGCGGATTTTTTAAAAACATGCGGGCAATCGCAATTTTTTGCTGCTGTCCACCCGACAAGGCCAGCGCCGATGTTTGATAACCTTCCGGCAGTGCCATAATCTGGTCGTGCAGATAGGCTTGTTGGGCTGCTTGTCTCACCGCTTGCTCGCTGGCATTGGGGTTGCCATACAGAATATTCTCTTGCACTGAACCGTTAAAGATATGATTTTTCTGTAGCACCAGACCAATATTATTTCTGACAAACTGGGTATCGTAGGTCGCCAGATCGACGCCATCGAGGGTAATGTGGCCGGAATCAGGATCATAAAATTTATCTAATAGATTGATTAAGGTACTTTTACCAGCCCCCGACAGTCCGACTAGGGCAGTAATTTTGCCCGGTGCGATATGCATATTGATATCATGCAGGGTCGGTGAACGATTGCCGGGATAAGTAAAATAGACCTGATTTAAGACAAATTTACCGGTCACCTGCGCCGGATGATACTCTCCAGAATGTTCAATCTGATGATCGGCATTTAAGATATCAAAAAAACCTTCGGCATAGATTAGCGCATCGTTCATCTGATCATAAATCAGGTGTAAACGGCGAATCGGTGCAGAGACATTGCTGAACAGCAAAATATGGAACATAATCGCACCAATGGTCATCTGCCCGGTTAACACAAAGTAGGTGGTCAGCAAGATAATCGCCACCACACCAATTTGTTCAATAAAGGTTTTTAAACCGTCAAACAGAAAACTGGTTTGGCGGATTTTCATCTGCTTATCGGTCAAATCCGTTTGCAGCCCCATCTGTTTCTGCTCTTCAATATTCTCTCTTAAGAATGACTTTATCACCGGGATCGATTCCAGAATGCTTAAAATCCCCTGGCTTTTATTCTCTCTTAAGGTTTTAATCGCGCGTCGGCCTGCGGTGAGCTTTTTAGCCTGCTGGCGACTGACCCAGTAATAAATCGGGATAGTAATAAAACCGACCAGACCCACATAAAAATTGGCCTGAAACATCATTAACAAAGCGACCAACGCGTTGGCAAACAACGGCAAGATATCGACAAAAAAGTTCTGAATCAAGCGGGTCAGGCTCTCCACTCCTTTATCAATCCGGGTTTGCAATTTACCTGGATGGTTATCATCCACACTGTAAAAGGCCAGCCGATACTTTAGGATCCGTTCGATAACGGTTTGGGCGAGATCGCGCGAGATAAAAATGCGCAGTTTCTCGGCAAAATACTTTTGGCCAAATTGAATGAATAGGTTGATGATCTCTTTGCCAATCAAGATCACTGAGATAATCACTAAAATATAAAAACCCTGCTGTAGGGTTTGATGGTTCTCTAAGAGCTGGTTAATTGCATCAACCGTATAGCGTAACACCCAGGCATTGACTTGCGCCGTTAATGAACCAATAAACGTGAGTAATAACGTCAGTATCATCAGGCCATGATAGGGCTTAACGAAGGTACGGATATTGTGCAGTAATTGCCATAATGTCATTAGCGCTCTTCCTGTTTCCTGGATAACCCGTCATGATACGCAGGCCGATGGCGCTTTTCGCGCGATATAGATGTACAAGTCACTACAATATAAAATTCTGCTCATAATATCAACACCCAAGGATGATAAAAAAGTGATATCGCACAGGGAGTATCGCGCTATTTGTATGATAAATGATGAGCTGGAGAGACACGACTATTGTCAGCTTAATATTAGTCTTACTAAGTGTAAATGGGGTTTCATCTTGATTGATATCGATTCGGCCAAACCCGCTCAGGCTCAGCATATTGCTTAGCCGTCAGATAATGATGTTGAGCCGAAATCACGAAAATCGTGACAAGCTATACCTCTTCTGGCTTTCTTATAGTAAACTAGGGCGTTAGATTATTGAATGTTATTATTAAAGGTGAACACTAATGCGTAAGAAACCAATTGTTCTGGTGATTCTCGATGGGTATGGTTATCGTGAAGATCAAAAAGATAATGCGATTGCCGCGGCTCATAAACCGGTGATGGATAACTTGCTGAAACAGTATCCTAATACCCTGATTTCTGCCTCAAGTATGGATGTCGGTTTGCCAGAAGGGCAAATGGGCAATTCAGAGGTAGGTCATACCAATATCGGTGCCGGACGCGTGGTTTATCAGGACTTAACGCGGGTAACCAAAGATATTCTTGATGGTGACTTCTTCGAAAATCCGGTGTTGACCGCCGCAGTTGATAAAGCTGCCAGCCAGGGTAAAGCGGTACATATTATGGGATTGATGTCACCGGGTGGCGTGCATAGTCATGATGATCATATTTTAGCCATGGTTGAACTGGCCGCACAGCGCGGTGCTGAGAAGATTTATCTGCACGGTTTCCTCGATGGCCGTGATACGCCACCTCGCAGCGCTGAAAGTACCTTAGCCCGTTTTAGTGAAAAATTTGCCGAGCTTGGTAAAGGGCGTATCGCCTCAGTTATCGGTCGCTACTATGCGATGGATCGCGATAATCGTTGGGAACGTGTTGAACAAGCCTATGATTTGATTGTCGATGCCAAAGGCGATTTTACGGCGACAACTGCCGTTGAAGCACTGTCTGCAGCTTATGCGCGCGATGAAAATGATGAGTTTGTCAAACCGACCGTGATTCAGGCTGCTGGCGAAGAGAGTTCAGCGATGCAAGATGGCGACGTGCTGATTTTTATGAATTTCCGTGCTGACCGGGCGCGTCAAATTACCCGAGCCTTTGTGAATAAAGATTTTGACGGCTTCAAACGTAAACGCGTGATTGCCTTTGCTGATTTTGTCATGTTAACTGAATATGCTGATAATATTCCGGCTTCGGTTGCTTATCCGGCTGATTCTTTAAGTAATACACTCGGTGAGTGGCTGGCGGCTCATCATAAAACCCAGCTGCGTATCTCTGAAACCGAAAAATATGCCCATGTGACCTTCTTCTTTAATGGTGGCGTGGAGCAACCATTTGCCCATGAAGATCGTATCCTGGTGAATTCACCGAAAGTTGCTACCTATGATTTACAGCCAGAGATGAGCTCAGCAGAGTTGACCGAAAAATTAGTCGAGGCGATTAAAAGTGGTAAGTATGATGTGATTATCTGTAACTATCCTAATGGTGATATGGTAGGGCATACCGGCGTTTTTGACGCAGCAGTCAAAGCGGTTGAAGCCCTCGACAACTGCATTGGTCAAGTTGTTGACGCGGTGAAAGCGGCGGATGCGCAGTTACTGATTACCGCCGATCATGGTAATGCAGAAAAAATGCGTGATGAGGAAACCGGTCAGGCACATACTGCGCATACTAACTTACCAGTACCGTTAATCTATGTCGGTAAACCAGCAGTCGCGGTTGAAGGGGGTAAGTTATCCGATTTAGCGCCAACCATGTTAACCTTGATTGGGATGGATATTCCGGCAGAAATGACCGGTAAACCCTTATTTAAATTACAATAATAATAAAATAGGAAATAACGCCTTGTATTGATAACAAGGCGTTACATCATACGAATGCAACGTTTATGGGTGATATTATTCAGTGGTCTGATGATAGGGACAATCAGTGTTCCTAGTCATACGTATGCCAATAGCCGCGATCAGTTATCGACGATCCAACATTCGATTGCTGAGCAGGAAAAAAAATTGGTTCAGCAGCGTAAAGAGCGTACTGCACTGAATGCCGAACTAAAAAAGCAAGAGACTGCCATAGCCCGGTTACTTGGCTCCATTCAGGACACCACCGAAGCCTTATCCACCTTTGATCAAGAGATCACCGATTTAAATCAAAGCATCAGTGAACTTGAACGCAAACAAGCCACGCAAAGGCAAATGCTAGCCAAGCAACTTGAAGGCGCGTTTCGACTCGGTAAAAACTCGGGTATCGAACTGGTTTTCAATGCCAAGCAAAGTGAAATTAATGAACGGATGATTATGTATTTTGGCTACATTAATCAGGCGCGTCAGCAGCAGATAAGTCAACTCAAGCTAACCCATTCCGAACTGGCTAGTGCGAAGCTCTCACTGCAAACCAAGCATGCCCAACAGCTGGCGTTACAACAGCGCCAAAAACAGGAACAGACCAGTTTGGAAAAGAATCGCCAGGAGCGAAAAAATACTTTAGCTGCGCTGGATGCTGCCATGCAACAAGGTCAGCAAAAGCTTGAAGATCTGCGTGATAATGAGACCAAATTACAAGCCGAATTGGCTACTGCAGAGCGTAATGCCAGAGAAAAAACCGCTCAGGATGCCCGTAATGCGGCGCAGATTCGCAGTCGCCAGCAAAACACCAATTATCAACCGACTCAATCTGAAATGGCGTTGATGGCGCGGGTGAGTGGTATCGGTAAACCACAAAACAGATTAAATTGGCCGTTAGCCGGATCGATTGTGCATCATTTTGGCGATGCTCAACAAGGAGAGTTACGCTGGAAAGGGTTGGTGATTACTGGTAAAGAGGGCGCAAAAATACAGGCGATTGCTGATGGTCGGGTGATATTAGCCAGTTGGTTACAAGGCTATGGTTTCCTTGTCGCGATTGATCATGGTAAAGGCGACATGAGCCTGTATGGTTATAATCAACGGGTACTAGTTAATGTTGATGATAATGTTAAAAGCGGTCAGCCGATCGCCTTAGTGGGTAATAGTGGTGGTCAGGGGATACCGGCGCTCTATTTTGAAATCAGACGCGATGGTAAAGCGCTCAATCCACAGGCTTGGTTAAAACGATGATAAAAGTTATTTTTTGGCCCATTATCGGGCTCTTGACGGTACTGGGCATGGTGCTCAATATGGCCCATGCGGCGCAGCTAGCGATTGTGATTGATGACTTTGGCTATCGCCAGCACAATGAAATGGCGATCATCAATCTCTCGGATAACATTACCGTCGCAGTGTTACCCAATGCGACTCATGCTCAGCAAATTGCCACTTATGCACATGAACACGGCAATGAGGTGATTATTCATCTACCGATGGCGCCGATGGGTAAACAACCGCTCGAAAAAGATACCCTGTTTCCGGATATGTCACAAACCGAGATCGATCGCATTGTGACCGATGCTGTCAATAAGGTGCCTTATGCTATCGGGGTGAATAACCATATGGGTAGCCTGATGACCGCCAGTTTAAGTGGTATGGATAAAGTGATGCTAACCCTGAGCCAGTACGACTTTTTCTTTCTTGACAGCCGCACGATTAATACCTCAAAAGTCCCGCAAGCGGCGGCCACGTACCATATGCCGGTGTTAAGCCGAAATATCTTTTTAGATGACTCCATGAAGGAGGCCGATATCGCCGCCCAATTTGAATTAGCCATCAACTTTGCGCGCAAACATGGTCACGCGATTGCTATTGGTCACCCTTATCCGGCCACGGTCAATGTCTTAACCCAAAAATTAGCCCAGTTACCGGCTGATATTACGCTGGTTAAGCTTAGCCAACTGTTGCCGCTGCCGCTTTCACTGCCTCACTCACTCCCCCAACCAACCCCTCAGCCGACACTCGGTGATATTTTAGGTGGACTGAAAACTGATTCCGCCGCGCTCTTCGCCGAATGGTTTATTCAGGCGCAATCCTTGGACAAATATTGATTTAAGCTGAATTAAAGTACAGGTTAAAGATTCGTGGCGTCTGTGGGTCCGGCTTTCTTTGGTAAAGAGAGCATGGAAGAAGTAGCAGCGATTAAAGATATTGCCAACTATTTCGACCGCGCTGAATATACCAAATGGAACAGCTTCCGTAATACCGATGATTCACGTTATGTCGGTTTGACCCTGCCACGAGTGCTTGCGCGTCTGCCTTACGGTCCAGATACGGTGCCGGTGCGTAACTTCAACTATGTTGAACAAGTGAAAGGGCCTGATCACGATCGCTACTTATGGGCTAACGCGTCTTATGCTTTTGCGGCCAATATGGTGAAAAGCTTTATTCGCAATGGTTGGTGTGTGCAGATTCGCGGTCCACAAGCGGGTGGTTTAGTCGATGACCTGCCGATCCATCTGTATGATCTTGGTACCGGTAATCAGGTGAAAATCCCAACCGAAGTACTGATTCCGGAAACCCGTGAATTTGAGTTCGCCAACTTGGGCTTCATCCCATTATCATTCTATAAGAATCGTGATTATGCATGCTTCTTCTCGGCTAACTCGTCACAAAAACCGGCGCTCTATGATACCAAAGAAGCGACCGCCAATAGTCGAATTAACTCACGTTTACCGTATATCTTCTTATTATCACGCATTGCGCACTACTTGAAAGTGATTCAACGTGAAAACATCGGTGCGACCAAAGATCGCCGCGTGCTTGAGCTTGAATTAAACAAATGGATCAATAATCTGGTCACTGAAATGACCGATCCAAGTGATGAAGTTCAGGCCTCTCATCCGCTGCGTCAGGCGCAAGTGATTGTTGAAGATATTGAAGATAACCCAGGTTTCTTCCGGGTCAAAACGTTTTTAGTGCCACACTTCCAGATCGAAGGGATGGATATTAATTTGTCGATGGTGTCACAAATGCCAAAAGCCAAAGCTTAATATTATTCACCTAACATTCGGGAGTTTGTCGTCATAATGAAAATTTATCGTCCGTTATGGAGTGAAGGGGTGTTCTTGGCCCCGGCACAGTTTCAGCAGCAAGCCTTATGGGAAGCCTATGGTAATCAGCAAGTGGCTGGATTACACATCGCTAACGCCTGGGGCATAGGCCGCTTAACCCTCGACACGCAAGCCCTGAGTGTCGACAGGATCAAAGAGGGTCAATCTAATCGACAGATTAGGGCGGCCGGGATGGTTTATCGACTAGAATGATTTTGCCTCTGTTCAATCAGTCGATTGACGGCGGCGCGATGGATAAGTGAGCCGTGTATTGCCGGCCTACTCATCCCGCTTTAGACTAAATCAATCTGGCTGACTGGCAAGGCAACTTGCGGTAAGTATTGTTTAAAATAAGCGTTGGATAAAATTGTAGCCGGGCATAACAGCGATCGGCTGAATGGAGATAAGGTTGCCTTTAGTGAATAATGAGGGATATTTTCCGGCCATTTTCGCCTGTCATTTTTTACTGTCATCTTTTACGCTCATTACTCGGCGTAAAACGAGAATATCGCGCTATTTTCTGCTATGATAGCCAGTAATTGTTGATAAGCGATAGTAGAGATTGATTATGTTTGATAATTTAACCGAAAAATTGTCCCAAACACTCCGCAATATCAGCGGTCGCGGTAGATTGACCGAGGATAATATTAAAGAGGCTCTGCGTGAAGTGCGTATGGCGTTATTAGAGGCCGATGTGGCGCTGCCAGTGGTGCGTGATTTTATTAATCAGGTGCGCGAAAAAGCAGTCGGTCAGGATGTGAATAAGAGCTTAACCCCCGGCCAAGAGTTTATCAAGATTGTGCAGGATGAACTGACGGCAGCGATGGGTGAAGTCAATAGCGAGTTAAATCTGGCCACTCAGCCACCCGCCGTGATCTTGATGGCCGGTTTACAGGGTGCGGGTAAAACCACCAGTGCCGCCAAGCTCGCCACTTTTCTAAAAACTAAGCATAAAAAGAAAGTGTTAATGGTATCGGCTGACGTCTATCGTCCGGCGGCGATTAAGCAGCTTGAGACACTTGGTCAAACGGTGGGCGTCGATGTGTTTCCTTCGCTCAGTACAGAACAGCCGTTAGCTATCGCGCAAAAAGCACTCCAGCAGGCTAAACTGCATTTTTATGATGTGTTGATTGTTGATACCGCCGGTCGACTGCATGTTGATAGCGATATGATGGCTGAGATCAAGCAGCTGCATCAGGCGGTTACGCCAGTGGAGACGCTGTTTGTGGTCGATGCCATGACCGGTCAGGATGCGGCCAATACCGCCAAAGCCTTTAATGAAGCGTTACCGTTAACCGGAGTTATCTTAACTAAGGTCGATGGCGATGCGCGTGGTGGTGCTGCACTGTCGATTCGTCAGATTACTGGTAAACCGATTAAGTTTTTGGGGATGGGCGAAAAGACCGATGCGCTCGAGCCATTCTATCCTGATCGAATTGCCTCGCGTATCTTAGGGATGGGCGATGTCATCTCGTTAATTGAAGAGCTGCAAACTAAAGTCGATCACGAAAAAGCCCAAAAAATGGCGGCTAAGCTGAAGAAAGGCGATAAGTTTGACCTCAACGATTTCTTAGATCAGCTGAAACAGATGCGTGATATGGGCGGCATGTCAGCCATGTTAGCCAAATTACCGGGCGCCGGTCAGCTGCCAGAGAACCTGAAAGCGCAGATGGATGATAAAGTTACGGTGAAAATGGAGGCCATGATTAACTCGATGACCTTTAAAGAGCGTCTGAATCCGGAGCTGATCAAAGGTTCGCGCAAACGCCGTATTGCTGCCGGTTCGGGGACGCAGGTGCAGGATGTTAATCGTCTGTTAAAACAGTTTGATGATATGCAGCGCATGATGAAAAAAATGAAAGGCGGCGGCATGATGAAAATGATGCGCAACATGAAAGGCATGCTCGGTGGCGGCGGTATGGGTGGCATGGGCGGCTTTGGTGGTGGCGGTTTACCGCGGCGCTAATCCCGCCTGCGGCGGATCATCATCAGTCGCGCGCCAGACGGCTGATCGCTGGATCACTGCGTAGCGGTTTCACTGACCATAAACGTGGTAGATCGATGAAGTTCGTCTCGATTGGTTCGTCTGATATCAAATAGCGGTGACATGAATTCACCACACAAAAAAACAGGGCCTGGGCCCTGTTTTTGTTTTAGCGGCATGATTACTGCGCGGCCAGTTTACTGCGAATATTTTGGGCGCGCGCACTAGAAGAGGGATGTGAGCTCAGTAGCGTGGCTTCACCACCGCCGAGTTTATCAAAAGCCGTGGCAAGTCCAGCTGGGCTAATGCCTTTTTTGCTGAGCATGTCAAATGAGTAGTTATCAGCGGCCAGCTCCTGTTTTTGCGAGAACTGGGCATTGACAAACTGCTCAGCGATATCACCAAGTTGTGACTGGGTTAAGCTGGCAATCACGCCGCCAGCTGCCGAGGCAATCGCACCGCGGGCGATTTCGGCAGAGTAGGCGATCTGCATGGCATGCTTACTATGGCCTAGGGCCACATGGCCAATTTCATGACCCACCACACCCTGAATTTCATTATCGGTCATTTTATCCATTAAACCGCTGTAAACGCGAACGCAGCCATTGGCCATCGCCCAGGCATTGACTTCCGACGTCAAATAGACCTTGTAGTTAAGGGCTGTGCCATTGACTGAATAGCCTAATGAATCGGCAATTTTATTTAGACGAGTGGTATAGGGACTATTGGCGGGGGCCAGCTTGGCCTGTGCATCCATTTCGGCACAGGATTTATCACTCAGCGTTTTCACGTCACTGTCTGAGATGGTGGCAACTTGTAAGGCCTGAGTCCCTGCGCTCATTAATCCTTGGGTATCAAAATTCTGGCAACCACTGAGTACTGAAATAGACAGTACTGATAATGAGAGTAGTGACGCAGCGGCTAAACTGGTTTTAAGTGTCATGCTGTTTTCCTTTCCGGTTAGTCTTCGCTATTTTATGCATAGCGTTATCAGTTATATTGATGGTTTAATCGATGATTGATGCCGTCACTGCTTATTCTGTAACAGATTATCCGATAGCAGGTTATCCAGTAATAGATTACTCAGTAACCAATCATTCAGCAACCGTTTATTCCTGACTATTTACTCAGTAGCCATGGGTTTAGTTGTGCTAAATGGATAAATAATGAACTGAGCGGGTGCGACAAGTTTGTTTGATAACCGTGCTATTTTAGTCAGGAATGCGGAGATTTGCCAGAAAATCTCGCGATGGCCAGCGGGAATCGCATTCTGATGAATGGCGTAAGATGAGTGGAAACGCTGGTTATCTTGGCTAAATCGTAGACCTATCTATAATAACCGTATTGACGGGTCGCGCGTGCGTCAAAAATAGCGCTTAACGCGTGCTATACGGCACTGGTTTTTCAGACTGTAAAGCACTGGCAAAGCGGGTTTAAAACCGCAGATATTACTTGCACAAGCGCGCGTTGCTGATTAGACTAGGCGGTTATTTTAACCCTCCTTGATTTCGATATAGAGTGCTTAACCGATTATGCAAGTATCTGATTTTGCTTTTGAACTGCCCGATGCATTGATTGCACGTTATCCGACTGCCGAGCGTAGTCAGTGCCGTTTGCTGTCGCTGGACGGCAAAACCGGGGCCATCGCTGACGGTATTTTTACCGATGTGCTGGATAAACTCAGTCCCGGTGACCTATTGGTGTTTAATAATACTCGCGTGATTCCCGCCAGACTGTATGGTCAAAAAGAGACCGGTGGTAAGGTGGAAATGCTGGTCGAGCGCATTTTGGATCAAGATCGGGTACTGGCCCATGTCAAAGCCTCGAAAGCGCCGAAAGTCGGCAATGTGATCTTATTGGGTGAGCAGGGCGAGATTGCTGTCACGATGCTGGCGCGCCATGATACGCTGTTTGAGTTACAGTTTCCCAGCGATGTGCTGGCTATCTTAGCGCAGATTGGCCATATTCCCTTACCGCCTTATATTGACCGGCCCGATGAAGCGCAAGATCGCGAGCTTTATCAAACCGTCTACAGTCAGGTACCGGGCGCAGTCGCCGCCCCCACCGCCGGTTTACACTTTGATCAGCCACTGATGAAGGCCATTGCCGCCAAAGGGGTTGAGATTGCTTTTGTCACCTTACATGTCGGTGCGGGGACTTTTCAACCGGTGCGGGTTGCGGATATCAATCAGCATGTCATGCATGCCGAGTATGCGCAGGTGCCACAAACGGTGGTCGATGCGGTTAACCAGTGTAAAGCGCGCGGTAATCGGGTGGTGGCGGTCGGCACGACGTCAGTCAGAGCCTTAGAGAGTGCGGCGCAGGCCACGGGCACCATGGCGCCATTTTTTGCCGATACCCGTATCTTTATCTATCCGGGTTATCAATTTAAGGTGATTGATGCCTTAATTACCAATTTTCATCTGCCGGAATCGACCTTGATTATGCTGGTATCGGCCTTTGCCGGTTATGAACCGGTGATGCAGGCCTATCAGTATGCCGTCGATCATCAGTTTCGCTTTTTCAGTTATGGTGATGCGATGTGGATTACCAAAAAATAGTCTTTAAGCCATCATCAGCTTAATCATAAACGTCGTTATGAGTGTAATAATGAGCATAACAATCAGCGTAATAATTAACATAGTCATCAGCGAATTTATCGACTGATGATGATTTAATCATATCGTGTTTGTACGATATTAAAATAAGCACCAAACTGTTTATTTGGTGGCGAGGTAAATATGAAATTTGAATTAGATACAACTGATGGTCTGGCCCGGCGTGGCCGCATGACCTTTGACCGTCGCGGCGTAGCGTATACCGTTGAAACCCCCGCATTTATGCCGGTGGGCACTTACGGCACAGTGAAAGGGATGACACCGGAAGAGGTGGCGGCCACTGGTGCACAAATCTTGCTCGGCAATACCTTTCACCTGTGGTTACGACCGGGTCAGGAGATTATGCGCCAGCATGGTGATTTACATGATTTTATGCAGTGGCACGGCCCGATTTTAACTGACTCAGGTGGTTTTCAGGTGTTCAGTTTAGGTGATCTCCGTAAGATCACTGAAGCGGGCGTCAAGTTCCGCAATCCGATCAATGGCGATCCGGTATTTTTGTCGCCAGAAAAATCGATGGAGATTCAGTACGATTTAGGTTCAGATATCGTGATGATCTTTGATGAGTGCGCGCCTTATCCGGCTGAGTTTGATTACGTGAAGAAATCGATGGAGATGTCACTACGCTGGGCCAAACGCAGCCGTGATCGCTTTGATGAATTAGGCAATCAAAATGCGCTGTTTGGGATTGTGCAGGGCGGCGTACATGAAGGCCTGCGTGATATCTCGGTCAAAGGGTTAACCGAGATCGGTTTTGATGGCTATGCGGTAGGCGGTTTGGCGGTGGGTGAGCCGAAAGCGGATATGCACCGTATTTTAGAACATACTTGTCCACAGCTACCGACAGATCGTCCGCGCTACTTAATGGGCGTGGGTAAACCAGAGGATTTAGTCGAAGGGGTGCGCCGCGGCATTGATATGTTTGACTGTGTGATGCCAACGCGGAATGCCCGTAATGGTCATCTGTTTGTTACAGGTGGCGTGGTCAAAATCCGTAATGCTAAATATAAAGATGATACCACGCCACTGGATGAGCACTGTGACTGTTATACCTGTAAAAACTACACCAAAGCTTATCTGTACCATTTAGATCGTTGTGGTGAAATTTTAGGCGCACGCTTAAATACCATTCATAACCTGCGTTACTACCAACGTTTGATGAGTGAAATTCGTGAAGCGGTGCAAAATCATCGTTTTGACGCCTTTGTCACTGAGTTTTATCAGCGTATTGGCAAAACGCCGGCACCACTGGCTAAATAATTTTTCGCCAATCGTTTGGCAAGCTATTGACAACAGTCGGTTGGCGCAGTATGATGCGCTTCCTAACGGCGAGTAGCGCAGCTTGGTAGCGCAACTGGTTTGGGACCAGTGGGTCGGAGGTTCGAATCCTCTCTCGCCGACCAAATTCTAAAAACCTGCATTTTGCAGGTTTTTTTATATCTATTTTTTGTCATCAAACAGAATAGTCTATTTTATTTACCGGCTAAACAGTAATCTTAGGTCAGATTGAATGATAGTGATTTTTTCGGCGAATATGGCAGGGATAGTGGCAATCTGATGGTAAGGAATAAACTAAGCACTAAGCATTAAGAACTAAGCATTAAGAACTAAGCAGTGATTTTATTGCGGATAAAAAAATGGCTTTATATCGTCACCGATATAAAGCCAATCCATTAAATTTTATCTTATCTTTTTAACACATCCGGCCATACGCCTTGGGTTTGGGTCAGTAGCTCTTTCACCACCTTCGGATTACCCGCCATGACATTGCCTGAAGCCATATAGTTGAGGCCGCCAGCAAAGTCGGTCATCACGCCACCCGCTTCACGTAAAATCAGCTCACCGGCGGCAATATCCCACGGTTTTAAACCAATTTCGAAGAAGCCATCTAAGCGACCGGCAGCGACGTAGACTAGATCTAAGGCGGCAGAACCACTGCGACGGACATCACCACAAGTGACGAACAATTTTTCCAGTGCGCGGAAGTAATACTCGCCGAACTGCTTTTGACAATAAGGTAAAGCCATACCCAGCAGCGCACCATTAAGATCTTTGGCATTACCAACCCGGATGCGGTAACCATTTAACTGAGCGCCCTGACCACGGCTAGCGGTAAAGAGCTCATTGCGCATCGGATCGTAAACTACGCCGGCTTCAGTGCGGCCTTTAACGCGCACGGCAATCGAGACACAAAAATGGGGTAAGCCTTTGATAAAATTAGACGTGCCATCAATTGGGTCGATAATCCATTGGGTTTCGCTGTCTGCGCCTTTGGCCAGACCACTCTCTTCACCAATAATCGTGTGATCAGGGTAAGCGCGTTTAATCGTTTCGACAATTAACGCTTCCGCGGCCCGATCGACATTGGTGACAAAGTCATTTTCAGCTTTGGCATCGACACTGATTGAATCTGGATTTTCGTGAGATTTAATGATTAAAGTGCCCGCTTTACGCGCCGCGCGCACGGCAATATTGAGCATCGGATGCATAGCCATAGATTTCTTCCAATTGATGTTAAAGAACAGTGTTAAATTAAGATATTGTCCAAGTGGATCAATAATTTGCCGCATAGTATAGCAGTAATTATCGTACCTTGACCACCGCTGTGTTATGATAAGCGCAAATTTTTTTGATTGATAAAAGACGATGACCATGAATACTGTAGCTTCCCTTGATCGGGTTCGAATTGTGTTAGTTGAAACCTCCCATACCGGTAATATGGGCTCGGCGGCGCGCGCGATGAAGACCATGGGGCTTTCTCAGCTCTATTTAGTTAACCCGATTGTCAAACCCGATTCACAAGCGATCTCGCTAGCGGCTGGCGCCAGTGATCTGATCAAACATGCCACGATTACCGCTACGCTGGATGAAGCGATTGCCGGCTGTCGGTTGGTGGTCGGTACCAGTGCGCGTTCGCGTACCTTACCCTGGCCGATGCTCAATCCGCGGTCATGTGGTGAAAAAATGGTCGATGAAACGCAGTCTGGGGAAGTGGCGCTGGTATTTGGCCGCGAGCGGGTGGGCTTAACCAATGAAGAGCTACAGAAATGTCATTATCATGTGGCGATTCCGGCCAATCCGGACTATAGCTCGCTGAATTTAGCTATGTCAGTTCAGGTTTTGGCTTACGAAATCCGCATGGCGATGCTGGCACTATCGGCCGCTGAAGCTGCGCCAGCTGCCTCAACCCTCGATTATCCGCCCGCTGAGGATACTGAACGCTTTTATCAGCACTTAGAGCAGACGCTGATCGAGACTGATTTTATTAATCCAACCCATCCAGGGCAGATTATGAGTCGCCTACGTCGTCTGTTTGCCCGCGCCAGACCAGAAGTGCAGGAGCTCAATATCTTGCGCGGTATTTTGACCTCGATTGATAAGAAGACCAAACGCTAATTGGTTAATGGCAGAACACTATTGTCACGCTGTTTGATTGGCGCGATAGCGCGACGATATCGGCCTCCAATCGGCACTAAATCTGCACTCAACTACGACAATACCAGCATGCTATCGGTATTGTAAACGACAAAAGCCTCAGTTTACGCTGAGGCTTTTTGCGATTAAGTGGTCGCTAACTTATAGGTTAACAACGATCAACCATTTCCACACTGAAGGTTGTCAGAGTGGTGCGACTGCCGAAATACCACGAATTTCATGCCCTTTGACCCGTTCAATGCGCTGAATGGAAGCGATCACATCGCGCGCTTCACGCATACCATCGATAATCTTACGGGCGGCTTTGCTGTCACCAATCCGTTCAAAGCTATAGTTATGCTGCAAGGCATGGGCCTCAAATTCGGCCGAGAGGCTATTTTCGGGCGTCATCCCTAAACAAACAAAACCATAATCAAACGCCAGTTCACTGAGATTGCCTTGGGCGTCTTTGACGATAAAGCGATCGGCTTGCACCTCAAGCAGGGTGGTGTTGACGTGGACATTGACGTGATGCTTATCAATCATGCTCATCATCGACAGGCGGCCAATCATATCCAGATCGCGACCGAGTACCGGCTGCATCTCGACAATGCTGACAGCACGCGCGTGATTTTCGGCAAAGTACTCCACCACATCCAGCCCGACGGCGCCACCGCCGATCACCACAATCCGTTTATCCGGGATGGCGGTAAAAGCGGCAAAATTTTCCATCAGATCAAAGATCGAGAAGACTTTACGATCGCCAGCGTTAAGCTGGTCGCGCAGCCCCTTGATTGGTGGTAACAGCGGTTTTGAACCAGTGGCATTGATGACTAAATCGGGCCGGATCTGCTCAAGGTGACTGACACTGGCTTTGGTATTGAGCCGCACAGTTAAGTTATTTAAGGTTTTTGCGCGATTAATTAAAAAGTAGGGTAAGTCAGCAATACGTTTTTTATCCGGAAAACGAGAAATGGTCGCGGTTAAACCGCCCAAAAACGGTTTAGCTTCAAACAGCGTGACCTGACAGCCAATCTCGGCGGCGGTGCAGGCCGCCTCAAGTCCGGCACTACCGCCACCAATCACTACAATCTTGAGCGGCTTAGCGACCTGATACTGTTTATAGTCCTCATAAGAGATAATATCTGGATTGACAGTGCAGCGGATCGGTTTAGATTTAGCGATGCGGTGATCGGCGCAGCCAATATTACAGGAGATGCAGCGTCTTAAGGTATCGAGCTCACCATTTTTGACTTTCTCAACCCAGTAAGGTTCGGCAATCAGACCGCGGCCAATCACCACTAAATCTGCTTCTTCATTCTCTAAAATACGTTTAACCACATGCGGATCGCGGATATTGCCTGAGGCGATGGTCGGTTTATGAAATTTATCCCGTACTGCTTTTGACATATAAGCGCGCCAGCCATCGGGTTGACTCATCTGATCGATCTGAAACTGAATGGTATCGTTGAGCGCGGCGGAGACATCAAAGATATCCACGTCTTTCTCGAGATAGTCGAGGATCGCCAGCACATCGGTCAGGGTGTTGCCACCATTGACAAACTCATCGGCACTAAAGCGTAAGATGATCGGGAAGTGAGGCCCGACCGTTCGGCGAACCTCCTCTAGTACCAGTCGGGTCAGGCGAGCGCGATTTTCAGGGCTGCCACCAAACTCATCGGTGCGTTTATTATAGAGTGGCGATAAGAACTGACACAGCAGATAAGAGTGGCCGGCATGAATCTCAATTGCATCAAAACCGGCTTTTTGCACTCGTTCAGCCGCCGCGCCATACTGCTTAATCACATGTTCAATCTCGGCATGGGTCATCGGCCGTGGAATAGTGCCGCCCGTTTTAGAGGGAATGTTTGACGAAGAGATAGGCTGTAAGCCATTTAAGCGGCCTGGATAAGCAGAGGCGCCAGCATGGTTTATCTGTACCGCCACGGCGGCACCATGTTTATGCATCCGTTCGGTAAAGCGGCACAGATCGGGAATATACTGATCATTATCGATACGCAGCTGGGTGGTGCCGTTAGTGCCATAGGGGAAATCAACACAGACATTTTCTAAAATGATTAAACCGGTGCCGCCTTTGGCGCGCTGTTCGTAGTATTGAATATGTTCATCAACAAATTCACCATTAAGGGTAGCGAAATTGCTGCCCATCGGTGGCATCACAATGCGGTTTTTCAGCGTTGTGCGTTTAATGGTTAACGGTTTGAAGATAGCAGAGAAATCGTTCATGGTTTCGCCTCAATACTCGTGATTAAAAATAGTCGTTTCATCGGGCGGGGTGTGCTTGCTAGGGTGGCAAAACCGCCGCGGATGATTGAGACAAATTTTAGCCAGTTATAATCAATAAATCTAATGCATATTTTTTAGATAAACCATAGAATATGTCTATAGGTTGAGTGTGAGTGATAGCGCTGAGGTGATCGGATTGAGGATGTTAAAGCGCAGTAATTAACGAGTGATTAGTGATTTATTATCTATTTATCAATAAGTTACTGGTAATAAATCAAGGATGGATGAGGAGATATCGATGAACTTAAGGCAGTTACACTATTTTGCCGCGTTGGCCCATCATCAGCACTATACCCAAACCGCCGAGCTGCTGTCGATTAGTCAGCCGAGTCTGAGTCATGCGATTGGCGAACTGGAAAATGAGCTGGGTATTGCGCTGTTTCAGAAAAAGGGTCGCAATGTTGAGCTGACCAAACTGGGGAGTCAGTATCTGGTTTATGTGGAGAAGGCGTTAGCGGAATTAAACAATGGCGAGCGATTTATTAAAGAGCTGACCAGTATCTCACAGGGTCATATTGAGCTGGCCTTTATCTACTCACTGAGTGCCGATTTTCTGCCGCGCATGATTAAGGGGTTTATCAGCGATCCGCAGTACGCCAATATCACCTTCTCATTTTATGAAAATGCTACTCAAAATATTATTCAGGATCTCAAACACGGCAAGTACGATATCGCCTTGTGCTCACGGGTTGAACATGAACCGGATATCGATTTTGAGCAGCTCACCTCACAAGCGCTGGTGTTTGTGATGTCACAGGATCATCCGCTGGCGCAGGCTAAGCAGTTAGATCTGAAAGCCGTCGAAGCCTATCCGCTGATCTACTTTAATCATAAAAGTGGTATTCGGCCGTTTATTGATAAGCTGATTGAGGAGTCTGGCATCAAACCGCATATTGCCTGTGAAGTGGAAGCGGAAAATGCCATGGTGGCGATGGCCTCAATTAATCTGGGGATTGGCATTATGCCGCGTATTCCGATTCCGGAATCTTATCGCTTAACCTTAATACCGGTACAAAACCAGATTCGTCAGCGCTATATCTATATCGCCACTATGAAGAAAAGACCGCTATTGCCGGCAGCGCAGCGCTTTTATCAATATTTATTAGATCAGAGTGATAAAGAGTTTTTTGATTAAGTTGCATGAAGTTGGCATCAATCAGATGAAATTAGCAATGCTTATATAAAGAGGATGCGGTAGAGCGTGGTGGATTGTCAAAGCGGTAAAAAAGACCATTCTGACGATGACACGTCAAGATGGTCGGTTAAGATTATCCGTTAAGGTATTGGCTAACTAAGTTTAAGTCTCAGTCAAGGCCTAGAGGCTCTTTTTACGCCAGCTGGTGCCGTTGGCGCCATCTTCGAGCACAATATCCATGGCATTGAGTTCATCGCGCGCGGCATCAGCCATTGGCCAATTTTTGCTGGCTCTTGCATCATTACGCTGCTTAATCAGCGCCTCGATTTTCGCTACATCGACGTCAGTGTCATGATTGCCTTGTAAAAAGGCCTGCGGATTCTGCTCAAGTAAACCAAGAACTTTGGCTAAATAGCGCAGGTGGCTCGCTAGTTGATTGGCCAGCGCGCTATTTTGCTCAGCTTTGGCTTTATTGATCTCGGTCGCCAGCTCGAACAGCACCGTATACGCTTCCGGGGTATTAAAGTCATCATTCATGGCAGTACAAAAACGCTGGAAATAAGGGGTGCTTTGATGATCAACATCAGCCGTCGCCGTGTCGCGTAGCGCGGTATAGAGTCGTTCAAGTGCCACCCGCGCCTGCTTCAGGTTCTCTTCACTATAGTTAAGCTGACTACGGTAGTGACCTGACAGTAAGAAGTAACGCACGGTCTCTGCGTCGTAATGCTTAAGGACATCACGAATGGTAAAGAAGTTACCTAATGATTTGGACATCTTTTCCTGATCAACCATCACCATGCCTGAGTGCATCCAGTAGTTCACATACTCGCCGTGGTGGGCGCAGGTTGACTGGGCAATCTCATTTTCATGATGCGGGAACATCAGGTCAGCACCGCCGCCGTGTATATCAAAATGGTGACCGAGCTCTTTACCATTCATCGCAGAACATTCAATATGCCAGCCGGGTCGACCTGGGCCCCAAGGGGAGTCCCAGCTCGGTTCATTCGGTTTAGACATTTTCCAGAGCACAAAATCCATCGGATTTCGTTTCACATCAGCCACTTCAACGCGCGCCCCAGCTTGTAGCTGCTCAAGGTTCTGGCGTGAGAGCAAGCCATAGTTGGCATCGCTTTCTACCCAGAACATCACATCACCATTTTCAGCCACATAGGCGTGCTGTTTATCGAGCAGGGTCTGTACCAGATCAATAATTTCAGGGATATGGCCGGTGGCTCTCGGTTCACGGTCTGGATGCAGGATATTGAGTGCATCGAAATCGTGATACATCTCGGCCATCATGCGCTCAGTCAGCTGTTGGCAAGTTTCGCCATTCTCAAGTGCCCGTTTGATAATTTTATCATCGACATCAGTAATATTGCGCACATAGGTTAAGTCATAACCGAGAAAGCGTAAATAACGGGTTACGACATCAAAGGCGACAAAGGTACGACCATGGCCAATATGGCATAAATCGTAGATGGTGATGCCGCAAACGTACATGCCGACTTGGTTGGCATGAATTGGTTTAAACTCTTCCTTCTCTCGGGAGAGGGTATTGAAGATTTTAAGCATGAGTAATGACCCTGTAATCGCTATCGATGATTGAAATAAGGTGCTTAATATAGCAAAAATTCGGTGAATAAGAAATAACTGGCCAAAATCAGTCCGGCTAGCTGATGTTATTTTGAGTTAACCGCTAACACCTAAAGAGAGCGCGGGTAATAAACCGCATATCTCAACCTTGGTAGGGTTGGCTATTGAGGATGACGGGTTGTAACATCCTACTCAATATCCTGACGTGAGCGGCAGTCGTAGAGGGATAATATCATATCGGGCGTCATTGTATCAGAGCATATAGAGCAGAGAACATCTAATGAAGAGCGAATATCGCCATCATATCGTGTCGAGATAACAGCGTACCGAGAGAAAAGGGGACAGCGCGCGCGACGGCTGCCGCGCGCGCTTTATCGCACATTATTCAAAGATTGCTGCGTGCAGCTGCTTGACAATCTCATCGGCGTCGTGGCTATTGACCAGAAAACAGATGTTGTGGGTGCTGGCCCCATAACAGGTCAGACGTATACTAAACGGTGCTAAGGTGTTAAACACTTTAGCGGTCATTCCTTGGGTTTGCGTCAGTTGGTTACCAATTAACGCGATCAAGGTGAGATTCTCTTCAACCTGCACATGACAGAGCAAAGAGAGCTCATCGAGTAGGGCGGTTGTAAGCAAGCTAGCACCTTGCGTATGGGTACCTGTGGTGTCGAGAGTCATGGCGATACTGACCTCTGAAGTGGTCACCAGATCGACCGAAATACTATGTCTGGCCATGATCTCAAACACTTTGGCTAAAAAACCCTGCGCATGCAGCATATTTAAGCTATGTAGGGTTAACAGGGTCTGTTTACGGCGCAAGGCTAAGGCTCTAAACAGCGGTAAGGCGGAGGTGATATGCTGAGCGTTGTAAACTAACGTGCCGCCTGCAGTTGGCTGTTTACTAGAACCGACAAACACCGGAATATTACTGCGCACTGCCGGGACTAAGGTGGCAGGGTGCAGCACTTTGGCGCCAAAGGTGGCCATCTCTGAGGCTTCGGCAAAGGTGATCTCATCAATCCGTTTGGCATTAGAAACGATACGCGGATCGGTGGTGTAGATGCCAGCCACATCGGTCCAGATATCGACTTGGCTAGCGCCGAGCGCTTCACCTAATAGGGCCGCTGAATAGTCACTGCCACCGCGGCCGAGGGTGGTGGTTTTACCGCTATGCTCGCTGCCAATAAAGCCTTGTGTGACGACAATCTGTTGCTCACTCAGCGATTTGAGATGAGCACAGCAGAGCTGCTTAATCTCTTTGATCTGTGGCACGGCTTTACCAAAGGTGCTGTCCGTGCGGATGACTTTACGCACATCAAACCAGACCGCATCGGCCTGACGCTGTTTAAGAATTTCGCTAAACAGGTAAGAGGACATCAGCTCACCATGGCTGACCAGTTCATCGGTTAAGGCGCAAGAAGTAGCCAGACTGGCGGCTTCGGCTAACACGGTAATATTATTGATCAGCTGATCGATATAAGCTTGGGCGGCTGATCTGTCGGTGAGATGCGCTAAAATAGCCTGCTGAATGGTGATGATCTTCTGGATATGTTGTGCGCGAACCTCTGGCTCGCGACCTTCGGCGAGGGCAACTAATAAGTTAGTGACGCCGGCCGAGGCAGAGAGCACCACCACCTTCACTTGGGGATTGGCTTGCACAATATCGGCACTATGGCACATGGCATGATAGTCTGCGACGCTGGTGCCACCAAATTTGGCAATGACGAGTGTCGGCGTAACGGCTGTATTCATGAATTCCTCTTTATCAAATCGTTTTGTATAAAGGTTTCACGCGAATACAGATTAAGATAGTTGAATTATATTAATCATTGAAGCGCTCCACCCTTATGTCATTGTTATAGTAAATGATACAGGTGACAACCCAAGGGATTCAGCCCTTGCAGTCGATTGGATGAATAGCTGGTTATCATTCAATCTCGGCACTACTTCCCCTCGGCTATCGTCAACAGAACCAGTTCCTGAAATAGCTTACCTGAGTAATGCACCTCTTCTTGTCTGGTAACCCGTCATTAACAGACAGATTCTGACACAACTTAGCTTAAAACCGACGCGCTAAAATAGGTCATTTAAAAACAATCATCGAAAAATAGCATGATTAAAAACGGCGTTAAAAACAGTGTTAAAAATAGTCGATTAAACCGTGATTCGTTATCGCATGATAGGTTAAACAACAGTGCGGCAAAATTGTGTCAACAGACTGACTATAAGATTAATGATTATGCACAAAGTGTCAAGCATCAGGCGCAGATTTTCGGCAGATATTTATATTTAGCGGAATAAAGCAGTGGGATAAATGAAACTCATCTGAAGGATAAAGAGAGCGCCGCAAAAAACAGTCGACTATTTTTTGCGGCAAGAACGAGCGTCTTATTTGGTAATTAAACGATAGAGTGCAATCAGAATAATCGCGCCTAATACGGCGATGATGATGCTGCTAAGATTGAAGCCAGTAACCGTTCCCCAGCCAAAGAAGGTACTGATATAACCACCAATCAGTGCGCCAGCGATCCCTAACAGCATTGTTTTAATCACACCAAGACGACCAGTTGGTATAATAAAGCCAGCCAACCAACCCGCGATAAGACCTAAAATAATCCAGGCAATAATTCCCATGTTTTTTCTCCTTAAAAAATGAAATAAAGTTGATATTGCTTAATATTAGTTTTTTAATTTTTGATTAAGCGTGCTCATACTACGTTTAATTTAATCGAAATTCCATCACTAATTCTGATTATTTGATTGTTTTTATCGATTCAATAGTGGACGTGTCAACATTTTTTGCTAAAAAATTAGTACTATCCTGCGGTTTGTAATACACTGGCGTTGTAGTTAAAGAGGAGGATGATAGGGCTTATTTTTGTGAGCAATATCATCACGACGATAAGGAGATTGTGTGCCATTGAACGGCTTTTTATCTATCTTATTGATTTCATGTAAGTGTCGAATAAATCAATGATTGGTCGTTGACTATTTTGATATTTCTAGGTAGAATCTCGGCCTCTTAATCGATGTAGGTTTTCCTACTTAATTTGATAATTTTGATTTTAGGTATCAATCGTCATGAAACGCACATTTCAACCATCAGTTTTAAAACGTAATCGTACTCACGGTTTCCGTGCTCGTATGGCAACTAAAAACGGACGTCAAGTTCTTGCTCGTCGCCGTGCAAAAGGCCGTGTTCGTTTATCTGCTTCGAACTAAGCTTCGCTATTTGTCATCTGAATTGTTGAGTGATTAAGCTCACTTTCCCTCGGGAGTTACGTTTGTTAACTCCCGCCAGTTTTAGTTATATTTTTCAGGATCCTTTCCGTTCGGGTTCGCCTTTCGTCACAATTTTAGCCCGTCAAAATCAATTAGGCTTTCCAAGGCTTGGTTTCGCTATTGCTAAAAAACAGCTCAAGCGTGCCCACGAGCGAAATCGCATCAAGCGTGTCGTCCGTGAATATTTTCGTTTGCACCAGACTGAGTTACCGACCATGGATTATGTTGTTATGGCGCGAACGGCGGTGATGGATTTAGATAACAAGCAGATTATAGCGCAACTGGACAAACTATGGCACAGAATCAAACGCAATGCCGCTCCATTGGCGCCAAAGCATTAATTTTTCTGATTCGCGGTTACCAACGCTTCATTAGTCCATTACTTGGGCCTAATTGTCGCTTTCAACCAAGCTGCTCGCAGTATGCAATTATTGCTTTAAGTCGCTTTGGTTTGATAAAAGGTAGTTGGCTTACCGTTAAACGTGTATTAAAATGTCACCCTTTACATGAAGGTGGTGAAGATCCAGTGCCACCTAAAGATCGATAACATAGAGAAAAACACTCATGACATCTCAACGTAATATTTTAATTATTGCATTACTTTTTGTCTCATTCTTGATTTGGCAAGCTTGGCAAAAAGATCATGCACCAAAACCGCCCAAAGCCAACCAAACTGCCGGACAGATGGTGAGCGAAGACGGTTCTGATAACAGTAATTTGGGCAAGATAATTACGATTAAATCCGATGTCTTGTCATTATCTATTAATACCTATGGTGGTGATATCTATGGGGCAGCGTTACTGGGCTACAATCAAACGTTACACTCCAATACCCCTTTTCAACTCTTAACTAATCACCCAGATTTTATCTATATTGCAGAAAGTGGCCTGATTGGTGCTGACGGTCCAGATAGCACGCGTCGTGGTCAACATCGCCCAGTATATAGTGTCACCAATACCGATTTTGTCATGCCAGAAGGCAGTGATGAGTTGCGTGTTCCTTTAACCTATGTGGTTGATGGTAAAACCTTTACCAAAGAGTATGTGCTACATCGTGGTAAATACGCGGTAGACGTTAACTATATTATCGATAATAAAACCAGTGCTAATCTTGAAGTGGCGATGTATGGTCAGTTAAAACAGTCGATTGATCTGCCACAAGATGCCACTAGCGAAGGCGGTAGCGGTTTAGGTTTAAGCTCTTATCGTGGCGGTGCTTACTCAAGCGATAATGACAATTATACCAAATACAGTTTCTCTGATATGGTTAAAAAGAATCTGAATGTTGATACCAACGTGGGCTGGGTGGCGATGTTGCAGCACTATTTCGCCTCTGCTTGGGTACCAGCACAAAATCAGCCTAACCTGTTATACTCAAAAGCGACCGATAACAATAATATTGCAACTATTGGTTTCCGTGGTGAAACGGTTGATGTGGCACCACAAACGGCGCAGACCATTAGCGCGACCTTATGGGTTGGACCGGAAATCCAGCAACAGCTCGCTGAGACTGCAAACCATTTAGATCTGATTGTTGACTATGGTTGGTTATGGTTCTTATCACAACCGTTATTCCATTTATTGAAATTTATTCAAGGTTTTGTGGGTAACTGGGGTGTGTCTATTATTATTATTACCTTTATTGTCCGCGGTATCTTATTCCCACTGACGCGTGCACAATATCGTTCAATGGCCAAAATGAAGCTGTTACAGCCACGTTTACAAGCCTTAAAAGAGCGTTATGGCGATGATCGTCAGCGTATGAGCCAAGAGACTATGGCGCTTTATAAGCAAGAGAAAGTCAATCCATTAGGCGGCTGTTTACCCTTGATTATTCAGATGCCAATCTTCCTAGCGCTATTTTATATGCTAGGCAGCTCGGTTGAACTGAGACATGCGCCGTTTATTTTATGGATTCAGGATCTCTCGGCGCCTGATCCATACTATATCCTGCCGCTATTAATGGGCGGTACGATGTTCTTAATTCAGAAGATGTCACCAACGCCGGTTGCTGATCCGATGCAGCAGAAGTTGATGATGTTTATGCCGCTGATTTTTACCGTGTTCTTCTTATGGTTCCCATCTGGTCTGGTGTTATACTATACCGTCAGTAACTTGTTGACGATTATTCAACAACGTATTATTTATTGGGAGCTAGAAAAGAAAGGGCTCCATGATAAAAAGAAAAAATAAGTAAATAACAGAGCGATCACTAGATCGCTCTCTTTTTATCTGGAAAATGACAGAATAACTAATTATAAAAGTGAAGTGATGTTATGCAGATAGCACAAAAGCAGCTCAGCGGTGAGGAGTCGGGTTACTGGTTTATTTGTCATCAGGGGCGGTTATGGTTACCTGAGCAGGGTGAAGTGCCGTGTGGACAAGCGAATGCACTTGGATTACAAGGCCGCACTGCTCAGCAGATTGGTGAGTGGCAAGGTCAGACGGCCTGGCTGATTTGCGCTGAGATGCCTACGGAGATGTATTCACTCAAACTGCTGTTATCCACGGTTGAAACCGGTTTTTTTGAGTTAGCTGGCCGGGCCGTGCAGCTGGCTGAGTTCTACCGTTCTCACCATTACTGCGGTTATTGTGGTCAATTGATGAAAGCCAGTAAAACTGAGTGGTGCTGCTTGTGTGATCACTGTCGTCAGCGTTACTATCCGCAGATTGCGCCATCGATTATTGTGGCGATTCGTCATCAGAATAAAATCCTGTTAGCCAATCATAGCCGCCATAAGCAAGAGCATCTCTATACCGTGCTTGCTGGTTTTGTTGAGGTCGGCGAAACGATTGAACAGGCTGTGCATCGTGAGGTTTTTGAAGAGACAGGGATTAAGATTAAACATTTGCGTTATGTTGCTTCACAGCCTTGGCCATTTCCTAATTCAATGATGCTGGCTTATTTGGCCGATTATGCTGACGGCACGATTACTGTTGATCGGCATGAACTCGCTGAAGCTGATTGGTTCCATTATGATAACTTACCTAAATTGCCCTCTTATGGTACGATTGCCCGGCGTTTGATTGAAGATACCGTAGTGCTTTGTCGTCAATATGATGAAGCGCAGGACACGCAGTAGCGGAAAATATAAGCTCGGGCAGTGCGTTTGCCGCAGTGCCCGATAGCGAGAGTGGGTTGTTAGAGCTCTTGCTCAAAAAGGTCGATAATGGTTTGATAGAGCTGTTTTACGGTCATCTCTTTGGTTGGGGTACTGAAGATCGTATCATCGCCAGCAATCGATCCTAAAATACCTTCTGGTTTACCTATCGAATCTAATAGTCTGGCAATCAGCTGTGCGGCACCGGGACTGGTGTGAATCACCACCATCGAATGGTTATAATCAATATCTAAGACCAGATTTTTCAGTGGGCTGCTGGTGGTTGGAATGCTCATTTCGGTTGGCAGGCAGTAAACAATTTGCATTTTCACATTACGCGTACGTACCGCGCCAAATTTGGTTAACATGCGCGACACTTTAGACTGATTGACATTTTCAAAGCCTAACTCTTGCAGCGCTTGCACGATCTCAATTTGGGAACTAAATTTTTCTTGTTTCAGCAACTCTTTAAATACTTTCGATAGATCTTCTTGCTTGGTATTGGCACGCATACTTTTTCTCAACGCTATTGCCGAAAGGGATGATGTTTTATCCATTATCGTCATGAACTTAGGGGAATTTAAGGATAAATTGCCCGATATATCTGATAATTATGCAATAAAAATGAATAAATTTCAAAATATTATCACTATCGCTACATACTATCGCTGCATTTACTGTAGACGATGATCATCGCTGAGTAGTTTGTGTTAATATAAATTGTAAGCAGGATAGGAAAGATTGCTATTCTTTATGAGTACTACATTCACAACAGATTGAAAAAGGAGTGGTAGGATGACTAAGAAGAGAATGTCACGTGGTAAATTTGAACGCCTCACCCAGCTAGCCAATCAAGATGGCGTAATCGCTGCACTGGCGATTGATCAGCGCGGCTCGATGGTCAAGATGATGCAAAATGCAGTCGGTAAAGAGAAGTACCATATCGATATGGTCTATGAGTTCAAAGAGCTGGTCTCTCAGGAGCTGACTAAGTATGTGAGCGCTATCTTACTGGATGAAGAGCTCGGTTTTAAAGGGATGGCTAAGAAAAACCCTAATGCCGGTTTGATCCTCTCTTATGAAAAAACCGGTTATGATGTGAATACGCCAGGTCGCTTACCCGAAATTCTGCCCGATGAGTCAATCCAGCGCCTGATTAGCAAAGGCGCTGATGCTGCCAAGGTATTGGTCTATTATAATCCGGATGATCCGCAAGAGATTTTAGATAAAAAACATGCTTTTTTAGAGCGCTTGGGTGATGAAGCTCGCACCTGTGATATGCCCGTGTTTGTTGAACCGATCGTCTATGATAATGTGATTACCGATGATAAAAGTCCTGAATTTGCGCGGATTAAACCACGCAAAGTGATCGATACGATTAAAGAGTTTACTAAGGATCAATACCATATTGATATCCTAAAAGTGGAAGTGCCAGTGCTATTTAATTATGTTGAGGGTTATCACGACGATCGCGTGGCGGTCTATAGCCAGCAGCAAGCTGCCGAGTATTTCCGCGCAGCCAATGATGCGGCTACTCGTCCTTACATTTACCTGAGCGCCGGTGTACCAACCCACGTTTTCCATCAGGAACTGCAATTTGCCGGTGAATCGGGTGCAAAATATAGCGGTATTTTAGGCGGCAGAGCGACCTGGCTTGATGGGGTGGCGGCTTATGCGCAAGGGGGACGTGACGGCCTGTTAAAATGGCTTGATACAGTTGGTCGTGATAACGTGGAAACATTAAATAAAATCTTAAAAGCGCATGCGACACCTTGGTATGATATCTATGGCGGTTTAGACAATATTGAGGTTTTTGATCTTAATCTGTAGCGGATCCGTTATCTGTTGATTTGATTTACGCAATACGCATTTATTACATGGATAAGTGCGTATTTTTTTATCTTAATGACAGCTTAATTGATTGATTATTTAGGTTTTTAAGGTATTGCGTAAATGCTCAGTCATCGCTTGAACACGGATATCATTTCACTTTTGATATAGCTAAAAACTATATTTAAATATAAAAAATAAGCATTATTTTATAGCAAAACTTTTATGGTAAGGTATTTTTATCACTAACAAATAAGGAAAGTTTGCGATGAAAACCGCTGTGATTGGTTATCCCCGTATTGGTACATTACGTGAATTAAAATTTGCTACCGAGCAGTATTTTAAAGGTCAAATCAGTGAGTCAGCTCTGCTAGCGACGGCTGAGAAGCTTCGTCAAGCGCACTGGCTCAGTCAACAACAAGCGAAGATCGATTTTATTGCGTCGAATGATTTCTCTTTTTATGATCAAATGCTCGATACCGCCGTACTGCTCAATGCGATACCGGCCCGTTACCGTCAGCTGAGACTTTCACCACTTGAACAGTACTTTGCGATGGCTAGAGGTTATCAAGGTGAAAACGGTGATGTGAAAGCTTTACCAATGAAAAAGTGGTTTAATACCAATTATCACTATTTAGAACCGGAACTGGATGATGAGAGTGAACTCAAACTGGTCGGCGATACATTTATTCAAGCCTATCTGGAAGCTAAAGCGCTGAATATTGACACCAAACCCGTGATTATTGGACCGTTCACGTTCTTAAAATTGGTCCGTTATCGGGGGAAAAAACGTTTGGGTGATTTTATACCGCAGGCGATTACGGCTTATCAGGCTATCTTGCATCAGCTTAATAAACTCGCCACTCAGTGGGTACAGTTTGATGAGCCTGCGCTGGTCATGGATTTAGACCAGACTGATATCGCTGATTTTACGGCACTCTATCAGGCTATTTTACCGAAAAAGCAGCAGGTCAAGGTTTTACTACAGACCTATTTTGGTGATATTCGCGATAGTTATGTGGCGGTGACGCAATTAGATTTTGATGGTATTGGCTTAGATTTTGTCGAAGGTGAACAGTCACTCAGCTTGCTACAAAAACACGGATTTTCTGAAAAAGTGTTATTTGCTGGGGTAGTCAATGGCAAAAATATCTGGAAAAATAACTATGCCAAGACCCTTAAACTGCTGGCACAACTCTCGGCTGTAAGTAAACAGACGGTGCTCAGTACTAGCTGCTCACTGCTGCACGTGCCCTATAGCCTGGTTCATGAGACGCAGTTAGCGGCTGAACATAAACGCTATTTTGCCTTTGCCCAGGAGAAGCTCACTGAACTGAGTGACTTAAGTCATCTGGCAGAGGTGGATGAGCTGCAGCAAGATCCGTTATATCAGGATAACCAACATTTATTCGCGAGTGCGCGTTATACCCATAATGCCGCGGTGCATGATCGCGTAGCTGGCTTAACTGAGGCTGATTTTAAACGAACACCGGCATTGGCCGTACGCGCTGAGCAACAGGTGACTGCGTTTGCTTTACCGCTGTTGCCGACCACCACGATTGGTTCATTTCCACAAACGGCAGAGATAAGAAGTTATCGGGCACAATTTAAAAAAGGTGAGATCTCCGCTAAGCAGTATCAGCGCTTTATCCAGCAAAAAATTGCCGATTGTATCGCCGTTCAAACCCAGATCGGTTTAGATGTATTGGTGCATGGTGAGTTTGAACGTAATGATATGGTTGAGTTTTTTGGTGAGCATCTGGCCGGTTTTCTGTTTACCGAAAAAGCCTGGGTACAATCTTATGGTACCCGCTGCGTTAAACCACCTATTATTTGGGGAGATGTCGCGCGCCGGGCGCCGATGACTGTGCCATGGTCAGTCTATGCACAGGCTCAAACTGATAAACTGGTTAAAGGCATGTTGACCGGGCCGGTGACCATTTTAAACTGGTCTTTCCCGCGCGAGGATCTCGCTTTACGCGAGTCAGCCCTGCAGATTGCGCTGGCGATCAGAGAGGAGGTGCTGGATCTGGAAGCGGCTGGTATTCGCATCATTCAGGTGGATGAAGCGGCCTTAAAAGAGAAATTACCGCTCAGACGGCAAGACTGGCATCGTCACTATCTGGATTGGGCGATTCCGGCCTTTCGTCTGGTGCACAGCGGTGTAAAACCACAAACACAGATTCATACCCATATGTGTTATAGCGAGTTTGCGGAAATTATTCCGGAGATTGATGCAATGGATGCCGATGTGATCTCATTTGAGGCTTCTCGCTCCAATCTATCGATTATTCAGGTGTTAAAGTCGCACCATTTTCAGACGGCAGTCGGACCTGGAGTCTATGATATTCACTCACCCCGTATCCCGTCTGTTGAGGAGATCAGCCAGTCACTTGAACAGATGCTGTTTGAAGTGGGTAAACATAAGCTGTGGGTGAATCCTGATTGTGGTTTGAAAACGCGCGGCGAACCGGAGACCGTAGCCAGCTTAACCCACATGGTGGCGGCAGCGAAAGCGGTGAGGCAGAAACTGATTAAGCTGCCCTAACCGATGTATAAGGTATGATGTAGCTGAGCGGGACAGCCGTCCCGCTTCATCATTGAATAGCACCCTCGCTTTATCCTTTAAAACGCAGTGACTAATTGGCCGGCTCAAGGCTGACAATGGTAAAACCATATTGCATGATTAAGCGTTCTAACTCATCGATATACTGCTTAGCGGTTTGGCTGAGCTGCGCTTTGCTGGTGGCTATCCAACCGACTAAGATCTTTTCCGATACCGCAAGCGGCACCGCGACAATCTCACTGCCATTGAGGTCGCTGTTTAATACGCCGGTACTGATGGTGTAACCATTGAGACCAATCAGTAGGTTAAATAAAGTTGCCCGATCTGAAACAAAGATACTCTTTTTATGATAGACGGTACTTAAGATCTCTTCTGAAAAATAGAACGAGTTGTAATGACCCTGCTCAAACGAGAGGTAAGGATAGTCAGCCAGCTCGTTAAGCGTCACGCAAGACTGCTTTGCCAGCGGATTATTTTTACTGATAAACACATGCGGATTGGCCTGAAAAAGCGGCGTAAAGGTGAGGTGATGCTCCCTGAGGATACGCTGCATCACCTTTTGATTAAACTCATTGAGATAAATGATGCCGATCTCACTTTTTAGCGTAGCGACATCGGTAATAATATCATGAGTACGCGTCTCTCTGAGGGTAAACTCATACTCATCGGTGTGATTATTTTTGATCAGATTGACGAAGGCATTGACAGCAAAGGCGTAGTGTTGGGTTGAAATACTACAGAGATTTTTAGTCAGTTTTTTATGCCGATAACGCTGCTCAAGTAGCGCTGACTGCTCGAGCACTTGCCGGGCATAACCAACGAACTCAATCCCTTCGGCCGATAAAGCGACGCCTTTGCTTGATCGCAAAAAAATCGTAATGTCCAGCTCAGCTTCCAGCTCTTTCACCGCGGTAGATAAACTGGGCTGAGTAATAAATAACTTTTTAGCCGCCTCGTTAATCGAACCGTAGCGGGCAATCTCAATAATGTAGCGAAGTTGTTGGAGTGTCATAAGCGCTGTTCAATATTTAGGCATTAATAGGTGATGCTTTGATAATACGCGATAACCGCATCAAAGATAAGTTATTTTATCTGCATTATTTTTAGGCTTTTTAAACCAAGTGATAAGTTTGTCTAAAATAGCAACGATATGCTTTACTTTTAATCATTTTATCCTTTATGATGCTAAACACAAGTACCGTGATGACGGCGACTTATGCGCTTGCCATCTTGCGTGCTTAAACCGATACCTATCGACAAATAAGGATGATTCAAATGCGAAAATTGATTTTAGTGTTAGCGGCATTAAGTTTGGTATTAACGGCTTGCAATACCGTGCAAGGCGTCGGCAAGGATGTGCAGTCAGGCGGTAAAGCGATTGAACGGGTGGCTGATTAAGTGTTGAGGATTTTTCATCTTGTCGTAGATAAGTCATAGGCGAATACTATGACTTATCCAAAATAATAAAATTTTATCTGCTCTCTATTGCGTTGTGATTTATTGGCCTATAATAGAACATTCACTTTTGATCGTGTAACCGACTATGAGTAACGCCTTATCTCGTGCCAAAGCTTGGTCCTCTGTTTTTTGTCTCTCATTAGCTGCCTTTGTCTTTAATACCACTGAGTTTGTACCGGTTGGGCTATTAACCAATATTGCCGATAGTTTTTTGATGCAAGTGGCGTATACCGGTCTGATTATTACTGTGTATGCTTGGGTGGTGGCATTAATGTCTCTGCCATTAACCATTTTGACGGCGGGGATTGAGCGGAAAAAGCTGCTGATCAGTCTATTTGTTATCTTTATTCTCAGCCATATCTTAATTAGTGTCGCTTGGAACTTCACCATCTTACTAATAGGCCGGATTGGCATTGCTTGTGCCCATGCTATTTTTTGGTCGATCACCACACCGCTCGCGGTTAGGTTAGCGCCTAATGGCAAAAGAGCGCAGGCGATTGGTTTTATTGTCGCTGGCTCTTCCATCGCAACCGTCTTAGGGGTACCGCTGGGCACGATTGTCGGCCAAATGGCCGGCTGGCGGATGACCTTTTTAGGTATTGGTGTAGTGGCGATGCTCATTCTGGCAGCGCTGGTCTATCTGTTACCGGCTTTGCCCAGCCAAAGCCATAAATCGTTAGCCAGTGCACTGCGGCTGTTTAAACGACCGGTACTGGTGCTGGTTTATGTATTAACCGCGATTATTGTCACTGGTCATTTTACCGCTTACACCTATATCCGTCCGTTAATGGAACAACTTGGCGGCGATAATCAAGACTTTGTGGTATTGATTTTATTATGTATCGGCTTTGCCGGCATTGCTGGCAGTTTACTGTTTCCACGCTATGTTGATCGCTATCCAATTAGCACCTTTTTTGTGCCACTAGGCTTACTGTTTTTCTGCTTATTGATGTTACTCGTTTCAGTGCGGTATCAGCCATTGATGATTATGCTGAGTTTTCTGTGGGGGATTGCCATCACGGTAATTAGCATGTCACTGCAGAGTAAGATTTTAGAGGCCGCCCCCGATGCCAGTGATGTGGCCACCTCAATGTATTCAGGAATCTATAATATCGGTATTGGCGGTGGTGCATTAGTCGGCAGTCAGGTGATTGTCTACAGCTCGATTGGTCATATAGGCTTTGTTGGTGCGATCTTTGTGGCAATCGCGATGCTGATCTTCTTTTTTATCGCTAAACGTTATTGGATCATTAAGACGGTTGATTGACGGCAGAGCGATGAGATATAGAGATAAGGTTATGCTGATTAAATTTGATGATAGCTATAGCGTGATGATGAGCGGTTTTGAGTGTAACAGGCAAAAACGAGAAACCATTTGTCGTTAAACACAAATGGTTTCTCAGTGGTGATTTAATTAGAAGTCGAGATTGGCCACTCTTAGCGCATTTTCTTCGATAAAGGCTCGACGTGGTTCAACTGCATCACCCATTAAGGTGGTAAACAGTTCATCGGCGGCAATCGCATCTTTGACGGTGACTTGTAACATGCGACGGCTTTGTGGATCCATGGTGGTTTCCCACAGTTGTTCTGGATTCATTTCACCCAGCCCTTTATAACGCTGAATAGCCAGACCACGACGTGACTCTTTAATTAACCACTCAACCGCCTCTTCAAACTGAGTGATTGGCTGAGTACGTTCACCGCGCTGAATAAAGGCACCTTCTTCAATTAAGCCGCGTAACTGCGCGCCTAAATGGCAAAGTTTTTGGTACTCATTACTGTGAATAAAGCCAAAGTCAATTTTATAGTCATTATCAATGCCGTGGGTACGAATTTTCAGTACCGGTTCAAATAGTTGACGTTCGGTGTTTTCATGCACGCTGACACTGTAGCTGCTGCCATGCTGCTCTTGTTGATTGAGCGCAGCACATAAACTCTCAATCCAGGCCGTTGCTTGTGCTTTATCTTTCAGCATCGCTTCCGTTAAGGTTGGCTGATAGACCAGCTGGCTAATCAGTGCACGTGGATAGCGGCGCTCCATTTTATCAATTAATTTTTGGGTTAATTGATATTCAGCAATCAGTTTTTCTAGTGCTTCACCGAGTAATGCTGGCGCATGTGGATTAACATGCAAAGCAGCACCTTCTAACGCGAGCGTAATTTGAAACTCGGTCATCGCTTCATCATCTTTGATGTACTGCTCTTGCTTACCTTTCTTGACTTTGTAAAGCGGTGGCTGGGCAATATACACATAGCCACGTTCAACAATTTCTGGCATCTGACGATAGAAGAAGGTTAATAGTAGGGTTCGGATATGCGAACCGTCGACGTCGGCATCGGTCATGATGATAATGCTATGATAACGCATTTTATCCGGATTATACTCATCACGGCCAATCCCACAGCCCAGTGCGGTGATCAGTGTGGCAACTTCTTGTGAAGAGAGCATCTTATCGAAGCGCGCTTTCTCAACATTGAGAATCTTACCTTTTAGTGGCAAGATGGCTTGATTTTTACGGTTTCGTCCCTGCTTGGCTGATCCGCCCGCAGAGTCCCCTTCCACTAAGTAGAGTTCAGAAAGGGCGGGATCTTTTTCCTGACAATCGGCCAGTTTACCCGGTAAACCGCCTAAGTCTAAGGCACCTTTACGGCGAGTCATTTCACGCGCTTTACGCGCCGCTTCACGGGCACGCGCCGCATCAATAATTTTACCGACTACGATTTTGGCGTCTGATGGATTTTCTAACAGATATTCGGAGAGCTTTTCAGCCATGGCCGATTCAACCGCCGGTTTGACTTCAGATGAAACCAGTTTATCTTTAGTCTGTGAGGAGAACTTAGGATCTGGCACTTTCACTGAAATGACCGCAATCAATCCCTCACGGGCGTCATCACCAGTGGCACTGATTTTGGCTTTTTTGCTAAAGCCCTCTTTATCCATATAGGAGTTTAAGGTACGGGTCATGGCCGCTCTAAAACCGGCTAAATGCGAACCGCCATCACGCTGCGGAATATTATTGGTAAAACAGTAGATATTTTCCTGAAAACCGTCATTCCACTGTAGTGAGACTTCAACGCCAATCCCATCTTTTTCGGTACTGAAATAGAATACTTTAGGATGAATGGGGTTTTTATTCCGGTTTAAATATTCAACAAAGGCTTGAATACCGCCTTCGTATTTAAAATTGACTTTTTTATCATCGCGTTCATCAATTAACGTGATCGAGACACCAGAGTTTAAAAACGATAGTTCACGCAGACGTTTGGCTAAAATCTCGTACTCAAATTCGATATTGGTAAAGGTCGCCGGACTTGGCCAAAAACGCACATAAGTACCGGTTTTATCGGTGTTACCAATCACCTTCAGGGGGGCTTGTGGCACACCTAGCTGATAAAATTGCTCGTGTACCTGACCTTCGCGACGAATGACCAGTTGTAATTTATCCGATAAAGCATTGACCACCGAAACGCCTACGCCATGTAAACCACCTGACACTTTATACGAGTTGTCATCAAATTTACCGCCGGCATGTAACACGGTCATAATTACTTCAGCAGCAGAGACGCCTTCTTCTTCATGAATTCCCGTTGGAATACCACGACCATCATCTTGTACTGAGACGGAATTATCGGAATGAATCATCACGACAATTTCACTACAGTAGCCAGCCAGGGCTTCATCTATCGCATTATCGACGACTTCAAAGACCATGTGATGGAGTCCGGTACCATCGTCTGTATCACCGATGTACATACCTGGACGTTTGCGAACGGCATCAAGACCTTTTAGTACTTTTATACTGGATGAATCATAGGAATTAGACATTTATTTCTCGCTTTATTTCTAATACTTTTTAATCGGAAATTATACCATATTTTACGTGAAATATCTTATCATTTTCATCAAGCATATGGGCAATTTGATCCTCGCTTACCGCTGTAATAAAAACTTGCGCAGCGGTCTGTTTTAAGCGTTTAGCTAGCAGGGTTCGTTTATCTTTATCCAGCTCAGAAGCAAAGTCATCGATCAGATAAATACAGGCCTGTTTTTCCTGTTTGGTATAAAACTCACCTTGCGCCAGACGTAATGCACAAACCAGTAGCTTTAATTGACCGCGCGATAGTAAGTCCTCGACCGGAATATGTTGACTTTTCAGACGCAGATCGGCTTTGTGTGGGCCGAGCGAAGTATAGGTTAACTGCTTATCGCGCTCAAACTGATGAGCTAAAACATCAGCATAGTCAGTCTGTTTATCCCAGCCCTGATAATATTGGCACTCAATGGTATATTCCGGTAAGAATAATTTCGCGGTCTCGATCAGTTTGGGAATAATATTATCCGCATAATGCTGACGAATCTGGCTGACCTGATTAGCGACAGGGATAAGCTCTTTATCCCAATGTTTGAGCTGTGAGTAGTGGCTGATCTGCCGTAGCGCAGCGTTGCGCTGTTTAATCAGCCGCCGGAGATTATTCCAGAGAGTGAAAAACTCTGGGTAGTGATGGAAACAGCCCCAATCCAAAAAGGCGCGACGATATTTAGGCCCGCCGTTAAGCAGCTCAAATCCCTCTGGCGTGATTAACTGAATCGGCAGTAATTGCGCCAGTTCGGCAATTTTAAAGCCTTCATCACCATCGATTTTGACGCGGTTTTCACCACTGCGCGATTTTGATATACCGATACTGTGCTGCTGCTGGTTCAGGATAATTTTACCATGCACTACCAGTTCTGGCATCTCATGCTGAATGACTCGATTAGATTGCTGGTGGCGAAAGGCGCGGCCATGGCCCAGCATATAGAGCGCCTCCAGAAAACTGGTTTTGCCGCTGCCATTGTCACCGACCAGAAAATTAAACTGGCTGGAGAGATCAAGCTGAGCTTGCGCAATATTGCGAAAATGGTGAATGAGAATGGTTGAAATAGCCATGTGTGATGCGATATTCGCCCGAAGTCGCTCGGGCGAATCAATCCTAGAGTCTCATCGGCATGATGACGTAGGTTGAAGTGGCATTCTCGACATCCTGAATCTGGACACTCGAGGTTGAGTCAGTCAGCAGTAGTGAGACTTCATGACATTTTAGGACATTGAGCACATCGAGTAGATAGTTGACGTTAAAGCCAATCTCCAATTCTGCTGCTGGGTAGTTTACATCAACAATCTCTTCTGCCTCTTCCTGCTCTGGATTATTGGCGGTAATTTTCAACTGATTGTTGTTGAGATGCATTCGAATGCCGCGGAATTTTTCATTCGATAAAATCGCTGCCCGAGAGAAGGCGCTCTTTAACATTTCACAAGACGCCACTAAGGTTTTATCCGGATTTTTGGGCAGCACACGACGGTAATCTGGGAAGCGGCCATCAATCAGTTTACAGGTGAAGGTAAAATCAGGCAGATTTGCGCGTAAGCTGTTATTACCGATTTGCAAATTGATCTGATCATCACTATCGTTGACCAGTTTGGCTAGCTCCTGAACGCCTTTACGCGGCACAATCACCGATTGTGTTGAGGGGATTGCCTGACCAACCGATAATGAGCTCACCGCTAAACGATGGCCGTCTGTGGCGACAGTTCTTAATATCTCACCTTCGGTTTCAAACAACATACCGTTAAGATAATAACGGACATCCTGATTCGCCATCGAAAACTGCACCGCATCAATCAGGTATTTGAGGGTTTTTTGCGGCGCATAAAATTCGACGTCACTTTGCCAGTTTTCTAAATTAGGAAAATCAGTTGCAGGTAAAGTGGATAGTGAAAATTTACTGCGACCCGATTGAATAAGCAAGCGACTGCCTTCGAGCACAATAGTCAGATTGGCATTATTCGGCAGGCTACGACAGATATCTAGAAATTTACGTGCCGGTACCGTCGTCGCGCCGGCTTCGTTGGCGTCGATTAAAGGAATTCTGGCGATCATCTCAATCTCGAGATCTGTACCGGTTAGGGACAGAGTATTCTCACTGACCTGCAGTAGGATATTGCCTAAGATCGGCAGTGTCGGACGGCTACTGAGCGGCGCACTCACTTGTTGTAATGGTTTTAATAGTTTTTCACGATCAATAATGAATTTCATAATCTTTATCTGACCCGATTTAAGTTGAAAGTGTTCGGATTAAATTAGAGTAATCTTCTTTAATATCATTACTCTCTTCACGTAGTTCTAAAATTTTACGGCAGGCGTGTAGTACTGTTGTGTGATCTCGTCCACCAAAGGCATCGCCAATTTCTGGTAAGCTTTTATTGGTTAACTCTTTGGCCAGTGCCATCGCCACTTGACGAGGTCTGGCGACGGAACGTGAACGTCGTTTAGATAACAAATCAGCCACTTTAATTTTATAATATTCGGCCACCGTTTTTTGTATATTTTCTATTGTAACAAGCTTCTCTTGCAATGCTAACAGATCTTTCAGCGCTTCTTTGACAAAATCGATGGTAATCGCTTTACCGGTAAAATTGGCATTGGCGATAACCCGATTTAAGGCACCTTCCAGTTCTCGGACATTTGAACGTAAACGTTTGGCAATAAAGAAAGCGACCTCTTCTTGTAACTTGATACCGTTCTCTTCAGCTTTTTTCATCAAGATCGCCACGCGGGTTTCCAGTTCCGGCGGTTCGATAGCGATGGTCAATCCCCAACCAAAACGTGATTTTAACCGGTCTTCGACGCCATTGATCTCTTTTGGATAACGATCGGAGGTGAGAATAATTTGTTGATTACCTTCTAGCAGGGCATTGAAGGTATGGAAAAACTCCTCCTGAGAACGTTCTTTATTTGCAAAAAATTGGATATCATCGATAAGCAGGGCATCTACGGAGCGATAATAACGTTTGAACTCCTCGATGGCATTATTCTGGAGTGCTTTCACCATATCCTGCACAAAACGTTCCGAGTGCATATAGACTACGCGAGCATTCTTTTTGGTTTGCATGATACCATTACCCACCGCATGTAATAGATGGGTTTTACCTAGGCCGGTTGACCCATAGATAAATAGTGGGTTGTAGGCCTTACCTGGATTTTCTGCAAC